>DATMAW010000199.1:0-44733 GCA_035559715.1 Gemmatimonadales bacterium | reverse complement strand
GGCGGGCTGCGTGAGGACGATCCCGCCGGGGAACGACGCGGCGGCGACAGCGTCCGGACGGCCCCAGCCGCGGCTGGCATCGGGTGTGGCGGCATTGGTGCCCGTGCGCCGCAGGGCGTCTCGAATGTCCATGGGACCGAGGCCGGGATGCAGTTCGCGCAGCAACGCGCCGACGCCGGCCAGGAGCGGCGTGGCGAACGACGTCCCGTCGAGCCGACCGAAGCCGCTGGGCGATTGCGTGTCCCGCACCCAGACCGAAACCCCCGGGGCGAGCAGATCAGGCTTGATGCGTCCGTCGGCGGTGGGCCCGCGCGCACTGAAGCCGGCCAGCGTACCCAGGGAGTCCTCGGCGCCCGCCGCGATCACGGAGTCGCCGTCCGCCGGAGTCACCAGAGTGCGCGCGCGTGCCGGGGAATCCGTATTGCCAACGGCCGTCACCACCAGGATACCACGCTGAGCTGCCGCATCGGCGGCCATGGTCGTGACCGCAATGTCGCCGTTCAGCTGCGCTTGCGTGTACGCAAAGCCGTCGTCGAAATCGAAGTACCCGAGGCTCGACGAGACGACTCTCGCGCCAAGGGAGTGGGCCCATTCGAGCGCGGCGACGTAGTTGTCCTCCTCGACACGGCGTTCGGACCGCACGTCCTCGGTCTTGGCGAGGATGTACTCGGCCTCCGGCGCGATCCCCATAAGGACGCCCGGGACGCGAGCCGCGAGCAGCGACCATACGGCGGTGCCGTGGCGCGACGCCTGCGGGGCGTCACCGGGCTCGTTGCGAACGACGGAATCCGGTGCGAGTGAATCACCCACGAAGTCCCGCTGCGCCACGACCGTGGCGGAGTCGAACGCGGACAGCCCGGTCTCGAACCCCGTATCCAGGATCGCGATCCGCACGCCGCGGCCGCGAATGCCGCGGTCGGCGAGCCCGAACACGTTGAGCCGGCGGAAGGGCATCGCCGAGGGGCCATAGAGCGAGTCGCGCGCGCCGGCGGACGGCGCCCCGGGGACGAGCGAGATGGCCGTCGCGGGTGGCAGGACCGGGGCGCGGAATCGCGCCACCGGCTGGATGTGTCGCAGCAGCTCGCTCTGCCGCAACACGGCCAGCGCAGGGGCCGTCACCTCGGCGGAAACCGCATGGAGCCACTCGCTCTCACGCCGCAGGCGGCCCCCGGCCGACTCCACCGCTTCCCGCACTCGGTCCAGCGTCGCGCCTGGCTGGGCGAAGAGCCACACCGCCAGCGTATCGCGGCGCGCCAGCACGACCTCCACCTGGGGCGAGACGGAGGGTCGCTGTGCCTCGACGGTGGGGGCCACCAGGGCGACCAGGGCGAGCAACACCGCCGGGCCGCCCAGCCGCAACGGCCGTGGCGGCACTAGACCGACGCGGCCTCTCCCAGGCGCACGCCGACGATGGTGGAGACGCCGGGCTCCTGCATGGTGATGCCGTACACGGCGTCCGCGGCCTGCATGGTGCGGGGATTGTGCGTGATCACGATGAACTGCGTCTCGGACTTGAACTCGTCCAGCAGCCGGACAAAGCGGGCCACGTTGGCGTCGTCGAGCGGCGCGTCCACTTCGTCGAGCAGGCAGAACGGGCTGGGTTTGGTGAGATAGATCGCGAACAGCAGCGAAATGGCCACCAGAGTACGCTCGCCGCTCGAGAGGAGATGAATTCGCTGTGTTCGCTTGCCGCGCGGCGCGGCCCGGATCTCGATGTCGCTGCCGAGCGGGTCGTTCTCGTCCGCGAGCCGGATGTCACATTCTCCGCCTTCGAACAGCGTCTGGAACACCTTGCTGAAGTTGCCCTGAATCGCGGCGAACGTGTCGGTGAACATCTGGCGAGCCGTGGCGTCAATCTCGCGGATCGCCTCGAGCAGCGTGTTGCGCGCGTGAACCAGGTCGTCTCGCTGGCTGGTGAGAAACTCCAGGCGCTTGGTTTCCTCGGCGTGCTCCTCGACGGCGAGGGGGTTCACGGGCCCCATGGCCTCGATGGCCTGCGCGAGACGCTCCGCTTCCGCTCGCAGTGCCGCGGGATCTCCCGCCACCTCGGGAGCGGTGGCGAGGAGGTGGGCGATGGGCCGGTGCCATTCCCCCTCGATGCGCTCCACCATGGCGTTGCGCCGGGCATTGAGGTCCGCGGCAGCGAGCGCCAGCCGATGCTCCCGCTCGCGAAGGTCCAATGACTCCGCCCGCAGTCGCTCCAGCTCGCTTTCCGCCTGGGCCAGGGTCTGCTCGGCAACGGCGAGCGCGGCCGCCGCGTCCGTCACGGCCTTTTCCAGTTGCTGCGTCGTGAGACGACGCTCCGCCAGCTCGTCATGCCAGCGCGACCGTTGCTCGGCGACCTCGCGGGATTCCTGCTCGACGGCGGCAAGCTCGGCGTCGAGCCTGGCGATGGTCTCCTCCGCCTCTGCCTTCGCCGCCAGCGCCCGTCGCTCCCGGTCCAGCGCCGCCTCGGCCCGCGCGGCCACTTGCGCTTCCTCCACCTGCCAGTGGACCCGCCGCTCGCGCGCCAGCTCCTGCGCGGATTCCAGCTCGGTCAGGATTGCCTGGGCCGACGCATAGGACTGCTCCAGCCGCCGACGCCGCTGCGCGGCGGCGGTTTCGTCCCCGCCAATCTGCCGCAGCCGGGCCGCCCCGGCCTCCAGGCGGCTGCGCGCGCGCGCCAGTCCATCTGCTACCTCGCCCCGCTCGCGCCCCGCGCGGGCTACGCGCCTGGCGGCAGCGTCGCTCGTGACCTGCGCTTCGTGCAGCGTGGTGCGCGCCCGCTCCGCGGCGGCGGTGGCGGCCTCGAGCGCGCGCTCAGCCTCCTCCTGTTGCTGGGTGGCCACCTCGATGTCGCGATGGAGTTTGCTCACTCGCTCGCGGGTTCCCTCGACCTCGGCGCGCAGCGCGTCCAGTTCCGCACGCCGCGCGATAGGCCCGCCACCCCCCGGTCCCGTGTCGCCCGCGAGGTACACGGCCCCGCTGGCGCGCCGGATGGCGCGAGCATCAGGATCGAGCGCGGCATCACCGGCGAGCAACGTGGCCACCCAGTCCCGCGCTGGAGAATCAACCACGAGCTCGTCCGGCAAACCGCTGGCCTGCCGCCGAGGTCCCGGCGCGAGGGGCAACAGCAGCAGCGGGCCGTGACGTCCGTCCGCATGCCACTGCGCCACCACGTCCACGACACTCTCGTCGCGTACCAGGACTGCGTGCAGCCACTCTCCCAGGAGGCGCTCCGCGCGACGCGCGTCGGCGGTGCTCGCGTGCACGAAGTCGCTCAACGGCCCGAGCACGTCACCCTCCCGGAAGCGGCCGCCCGTGCGGGCATCCAGCAGCGCGCGAGCGGCCGGCGCGAGCCCCACACGCTCGCGCTCGAGTCCCTCCAGAGCCTCCCGGCGGGCTTCCACCTGCGCCAACGCCTCGGTTGCCGCGCGGCCCTCGATGCGCAGCGCCGCCTCGTGCTCTCGCGCGGCCGCCAGCGCGTGTCGCGCGCGTTCCAACTCGCCCACGGCGGCGTGGTGCTCCCGCTCGCGCAGCTCGAGCGCCGCGCGGGCGCTCGTCTCTTCCGCGCGCGCCGCGGTGTACTCCGCCTCCGCTTCAGCCAGCCGCTGCTCCAGCCCGCCGATCTGTTCCCGCAGATCGGCCACCTCGCGCTCGGCCACCGAACGTTCCCCGACCAGCGCGCGCTCCTCTTCAGCCGCTTGCTGGCGCTGGGCTTCCAGGGTGCGAACCTGCTCGCGTTGCGCGGCCAGGCGCTCGCGCGCATCCGTTTCGCTCGCGGTGCGAAGGTCCAGCTCCGTCTGGACCGAGACCCGCGCGGCGTGAGCCGCGCTGCGCTCCGCCGTCGCCGCTGCCAACTCACGGGCTGCCTGAGCGGCTCGCTCCCGGGCCTCGTCCCGCTCCGCACGGGCTCGGGCGGCGCGGCTCGCCGCGTGCTCCAACCGCTCGCTGGCCAGCGCGAGGTCGCCCTCGAGGCGCCCCACGTCGAGCTGGGCCTGCGCCAGCCGCCGCTCCACTTCCGACCGACGTGCCTCGGCCGTGGCACGCGCCAGGACCGCCGCCTCACGTTGACGTTCGGCGGCCTGGAGTCGTGCCGCGTGTTCCGGGCTTCCCGCCGTGAGAGCCTCGCGCTCCGCCGCAAGCTCGGCGCTCCGGCGATCGAACTCCGCGAGATCATGGCGCGCCAGCGTCATCACGATCGCGAACCGCTCCTCGGCGAACTGCTGGTGGCGTTCGGCCCGACCCCGCTGGCGCGCCAGGCTGCGAACCTGCGTCTGGACTTCGGAGATCAGGTCATCGAGCCGGGTGAGATCTTCCGTGGTCTTCTCCAGCCGGCGTTCCGTCACGGTCTTGCGGTCCCGGTAGAGACCGATGCGCGCCGCCTCCTCGAACAAGGAGCGCCGTTCCTCGGCGCGGTCGGAGAGCAACCGATCGATCATGCCCGCTTCCATCACCACGCCGGCGTCGCTGCCCAACCCGGTGCCGCGCAGCAGGTCCTGTACGTCGCGCAGCCGCACCGACGACTGGTTGATCACGTAGTCGCTCTGCCCGTTGCGACTCAACCGCCGCCCGATCTCGACCGTGGCGTAGGAGATTGGCAGGATGCCCGAGCTGTTGTCGAACGTGAGCGTCACTTCGGCGATGTTCACCGGTTTCCGCTTGGCAGAGCCGTGGAAGATGACTTCTTCCATGCGCTGACCCCGCAGGACGCGGGTCCGTTGCTCGCCCAGGACCCAGCGCACGGCATCCGAGATGTTCGATTTGCCGCACCCGTTCGGGCCCACGATTGCCGTGACGCCTTCGTCGAACGCGAGCTCGACCGTGGTGGCAAACGATTTGAAGCCGGACAGCGTGAGTCGGGTGAGCTTCATGGCCTCCGTCCAGCCCGTGGGACGAGCGCGCCGGTGACGCCAGTCGCGCGGAGCAGCGAGTCGGCGGCCCGGCCCTGGTCTCGATCTTCGAACGCGCCCACGAGAATGCTCGCCGTGCCGTCCGCCGCCGCCACAATGTACGCGGCGATACCGCGTCGCCGTAGGGCCAGCACGCTGTCACGTGCGTCCTCGGGACTTGACGCGCGACCGATCTCCAGGGCGAACGGCGTGCGCAGGATCGTGCCGTTGGGCTGCCGCACCGCTCCCCGACGCCACAGATCCCGGAGCAACGAGTCCGCGCCGCTGGGACTCCCGGCGAGCCCCACCAGGACGCGGTGCCACCAGCCCTGCTGCCCCAGGGCCACGGGCGCGACCGTTCCCGTGAGACCGTCCTCTCCCAGGTCGGACAAGTACGCCACGGCGCGCTCCGGGGCGTTGAACGCGGCGATCTGAATGCTGTAGAACAGCGAGTCCCTCGGCGCCCGGGCGGGCCCCGGCAGCCCGTACGCCGCGGAGGGGGGCGGGGCGGCGACCACGGTGTCGCGCGAGGCCGGCGGCGGCGGAGCCCCGGAGCGTCCCCATCGCACGAGCGCCACGAGGCCGACGAGCGCGCCGGTCACCGCGACAAGTACAAGGCCGGCGCGCGCTCTGTGACGCTGCGCCTGCCGTCGTGCGGCCATCGCCTGCGCCACCGACACGCTGCGCCGCGTCGCCCCACTCGAGCGCGTGGCCCCGGTCGCGCGAGCGGGAGCCGGGGGCGGAGTCTCACGCACGATGGCCACGAGCGGTGTGCCGGCCTGCACGCGGGCCGAGATCCCGGGAAAGGTGCCGGCATCCGGGACGAATCCTTCCCTGGCCGCCACGACCAGGGCTCCCAGGTCCACCTTGAGCCGGGGGAGCAACGCGGCGGGCACGAAGAGCAAGAGAAGCGCCCCCTCGCTGGCGAACCCGCGGGCCAGGCGTTGCCAGCGATCGCTGGCAACGACGTCCGCGGCCTGCGCGCCCGCCGAGCCTGTGCCGATGTAATACAGGTTGGGTTCCTGCTCTCGCGCCACGTGATTCAGGGCCACGTCGAACGCAAACGCGTCCACGATCCCTTCGGCGACGGTGTCCGTTGCCCCATCCCGTAGCGCCGGCTCCTCCAGCGAGAGGTCCACCAGAAGCACGCGCCGGCCCGAACGGGCGATCGCGCGTGCAAGGTCCCACGTCACGCCGCCGGCCCACGCGATCTCCCCGGCCGGCGTCACGGCGACCACGGAGCGATCCGCCAGCAGTGTCGGGGCGAGGTTGGGAAAGTGGACGCTGGCGACTTCGCGCGGCGTCATAACGGCGGTGGCGCTTGTCTCGTCCGCGTGAAGATCCAGAAAGGCAGGCCGAGCTTGCGACCCATGGCCTCCGCCGCCTCGCGCGTGGGGTAAGGTCCCAGCACCACACGGAAGCGATCCTCTTCCGGGGACGGCTCCAGGACGCTCGCCTCGATGCCGGCGGCGCGCAGGTTCCTGGCCAGGTCATCGGCCCAGGCCTGATTCGCGGAGCTGCTCACTTGCACGAAATGCAGTTCGCCATCGTCGGCCGGTCTGGGGGTTGCGGTGTCTACGGCGAGCTGCAAGGCCGGGCGCCGCGGGTCCCAGGCGGCCAGCAGCCAGCGGTCCCGCGCACCGCCGTTCACGCGGCCCGTCACGACCAGGGAATCAGGATCGAGGGCGAGGACGTCGCCGTCCCTCGGGGTCAGCAAACTGCCGTCTGGCGCCACCGCGGGCAGATCGTCGCGCCATTCACTCGGGACGGTGGCGATGAACTCGAATCGCGTGAGATCCACGATCCACACCGAATCTCCCGCGCCCGGCCGCGCCAGCAGCGTGCGGCCGAGTGGATCGAGCCGCAGGGCCCTGGGCGAGCCGGGGAGCCGGGTGTCGTTCACCACGTCACCCTCGAGCGGGTCGATGGCGACCAGCCGTCCCTCGGCGTCTCCGGCGTAATAGCGGTGCCCGGCCGGAGCCACGGCCACGACCTTCACGGCGCGCCGCAGTCGGACAAATGAGGTCCGCGTCGTATCGCTGAGGTCGAGCGTGATCAGTCCGGAGTCCGTTCCCACCACGGCTATCTCGCCCCACGGCCCGACGGCCACGGGTCCCTGTGGAATGCGGCGCCGGAGCATCGCCTTGGTCGCGGTGAGCACAACGAGTTCAGGTCCGGAATCGCCCGGCACCACGGCGACCACGCGGCCCGATCCACCCCACAGGCGCGGTCCTTCACCTCGCGGTGGCGCCTCGAGGCGAGTGCTCCACCACGCGACGTTGCGGTGATCCACGGCGCCGACGGCGCCATCGGCGCGCACGAGGTGCAGCCGGCCCGTCGGACCGAGCGTGGCGGCCGTGACCTCGGCCGTATCCACCAGGCGTGCGCGGCCCGTCTGCAGATCGAGCGCGGCGATCGTCCGATTCGGAGTGAGGAGGTATAGCGCATCCTGATCTCGAGAGAACCCGACAACGACGTCCGTGCGCAGGTCCGGCGTGCGGAAGCGCCAGGTGGCCTCATCCAGTGTCGGCAGCACATACAGGCGGGTGTCTCCGCCCGAGCGACCGGCCGCCAAGCGAAACGCCACGGCGGTGGGCCCTCGATCCGGAGGAGATTCGGCCAGCGCGCGACGGACCGGATTGTCACGCCCGGGCCCACACGCGGCCAGCGTGAGGGCCAGGGCCAACAATGCGACGCTCAGGCGGGTCTTGCCCATGCTGCTCCGCGAGCCGCCGTGCCGACCCGCGTCAGAACGTCGGGCCGACGCTCAGCGTCCAGTACGCCGACTTGCCGGGTCGGCTGAGGGGCTTGGCGTAGTCGGCCCGAAGCACCAGGAACCCCAGGACGTTGCCGCGAATCGAGACGCCCCAGCTCTTGAGCGGCTGACGCACGACGTCGCGATTCTCCCCGCCACCGCGTGACCAGACGATGGTGCCGTCGTCGAACGCGTGGCGCCGGTCCCAGGCCAGCCCCGCGTCGAAGAACAGCGCGCCTTCAATGGGCGGGAAGCGGATCGGCAGGACGCCGAGCGTCAGATTGCTCACCAGCGGGAAGCGCAGCTCCAGGTTGGCGACCGCAATGCGCGAACCGATCAACTGATCCAGCGCGGAACATCCGGAGATCGAACCGCCCAGATCGAACAGGCACTCGAAGCGCCGGAACGATCCAGCCGTGTACCCGCGGATCAGCTCGGGAGTGCCGATGAAGATCGGGAACTGCGCTTCGTCGCGCCCGAACCGGCCGAAGAACAGGAACCGCGACGCGAACGAGAACGGGCCGAACAGATAGTCGTAGCGCCGGTAGTCCGTCAGGACTTGATGGAACCGCCACTCCCCGATGGCGGGAGAGTACTCGAACCGATGCCGCCGGCCGATGAACGGCCCCACCCACAGCGGGATGGAGTTGTCGAACACGAGCGCGACGTTCGGCTGCAGGTAGTTCGTGGACCCGAGTCCGAGTTTCTCCAGGCGTTGATCGAGAATCAGGCCGGACAGCGGATCGAAGTACTGCACGAAATTGAGCGTGGAGCGCGACACGTTGGTCGCCCGCACGCCCAGCTCCAGGCGACTGAATCGGCTGAACGGGCGCGACGTCTCGAGAAACGCCTGGTGAATGATGTACCGGTCGAGCGACGTCGAGAGCGAGCCGATGCCGGAGTCCACCCGCAGCGCGCTGCCCGAGTAGAAGAAGATCGGGCTCTGCTGATAGCCCACCGCCCAGTTGATCCGGCGCCGCAGGTTGGCGTACACGGCCAGTAGCTGGGCCTCTTCGAGCCTCCCGTTCACCTCGCCCGAGAGAATGACCCGCTGGTTCCCCAGCACGTCCGACAGCGAGATCGCCGTCCCACCGAACAGCCCGTTGCCGAAGTTGTCGCGCTGGTAGCCCACCGATGGCTGAATGACATAGTCGGGGGAGAGCTTGGACGAATACGGCTTGAGCGTGAACTCGCCGGGGTCCGGCAGCGCCAGCGTGGCGCTGTCGAGCAGCGCGCGCACCGACACGGGCTCGGGTCCTGCGCCCTCGGTGACCGGATCGGCGGCGGAGGCGCGGAATCCGCCGCGGAACCGGTAGATCGACGAGGACACGAGGGGTTCAGCCGACGGGATGGCATCGAAGTCCACCGGCGGCGTCGAGTCCGCGCGCGCCGGCTCCGCGGTCGCCACCAGCGCCGGGCGGGCGCCGGTGTACGGCGTCGTCTTGAGCGCGCGGGGGTTGTCAATCGAGTAGACGTTGTACTCGCCCTCTTCATAGTACGTGAGCGCGAGTCGGTCCGCCTCGCGCGCCCAGGAGATGGCCGGCGAGATCGGTGTGATGCCCGCGATGCCGGTGAAGGCATTCGTGATCTGGTAGACGGTGCGCTCCGTCAGATCGTACAGGAAGACGTTGGAAATCCCGCTCCGGTTCGACACAAACGCGATGGACTGGCCGTCGGGAGCCCACTGGGGGTTGATATTCAGCCCCTCCATGTGGTCCAGCAGCTCGATCCGCCCGCCGTCGAAGTGGTACAGCGCGATTTGCAGCGGAGACACCGCCAGCACGTCCAGGTTGGTGCGCGGGCCCCGATCCGTCGCGAAGGCCACCGTGCGGCTGTCGGGCGACCAGACCGGGTGCAGATCGGCGTACCGGTCGTTGGTCAGGCGCGTGAGGTTGGAGCCGTCCACGTCAACCGTGAACAGGTCTGACAAGCCGCCGTCGTATCCGGTAAACACGAGGCGCCGGCCATCGGGAGACCATGAGGGCGTGGTCAGACCGTGCAGCGGGACCTGGATACGGCGCTCGACCCGCCGCCGCTCCACGTTGAAGATCACGAGGTCGTCCTGCCCGCCGCGCTTGGCGGCGATGGCGAACATCCGGCCATCCGGTGACCACGAGCCCCCAGAATAGATGAAGCGGAGGCTCTCGAAATCGGAAGAGAATGCGCTCTTGATGAGGCGGCGTTTGATCCGGCCGGATTCGCCGTCGGCGAGATATAGATCGATGAAGAAGGAACTGCCTTCCGAGAAGTACGCGATTTCCTTCCCGTCCGGTGACAGGGCGGGCGAGATGTGGAGCGTGCCACTGGAGCGGCGCTTGTTGAGCAGCGGCGTCGCGAACCGTCGCGGCTTCTCGAATTCCGCGATCTGGGGCAGATAGGCCCGCTGCACGGCGTCGTGCCACTCGTCGGACAGATCTTCGAGGGACATGCCCACCGCGCGGCGGACCCCGTCCGCCAGACCGGCCGTCGCCACCGCGTGCAGCACCTCACCGACCGCCGCGTCGCCCCACCGCTCCCCGATGTACGCCATCAACGCGTGACCAAACCGATAGGGGAAGACATCGGGGTTGAAAGTCAGCTCTTCGATGGACGGCAGCTGGCCCTCGAGCGCCGCGTCCCGCAGCCACATGGCGGTTTCCGGCGTCACCGGCCCGAGGGACAGGTACTCCGCCATGCCCTCCATGAACCACAGCGGGGGATTGACGCTGATCAGGCGCTGAATGCCGCCGCCAATCCGGCCGCGCGCGAAGACGTCGAACTGGAACTGGTGGACGATCTCGTGTTGGAGCACGTGATCGAAGTCGGCATAGGAGCCGGTGAACGGCAGCAGAATCCGATGTCGGAACGGCTCCGTGAAGCCGCCAGTCCCCTCACTTACGTCGCTGATGTTGTTCTGCTGAAACTCGGAGTGCGACGCGAACAGGATGATGGGCTGGCGCTCGCGGTACTGGTGGTTGAGCACGCGCGACAGGCGCGCATAGGCCCGTTCGGCCATGCGGGCGGCATCCACGGCGGCCTGGCGCTCGCCATCGTGGTAGTAGATGTCGAAATGCTCGGTCTGGATGACGGAGAACTTCAGGTCCCGATACTGCACGCGGTTCTGACCGAAGTACTGCGCCTGGAGCGAACCGACGACCAGGCCGGTGAGCGCCACCACGGATCGTGCTATGCGCAGCATGGCCGCCTTCCGTTTCATGCGTTGGCGCCCGCCTCCACCGCCGGCGCGTCTGCCCACAGGCGCTCCAGCTGATAGAATCGGCGCAAGGAGGGGTGAAACACGTGGACGACCACGTCCACGAAATCAATCAGTACCCATCGGCCGGCGGTGAGCCCCTCGATGTGGTGGGCCCGTTGCCCGGCGCGTCCGCAGCTTTCCAGCACATGCTCGGCCAGGGCCCGCACGTGGGTGTCGGAGGTTCCCGATGCGATGATGAAATAATCGGCGGCATCACTCACCCGGCGCAGGTCCAGGACGACCACGTCCACCGCTTTGTGCTCGACCAGCGCCTGTACGGCTGTGTGAATCCGCCACCTCCAACGGGCGATGCGTGACCGGGGCTGCCTCTACCCTTCAATAATAATCATTTCAGGGCGATAGGGTTCCCGCGGGCAGCCAGTCCGGATCCTCCACCTGATAGAACACCGCCCACGCCCCGGGGCCGACGTGCACGCCGAGGGCGGCGGTGACCGGCGCGACGAAGCAATCCCGCGGGGCGTATCGCCGCGTCAGCTCGTCTCGCAGGTGAGCGGCCACGTCAGGGGCGTCGGCGTGGACCACCCCGAAGCGAACCGCTCGCGGCCGCGGCTTGAGTCGCCGCTCAATGAGATGAAGCACTCGATCCACGAGTGCGGGTCGCCCGCGGGCACGATCCACACTCTGCACGCGTCCCTCGGCGTTGATTTCGAGGATCGGCCGGAGATCGAGCAACCCCGCAAGGAATGCGCGCGCCCGTCCGACCCGGCCCGAGCGGATCAGGTTGTCCAGCGTATCCACGGTGAAGAATCCGCCCGAGCGATCGCGCAGCCGGAGGACTTCCCGCTCGATCTCCTCCGGCGATCGCCCGGCCTCGGCCATTTCCGCGGCGGCGAGGGCCAGCATCCCGAGTCCCAGCGTGACGGTGCGCGAGTCCACCACCCGAATCCCGCCCAGCCCGGAGCGGCGCGCCGCGGCCTGGGCCGACGCGAAGGTGCCCGAGAGGGTTCCCGACAGCATGAGCGCCACGGCGGCGTCGCTGTCGCTCAACGCATCCTGGTAGGCCTGCAAGAACGCCCCCGGCGTGGGCTGCGAGGTGGTGAACACCACGCCTTCGCGCATCCGCCGGTAGATCGTTGGCCCGTCGATTTCCACGCGATCGAGGCGCGGTACGCCGTCCTCCAGGACCTGAACCGGAACCACCACGATCCCGTGGCGATCCACGATGTCATCCGGCAAGTCACAGGACGAGTCCACGATGATCGTCACCTTGCGGCGCGCCTCCGCCAGCCGGCGATGCTGCTGCCGCATGTCCTCGGCTTTGGTCGCCTGAAGCGTGCCCCAGCTCCCGGCGACCTCAAAGACCCGGTGCGGCGTATTCGTGTGGATGTGGATCTTCACCAGATCTCCCGTGGCGGACACGACCAGAGAGCCGCCAAGGGGACGCAGGGCGGCGCGGATCGCCGTGGTGGCGGGCAGCGCATCGCCCCGAACCAGGGCTTCGGTGCAAAACTGGTAGTCGCGATCGTGGGCGACCTCGACGCGTGCTGCGGCCGCGATGCCGCTGGCGCGTGGAGCGCCATCCGTTCCCGCGCCGTGCCTGCCGTCGAGCAGTCGAACCACGCCTTCGAGCACGCGCACGAACGCCTGGGCTCCGGCATCCACCACCCCTGCCTCGCGCAACGAGACAAGCAAATCGGGTGTGCGCAGCAGGGTGGCGCGGGCCTGTTGCAGGACCTCGCGCATCAGCACGTCGAGGCCGGTGGCGCGCGGGGCCGTGCGCTCGGCGCAGGCCGCAACGTCCCGGCACACCGTGAGGATCGTACCCTCCACCGGCTCCTCGAGCGCCGCGAGCACCCGGTCCGCGCCCTGCCGCATGGCGTGCGCCAGTTCCGCCGGACCCACGACGTCGCGATCGCCAAGCGCCTCGCGGAACCCCACGAGAAACTGCGACAGGAGCATGCCGGAGTTGCCGCGCGCACCGAACACGCTCGCGTCGGCTATGGCGCGGACCACCACGGGAAGCGGCGCTGATGCTTCCAGTGTGCGCACGGCCTCGGCCACCGCCCGCATGGTGAGGGCGAAGTTGGTGCCGGTGTCGCCGTCGGGAACGGGGAAGACGTTGATGCGGTTCAGTTCGTCGCGACCGGCTTCGACCCAATCCGCCGCCGCGAGTACGCACCGGCTGAGCCGCCGGCCGTCCAGGTAGGCGATCCCAACCGCCCCGTTGGGCACGGCGCCGCTATTCCCGGACCACCCAGACCCGCACTTCGGCGTGGACCCCCGCGTCGAGACGAACGGGCACCTTGTAGATGCCAACCAGCTTGATCGGCTCGGTCAGCTCGATCCGGCGCTTGTCAATCTCGTAGCCTTGCTCGGCGAGCCGGGCTGCGATGTCGGCCGCCGTGATCGAACCGAACAGGCGATCGCTTTCTCCGGCCTTCATCGTGAAGGTGAGGGACACGTCGCCCAGCCGCTGAGCCAGCTCTTCCGCCGAGGCCCGCTGAGAGGCGTGACGTACTGCGCGTCGCTCCCGCTCCGCCTCGATGCGGCGCCGGTTGCCCTCGGTCGCGACCACGGCAAGGCCGCGTGGAATCAGGAAGTTGCGGGCGTAGCCGTCCTTTACGGTCACCATCTCCCCCGCCCGCCCAACGTGCTGCACGTCTTCGCGAAGAATCACGTCCATAGGAGAACCCTGTTGCGAGTCAAAGAGGTCTGTTGCGCATCAACCTGCGGATCGCCCCACCCGGTCCCAGCGGCGCCGAAGATCCAGGCCCGCATCCAGGACGCCGAGGAGGATGGCGCCCGCCACAACCGCGGGCAAGATGAACACCACGGCCAGAGCGGTGAGGATCGCCGTGCCCGCGCCGGCCCCACCGGCCGCGGAGATGCCGAACGCCGCCACGGCAAGACCACGCAGCGCGTACAGCGCGCCCGTGACGATCAGCAAGTTGGCGGCCGCGAGTTTCGCCGCCGCCAGTCGCGGCACCAGGATCACGGTCAGCGCCACCACGGCGATCCACCCGATGTGTTCCGTGAACCGGAAGTCGCGGAACTTGCCGACGGGAGCGGCGATGGGCTGTCTCGTCACGCGGTGGTACAGGCTGGAGGCCAAAACGAGGCCCGCCATTAACTGCAGCGCCACGACGGCTGCGTAGTGGTCGGCGAGGAACTCGACGCTGGCGTCGAACCACCGCTCGAGGTCCGCGCCGACGCTCGCCGCCGAGCTCGTGGTGGATGCCGTCACGAAGAACCGCGCGAGCACCAGGCGCACTGCGAACCCCGTACGGCGCTCCACCCAAAATCGCACGTCGTCCCACGCCCATGGTCCGGCGAGGAACATGACGGCGAGCCCCACGGCCGCCGCCCCTGCCGCCAACAGGACGCGGTGCGTCAGCGAACTCCTGCTGTAGCGGGACGCCAGCACGAACGTCGCCGTGGCGATGACGGCCGCGGCTTTGGCCGTCTGGTCGGCCATCGTGCCCGGCTCGAGGAGCCACCAGAGGCTCACCCCGGACGCGAGCCCGGCCGCGACCAGCTCGCCGCCCGTTCTGGGGCGCGAGAGGAGGACCAGCGTGGCGAGGGGCACCGTTGCGAGGCCCACGGGGGCGAGCAGGGCAAACGCCACTGCCGCGCCCACCACGCGCCCGAGCCGGCCCCGCGATGAAGGCCCCTGCTCGGACCCGGTGGTCACGTCAGCGAACGTACCCGCGGATGTAAGGGATCAAGGCCGCCTGACGCGCCCGCTTGATGGCACGCGCGAGCTGGCGCTGATGCCGGGCGCAGTTCCCCGTGAGGCGCGCGGGAAGGATCTTACCGCGCTCAGAGGTGAATCGAACGAGCGTGCGCTCGTCCTTGAAGTCCACCACCCGGACTCCCGTCTCGCAAATCGTGCACGACTTGGTGGGCCGCTTCATTCGTCCAGATCCTCGCCGCGAATGTCGTCCGCAACGTCGTCATCCACCTTGACCGCCGCCGGTGTCGCCCCCTCGTCGATCACCACCAGGTGACGCAGCACGCTCTCGTCCAGCCGAATGGCGCGCTCGAATTCGGGCAACGCCGTGGGGTTCGTGGTCACTTTCGCCACGACGTAGTAGCCCGTGTCCCGCCGCTTGATGGGGTAGGCCAGCGTGCGCTTCCCCCAGTGCTCGAGGGACGCGATGCCTGATTCGCCGTCGGTGGAAGGGGGAAGCAACGCGTGGAACCGTTGCAGGCGTTCATTCACCTGCGCCTCGTCCAGCGTGCTGTCGAAGATGTACACAACCTCGTACTTACGAGTCATGCCACCATCCTTTGGTCTCATGGCGACCCCGGCCCGGTGCCGGCCGGAGTAGGAGGTATGTCGAGCGGGAACAGTAGCCGGTCGCGAGGGAAATGTCCACACGAAACGGGCGAGGAGTGACGGCGCGGGGCGGGGACCGCAAAGAGCGTCGTCCCGCTTTGTCCCTCCTCTCTCCGTTTCTCCTGGCCCCTGCTCAGACATTGAACCGGAACAACAACACGTCCCCATCCCGCACGCGGTAGTCCCGGCCCTCGCTGCGGACGAGCCCCCGCTCCCGGGCCGCCTTGTACGAGCCGGCGGCGACGAAATCTTCCCACGACACGGTCTCTGCGCGGATGAACCCTCGCTGGAAGTCGGAATGGATCTCGCCGGCGGCCTCGAAGGCCGTCGCCCCCCGGTGAATCGTCCAGGCACGCACCTCGTTGTCGCCCACGGTGAAGAATGTCTCGAGTCCCAGGAGGCGATATCCGGCCTTGATCAGCCGCTCGAGTCCGGACTCCGTGACCCCCGCGCTTGCCAGAAACTCGGCTCGCTCCGCCGCCGGCAGCTCGGCCAGCTCGGCTTCGAATCGCGCCGAAAACACCACCACCTCGGCCTCCTCGTGATGCCGCTGCACGGCGGCCCGCAGTCGTTCCACTGCGGGCACGGACGGGCGGGCAAGGTCCCGTTCGGAGACGTTGGCGGCGTACAGGATCGGCTTGGCCGTGAGCAACCCGAGTTGCCGCAGGGCGCGGATGCTGGCATTGTCCTCGCCCGCCTCCCGCGCGCCGCGTCCCTCTTCCAGCTCGTGGGTCACTCGCTCGAGCAGCAGGACTTCGGCCTGGGCGGCTTCGTCCCCCGCGCGAGCCGTCTTGCGGGCCTTTTCCAGCCTTCGCTCCACGATCGCCAGGTCCGCCAGCGCCAGCTCGCTGGTGATGACGTCGTGATCCCGCTCGGGGTCCACGTCCCCGGTCACGTGCGTGACGTCAGGGTCGTCGAAGCAACGGACCACATGGATGATCGCGTCCACTTCGCGGATGTGTGACAGGAACTGGTTGCCCAGCCCGGCACCGCGACTTGCGCCCTCGACCAGGCCGGCGATGTCCACGAACTCCACGAACGCCGGTACGACCTTGGGCGGCCGCACCACGGCAGCCAGGCGGTCGAGCCGGGGCTCGGGCACGGCCACGATGCCGACGTTGGGATCCACGGTGCAGAACGGGTAGTTATCCGCAGCCGCCCCGGCATTGGTGAGCGCGTTGAACAACGTGGACTTGCCGACGTTCGGCAACCCCACGATCCCGAGCCTGAGCATCTGATCAGCCGGCCGGGCGCCGGCGCCGATTGAAGCGGTTCATCGCGACCTCGGTGCCGTCGGTAACCCAGCAGGTGACTGCCTCGCACAGTTCCGGCAGCAGGTCGCGCAACACCTCGAGTTCGTCCTTGGCAAAACGTTCGAGCACGTAGTCCTCCAGCGGCTGCTCGGGTGGCTGGGGCCCCACGCCAATGCGGAGCCGCGCGTACTCGCGTGACCCGAGCGCCAGCTCAACGCTCTCGAGACCCCGGTGGCCGCCATGGGACCCTCGGGCTCGCAGGCGAAATCTGCCGAGCGGCAGGGCGGCTTCGTCCACCAGCACCAGGAGGTCGCGCGGCGGGTCGAAGTCGGCGTCGCTCAGGAGCGAGCGGAGCGCCGACCCGCTGCGATTCATGTAGGTGAGGGGTTTGATGAGGCGGACCGGCGTGCCCGCTACGGTTCCGCGACTGATGCGAACCGGCCCGTCGCGCCGAAACGGGCCGAACTCCCAGGCCGCGACCAGCGCGTCCGCCAGAATAAACCCGGCGTTGTGGCGGGTGTACGCGTACTCCGGTCCGGGATTTCCGAGCCCGATGACCGTCCGCAGGGGTTACTCCTCGGCTTTCTCGGCCTCGCCTTCGCCTTCGGCTTCTTCGCCCTCGGCTCGCGGCTTGCGGATGAGCTCGGGCTCGGCAACCTCCTCGGCGGCCGTCGGCACGGGCGGCGCCTCCTCGGTCCGCGGCGGCACGACGGTGCACACGGTCGCGTCGGGGTCCGACAGGATGGTTGCTCCCTCAATCACTACGTCTCGCACGTGCAACGACTTCCCGATGTTCAGGTGCGTGACGTCCAGGTCGATGTGGTCCGGGATGTTCTCGGGCATGACCTCCATCTGCACGGTTCGCATGACCTGATCGAGCACGCCGCCGGCGGTCCGCACGCCCTCCGGGGACCCGATCAGCCGGACCGGCACTTCGACCTTGATCTTCTCGCCGGCGTGCAGCTCGTAGAAATCCACGTGGATGATGCTCCAGCGCATCGGATCACGCTGGATTTCGCGAATCAGCGTTTTCACGGTCGAGCCGTCGAGCTTCAGTTCCACGACGGTGGTTTGAACGCTGTGCCCGGTCAACGCTCGCTCCAATTCCGTGGCGGACACGGAGAGCGCGTCCGTGGGGCGTCCATGCCCGTACAGCACGGCCGGTACTCGCCCGTGCAACCTCAGCTGGCGGGCGACGCCCTTGCCCGTCTTCGTTCGCCGCTCTGCGCTGATGCGGACTGCCGTTGTCATGTGACGAACCCCTCTCGCCGGTCGGCGTTACGCCTTCACCCGGCGTGTTTGTCGTTCCTCGTGCGCGTCTTCCGTCTTGGCGGCTCGCTCGGCCTTGCGGCTCCTGGACCGCCCGCCCGACTCGACCGCGGTTTCATCGAACAGCGAACTGACGGACCGGTCGCTGTGGGTGTTCCGGATGGCCTGTGCCAGGAGCGGTGCGATGGACAGCACCGTTAGCCGGTCGAACCGCCGCTCCTCCGGGATGTGAATCGTGTTGGACACGACCACCTCCGCGATGGGCGAGGCCACGAGCCGCTCCACCGCCGGCCCGGACAGCAGAGCATGGGAAGCACAGCAATACACCTCGCGCGCGCCCAGCCGCTTCAACGCCTTGGCCGATTCCGTGACCGTGCCGGCCGTGTCGATCATGTCATCCACCACCAGGCAGTCCCGGCCCTCCACCTCTCCCACGACGTTCACGACCTCGGCGACGTTGGCCGACGGCCGCCGCTTGTCGATGATGGCGAACCCCGCATCCAGTCGCCGCGCGAATCCGCGAGCCATCTTGGCGCTGCCCACGTCCGGCGCCACGACGACCGGGTCCTTGAGCTTCTTCTGACGAAAGTGCTGCGTGAACACCGGCGCACAGTACAGGTGGTCCACCGGAATGTCGAAGAAGCCCTGCAGCTGGTGCTGGTGGAAATCCAGGCCGAGCACCCGCTCGGCGCCGGCGGTCTCCACCAGATTGGCCATCAGCTTGGCACTGATCGCCACGCGCGGTTGATCCTTTCGGTCCTGTCGCGCGTAGCCGAAGTACGGAATCACGGCCGTCACTCGGGCTGCGCTCGCGCGTTTGGCCGCGTCAATCAACAGCAACAACTCGAGAATGTTGTCCCCGGGCGGATTCGTCGGCTGCACGATAAACACGTCCTGCCCACGGACGTTCTCATCGATCTTCACGAAGATCTCCCCGTCCGCGAACCGCCGGACCGTCACCGCGCACAACGGCTGCCCCAAATGCTCACTGATCCCCTCGGCCAGCGGACGGTTGGCCGTCCCCGAGACGAGCAGCATGCGCGTGCGGGTGAGCGAGATATCCGCCATCTAAGTCGCGTTCGGGAAAGCCACACAAAATAGCCGCCCGGGCACTCGGCTGGTAGCCTCGACCATCTGGCGCGCGGGCAGCCCGCGGCGCTACGCTTTCGGCACGTTCCCTCTCCCCGTTCGACCGACTCTTGGGAGTTGATGCTATGGCAGACCTGACGTTCGCGCTGCGCCGCGCCGGGTGTGCGGCGTTGGTGCTCCTCGTTCCGGCGACGGCCTCGGGGCAGCAGGCGGCCGCGCCAGCCCAGCCGCCGGAGGTGGCCGCGCTGAAGGCGCTCACGTGGCGTGCGATCGGACCGGCCAACATGGGCGGCCGCGTGACGGCCATCGCCGGTGTTCCCGGCAACCCCGACACGTTCTACGTGGCCGGCGCCGACGGCGGCGTGTTCAAGACCACCAACGGCGGCACGACGTTCGAGGCGCAGTTCACCGACCAGGCCGTGTATTCCGTGGGCGCGCTCGCCGTGGCCCCGTCGGACCACAACGTGCTCTGGCTGGGGAGCGGCGAGGGCGACCCGCGGAACTCGGCCTCGTTCGGTAACGGGGTCTATCGCTCCACCGACGGCGGCAAGACCTGGACCCACCTGGGGCTGGACAACACCGAGCGCATCAAGCGGATCGAGGTGGACCCGAGAGATCCCGACGTGGCCTACGTGTGCGCGCTGGGCCACGCCTGGGGCCCGAACGACGAGCGTGGCGTGTTCCGCACCACCGACGGCGGCAAGACGTGGCAGAAGGTGCTGTTCGTGGATCGCGACACCGGCTGCTCCGACATCGCCATGGATGCCGCTAACCCCCGCATCCTCTACGCGGGCATGTGGACCTTCCGCCGCCGGCCCTGGCGGTTCGACGACAGCGGGGAGAAGACGGCGCTCTACCGCAGCACGGACGCGGGAGCCACCTGGACCAGGCTCACCAACGGTCTCCCCAAGGGTCCGATGGCGCGGATCGGCGTCGCCACGTCCCGCAGTCATCCGGTCACGGTGTACATGATCACCGAGACGAAATCGGAGGGCGTCCTGTTCCGGTCGGATGATCGGGGCGAGTCGTGGCGCAAGGTGCACGACGATCCGAACATCAACTTCCGGCCGTTTTACTACAGCGATATCCGCGTTGACCCCAACGATCCGAACACGGTCTGGTCGTTGTCCGGCGGGCTGTACAAGTCCACCGACGGCGGCACCACGTTTCGCAGCGTGGGCCAGGGAGTGCACGGTGACCACCAGGCGCTGTGGATCGACCCGGCCAACTCGAACCGCGTGCTCTCCGGCTCGGACGGGGGCTACCAGATTTCCAATGACGGCGGCGCCACCTGGGAAATCATCAACAACGTGGAGCTGTCACAGTTCTATCACGTCTTCTACGACATGCGGACGCCGTACTACGTGTGCGGCGGGCTGCAGGACAACGGCAACTGGTGCGGGCCGAGTGCCGTGCCATACGCCGAAGGGATCCGCAAGGACGACTGGTTCACCGTGAGCGGCGGCGACGGGTTCTACGCCGTCCCGGACCTCTCGGCGCCGCATCTGGTGTACTCCAATTCTCAAGGCGGCAACATTTTCCTCACCGATACGCGCACGGGCTCCACGCGCAGCATTCATCCATACCCCTATCGCGTGGGATCTGCGGGCGACGGCATCGCCGATCACCCCTACCGCTACAACTGGGATTCGCCGATTCATCTCTCGCCCCACGACCCGGGCACCGTGTACTTCGGCGCCAACGTGCTGTTCAAAAGCACCAACTACGGGCAGTCGTGGGAGCCCGTCAGTCCCGATCTCACCACGAATGACAAGAGCAAACAGCAGTCCTCGGGCGGCGCCATCTACGTGGACAACACGGCGGCCGAGTTCCATTCCACGATCCTCACCGTCGCCGAGTCCCCGGTGCGGGCCGGCGTGATCTGGGTGGGCACGGACGACGGCAATATCCAGGTGACGCAGGACGGCGGGCGTACGTGGAGCAACGTGGTGGGGAACATCCGCGGCCTGCCGCCGGCGTCCTGGATCGCCCGGATCGAGGCGTCGCCGCACGATGCGGCAACGGCCTACGTGGCCGTGGATCGGCACCGCGACGACGACTTCACGCCGCACGTGTTCAAAACCACGGACTACGGCCGGACCTGGACGTCGTTGCGTGGCAACCTGCCGCTCATGGGTTACGCGCAGGTGATCCGAGAGGACCCGGTTGTGCGGAATCTGCTGTATCTCGGGACCGAGCTGGGGATCTTCGCCTCGTGGGATGGCGGCCAGCGCTGGGTGTCGCTCCGCAACAACATGCCGCCGGTGTCCGTGCGGGACATCAAGGTGCACCCGCGCGAGCATGATCTCATCGTCGGCACGCACGGGCGCGGCGTGTACATCCTGGATGACATCACGGCGCTGCGCCAGCTCGGAGCGGCGATGCAGGCGGAGGCGTATCTGTTCGACGTGCGACCGGCGGTCCGCTGGATGGTGTGGGGCAGGGACGCCTCGCTCGGCTCCGAGACCTACAGGGCTGCCAATCCCCCCTACGGCGCGCTGATCACGTACTATGTCAAAGCCGATCCCACCGCGCCGGTGGTGGTGACCATTTCGGACGGCAGCGGCAAGCGAATCCGCGAGCTGCGGCGAAACGACGTGAAGGCCGGCGTCAATCGTCTCGCGTGGGACCTGCGGTACGATCCGCCGCGTCCGGCGCAGAGTCAGCAGGGTGCAGGGGGCGGGGGCGGGGGTGGTGGCGGCGGGTTCTTTGGGGGTGGGGGCGCGCCGGCCGTGGCGCCCGGTGAATACACCGTCACGCTCCGGGCCGGAGGCCGCGAGCTCAGCAAACCCGTTCGGGTCCTGCCAGACCCACGGGTCCAGGTGGCGCAGGCCGATTACGAGGCGCAACTCGCCGCGGCACTCGAGCTGCGGGACCTCGTGTCGCAGGTCAATCAGGTCGTTGACCGCATGGAAGACCTGAAGAAGCAGCTCGGCGGCCTGATCGAGAACCTCAGCAAGACGGCGGCGGCCGCGGCGAACAATGGCAATGGCTCGAACGGGCCGACGGCGGACACGGCGCTGGTTGGGGCGGCGCGAGCGGCGCTGCAACGCGTGAGCGATCTCCGCGCTAAGCTCACCCGGCCGCTGCCCGGCTTTGGTTACCGCCAGTATCCGCGGTTGCGGGAAGAGCTGACGTCATTGCTCGGGTCGGTTGCGCGGCCGCTCGCGGCCCCCACCGAGCCGCAGAAGCGGCGGCTCGCCGAGTTGCGGAGCGAGACCGAGCAGGTGGTGAACGAGGCGAACGCGATCGTTACGCAGGTGATTCCGGAGCTGAACCGGAGGCTGGGAAGCACGCCGCACGTAGTGGCGGGAGAGACGGTGCGGTGAAGCAGGGTGAGGGGTGAGGGGCCGGGAGGCCACCCCTCACCCCTACGGCTCACGCCTTCAAGTCCCCGTATTCCGGGTGCCTCTCGATGTACCCCGCCACGAACCAGCAGCTTGGCACGACCTTGAGCCCGTTCATGCGCGCGTATTCCAGTGCGTGCTTCACGATGGTGCTGGCGATGTGGCGGTCGCGCAGCCGGGGCGGCGTGTAGGTGGATGCGTAGTCGAGGACGCCATCCTTCAGCGGGTGATACACGAGATAGGCCTCGTCAGCGCCGATCCGCGCGACAAAGCGGTGCTCGTCCTGGCGGTGCTCGATCTCGATCAGAGCCTCGGGATCCACGCCGCGGGCTCCGGGCGAGGGAGTTGCTCCGGCTCCTCGGCGGGCGGCTGCTCGCCTTCCCCGGGGGCGAGGAACAGATTGGCCTCCACGCCGTGCTGCTTGGTGTACATCTCGTAATACCGCCCCCGGGCCGCGTACAGGGAGGCGTGCGTGCCGCGCTCCACGATTTCGCCGCGCTCGAGCACGAGGATCTGATCGGCGCGCCGGATGGTGGAGAGCCGGTGGGCGATGACGAACGTTGTGCGGCCTTGCATCAGGTATCCCAGCGCCTCCTGAATGAGGGCCTCCGACTCCGAGTCGAGGCTGGACGTCGCCTCGTCTAGGATCAGGATGCGCGGGTTGGCGAGAATGGCCCGCGCGATCGCCACGCGCTGCCGCTGGCCGCCTGACAGCTTCACGCCCCGCTCGCCCACGATGGTGTCGTACTTCTTCTCCATGGATTCGGCGAACTCATCCACCCGCGCCCGGCGGCACGCGGCGAGGACTTCCTGTTCCGTGGCGTCCGGATGCGCGAACGCGACGTTTTCCCGGATGGTGCCGTCGAACAAGAACGTGTCCTGGAGTACGACGCCGAGCCGCGTGCGGTAGGAATCGAACGTCACCGTCGAGAGGTCCACCCCGTCCACCAGCACGCGTCCCTTGGTGGGTTTGTGGAACGAGGCCACGAGGCCGATCAACGTGGACTTCCCCGCGCCGGAGGGGCCCACCAGCGCGGTGACCGTGCCCGGCCTGGCCGCGAAGCTCACGTCTCGCAGCACCATGCGATCGCGCTCATAGGCGAAGCTCACGTTCTCGAACACCACGTGGCCAACGATGTCCGGCAGGACGAAGCGCCGATCGGGGTCGGCGTCTTCTTGTTTCTCGGACAGCACCTCCTTGGTGCGCTCCAGTCCCGCCAGAGCCTCCGTGATTTGCGTGCCGATGCTCACGACCTGGACCACGGGCGCCACGAGGAAGCCGAGCAGGATCGTGTAGGTGAACAGGCCGCCCAGGGTCATGTGACCCGCCAGCACCTCACGGGCGCCCACCCACATCACGGTGGCGCCGACGAGGCCGATCAGCAGGCTCCCGGAGAGCCCCATGACCGACATCGCGGTGAGCGTCTTGAGCACGTTGGTGAGAAGCCGCGTCACGCCCTGGTGGAACACGCCCGCTTCGGACTCTTCGCGCCGATAGCCCTTGACCACGCGGATGCCGCCCAGCGTCTCAGTGAGCCGGCCGGTGACCTCCGCGTAGATCTTGCTGCGTTCCCGGAACACCGGCCGCATCTTGCCGAAGGCGAAATAGAGCGCCACGACGAAGCCGGCCAGGAACAACGCGGTGAGCCCAGTCATGATGGGACTGATGGTGAACATGATCCCCACGGCCAGGGCTGCCGAGAGGATGCCGCCCGCCAGCTCCACCAGGCCCGTGCCGATCAGGTTGCGGATGCCCTCCACGTCGGACATGATGCGCGACACCAATGCGCCGGTCTTGTTCTGGTCGAAATAGGCGACCGACAGCCGGATCACGTGCCGCATGACCTTCTCGCGCAGCTCCGCGATCAGGCGCTGCGCGGCCTTGGAGAGGAGGTGCGTGAGGGCGAACGACGTCCCCGCCTGGAGCAGCGTGGCGCTCCCCACCACGAGCACGAGGGGCAGAAGCAAGTCCACGCGCCGCGCGCCGATCACGTCGTCGATCAGGAACTTGCTCGACGTGGGCAGCACCATGCCGGCCACGCGGTTCACGATGATCAGCAGGAAGCCGAGCCCCAACAGGTAACGCCGGGGCCAGATCAACGCCCAGACGTCGGGCAGGACGGTTTTGAGCCGCTGCAGGTTCTTTGGCTTGGCGGCCGGAGTTGGGTCAGTCATGGCTGACAAAGGTACGCGGGGAGCCGCTTAACGGCGCAGTGCGGCGAGGGAACGTGGGGGGAGACGCGAAGCCACGGCGCGCACGGCTGCGTCCGGGCGGCCTACCGTGCGGCCGGGGTCGGCGCGCCCTTGGCGATGTCGTCGAGCGCCTTGCGCGCTGCCTTCCTCACGTCGCCGTCTCGATCCTCGGCCAGTTCTTTAAGCAGCGCGATCGCCGTGTCAGTGCGCGCCAGGGCCAATCCCTCCACCGCGCCAACGCGCGGGGTGGTTGGGCGGCGCCCCACGAACCGACCACCGGGCTCGGCGATCTTGCGCAGTGCGTCCACCGCCTCCGGCGTGCCAATCCGGCCCAGCGCGCGGTAAAACTCGAGCTTGATGCTCGTGTTCTCCTCGCGCTCGGCGGCGGACATGAGTGACATGGCGAGGCCTGCCAGCCCCTTGCCGCCGACCTCCGCGGCCACGCGCAAGCGCACCTGAGCGTCCGCGTCGTTGAGTGCGCGCTGGAGATATCTCGCGCATGCCGGCGTCCCGATCTTGGCCAGGGCGACCCCCGCGGACTTGCGCACGCGCGCATCGCCGTGCTCCAGCGTCTTGCCGAGGTGGGGAATGGCCTCCTCGATGCGCAGCTCACCGGCGAGATCCGCGATGTTCCGCACCACGAACCAATCCGGATGCCGCAGCATGTTGATCACCATGTCGGTCCCGTCCTTCACCTGCCTCAGGACGGCAAGCAGCGCCTTGCGCTCGGCATACGTGCCGGCGTTGACCAACAGCTCGAGCAAATGCTGCGTGCCGAGTGTCCCGGCGCGGTGCATGATCTCGCCCACGTCCTTGGCGTAGAGCGGATCGAGCAGCAGCGGGCTGAACGCCTTCAGGATGTTCTCGCCCAGCATGCGCCGCAGCGCCATGCCGTACTTCCGCCTGAGATCGCCCTCTTGCAGCCCGCCCTCGTACCGCATGATCGCCACCACCGCGTCCACGGCCTGCTCCGCCCGCTTTGCCTGGATCACCTCGGACACGCCGGCCGTGATCGCGTTCAGCAGCTCGCTCACGTTGGGGCCGTCTGGCGCCGACTGCCAGTTGCGCAGCGCCTGGGCGAGCGGCGACATGGCGGCCCGCTTGTGCTCCACCATCTCGGCGTATGCGGCGCCTTCCTTTGCGGGGATCACTTTCAGCGGCTCGCCGGTCACCGGCTGCGCGCCCGGAACCGCGGCCGCCTTCACCGCCTCCGTCACGCGCATCTGCCGCCGTTCCGCCGCGGCTCGCTCGGTCTCCGCGCTCACTACGGACACGCCGGTCACGTGCTGCTCACGCAACCGGATGTCCACCGTCTCACCGGGCGCGTAGCCCGACAGGTCCGGCGCCAGGGCCTTGGCGAGTGACATCAGGTCCGCCGGCGCCGTGTGGTGACCCACGTGGATCTCCACCACGCCGTGCACCTCCATCTGCTGCGTCAACACGGGGATCAGCGGGACCTCGGCAGGAATGGCGGCGCCTTCAACCTGGAGGCCGGTGGCGCCCAGCCGAAGCGTGAAACTGCGTTGGTCCGCGAGCTCCACGAGACCTCGCAAGGCCGTACGCTGGTCGTCCACTCCGTCCGGCGCCGTGCGGAGCGAATCCACCAGTTTGGCGAGGAGCAACGCGAATTTGTGCTGGTCGAGCATGGGAGATAGCCAATGTATCGCGCGCGGGAGACCGAGGCTAGGCATTTCCTTGCGCCATGGTCCAAAATCACTGCGCTTGACGCCGCGCGTGGCGCCGTGCACTTCCTTGGGTCCCTTCGACGATTCCCGGATGCGCTTGCTCGCGCTGGCTAACCCACGATCCGCCCGCGGACGCTCGCTTGCGCGGCTCGCCCGGTATCGCACCCTCCCCACCGTGCATGACGTGACCTGGGTGATTACGGCGAGCGCGGACGATCTGCGGGCGCGCATCGCTGGCGCGCCGGCTCAGGCGTACGAGGGGATCCTGCTGGTCGGCGGGGACGGCACCCTGAATGAAGCCCTGGGCCCGCTGGTCGAGACGGAGCTCCCCACCGCCGTGCTCCCCGCGGGACGGGGCAACGACTTCGCCCGCTACGCGGGATTCAACCGCACGACCGTGGCCGAACTGCTGGCGAGTGCGCGGCCGGGCATACGCTTGCTCGATCTGGGGCTCGTGAACGGGCAGCCCTATGCGTCGGTGGCGGGCGTTGGACTGGACGGCGTTGTCACTCGACTCGCCAACGAGGGAGGCGGACTCATCGGGGGGACCGCGGGGTACGTCATGTGTGTCCTCCGCGCGCTCACGGCCTTCCAGCCGTGGAACGTGGAGCTTGCCGTGGACGATTGGACGTGGCGCGGAGCGGTGACGCTCGTGGCCGTGGCCAATGGCCCATGCTTCGGGGGCGGGATGCGAATCGCCCCGGACGCCACGATGGATGACGCCCGGCTCGATGTCTGCATCGTTGGCGCCATGAGCCGGCCCCGCCTGCTCGCCGAGTTCCCCAAGATCTTCTGGGGCGGCCACACGAATCATCCGGCTGTGCTCGTGCGTCGCGCCAGCTCGGTGCGAATCGTCACCGAGCGGCCGGAAGACATCTACGCCGATGGTGAGTGGGCGGGCCGGACACCGGGAGAGTTCACCGTGACGCGGGGCGCGTTAAAGGTGCTCGTGCCGGGACGACCCTGAGGGCTCATGCTCGGGGTCGTCACCTGGGCTCACGAACGACTACGCCACCCTGCATTACGAATCGCACGCCGCGAAGTGCCGAGACGTCGCGTGTAGGATCGCCTTCCACCGCGATCAGGTCGGCGAGCAGGCCGGGCCGGATGGATCCCACGCGTCCATCAATGCGGAACAGGCGCGCGTTGACGGCTGTGGCGGCGAGCAGCGCCTGCGGGGCGGGCATGCCGTAGCTCACCATCAGCTCCAGCTCGCGCACGTTGTCTCCGTGCGGAAACACGCCCACGTCTCCGCCGAAACAGATCGGGACCCCGGCCGCGAGTGCGGCGCGGAACGATTCGCGCTTGGCCGCAATGCGCGCGGGCTCGGGATCAACGCCTTTCTTCCACCCGGCGTACTGCGCCGTGGCGTCGCCGGCCGCGAGCGTGGGGCAGAACCCCACGCCTCTCTCGGCCATGAGCCGGAAGACCTCCGGTGTCCCGCCATCGCCGTGCTCGATCGTCGCCACACCGGCCAGCGTGGCGCGGCGCATGGCCTCCGGCGAGCTGGCGTGGGCTACCACGGGGCGGCCGCTGCTCTCGGCCACGTCCACGATGAGGCGCAACTCCTCCTGCGTGAACGCGGGCCGCGACTCGCCCGAGGGCCCCCAGCGGTAGTCGGCGTACACCTTGATCCAATCCGCGCCGCGGCCCGCCTGATCGCGCACTACGCGCGTGAGGCCGTCGGGACCGTCCGCCTCCTCTGCGCCACGCGGAAAGTCCCACTCCGGCGCCGCTCTCGGCGCGTAGCTCCCGGTGGCGACGATCGCGCGGGTGGTGGTGATGATGCGCGGGCCCGGAATGATCCCTTGCTCCACCGCCTGCTTCAGGCCCACGTCGGCGTATCCTGCGCCCTCGGTGCCGAGGTCGCGCGTGGTCGTGATGCCGGCCATGAGCGTCGCTCGCGCGGCCACCGTGGCGCGGGCCACGCGAAGCGCCAGCGGTTCGTACAGGACCTGATCGTTCCACGGCGTTTCGTTGTAAGGGTGCAGCAGCAGGTGGGAATGCCCTTCGATCAAGCCCGGCAGGAGCGTGAGGCCACTGAGGGCGATGACGCGGGCGCCGGCTGGACGGGCCACGCTGCCCGCGGGGCCCGCGGCAGCGATCCGATCGCCGGTGACGACGACCTCCCAGCCGCTGGTCGCATTGGGTGACAGCGCGTCGAATACACGATCGGGTCGCAGCACGATGGATTGCTGGGCCGGAAGCGAACTCGAGCCCACGGCCATTGAGACGGCCGCGAGCATCACTTGCATGTTGGACATGGAATCACCGTGTGCGATGTGGATTGCCGGGGGTTGGGCCCGAGCCGCTGCACGTTCACGCAGGGGCAATGGACGAAGGCCCGATGTCTCGCAGCGTTCTGGTTCCGGCGAGTCGCATGACCGTCTCCAGCTCGGCGCGCAGCAGGGAGAGGACCTTCTCCACGCCCGCCTGTCCGAACGCGCCCAGTCCCCAGAGGTAGGGACGGCCGATGCAGACCGCGTCGGCGCCCAGGGCCAGAGCCTTGAACACGTCCGTGCCCCGGCGGATGCCGCTGTCCATCAGCACGGGAATGCGCCGGCGGACGGCGCGGACGACCTCGGGGAGGCTGTCGAGCGTGGCCCGTCCGCTCTCCTCGGCGCGGCCGCCGTGGTTGGACACGATGATGCCCTCGACGCCGTGCTCCAGGCAGCGCGCGGCATCTTCCGCCGTCACGATTCCCTTGAGCACGAGGCGCATGCGGGTGGCGTTCCGCAGGCGGTCCACGAACTCCCAGGTCAGCGCCGGCGTCGCGAACTGATCGTCCGTGATGTCGGTGCCGGCGAACATCGGCTTGCGCCGAATGGTGGTGTTCTGCTCGGCGTATGGATCCGTGCCGCCGCCGTGACATTGGGCACAGTTCCTGGTGTCGCGCTTGATGTAACGGGAGAGCGTGAGCCGGTTGCTGGAGACCGGGAGATCCACCGTGAGGACCACGACGGGGCAGCCCGCGGCCTCGGCGCGTGCGAGGAGGTGCTGGGTCACGTCCCAGCGGGACGAGGGATAGAGCTGGTACCACACGGGCTCGCCGCGGGCCTCCACCACCTGCTCCACGCCGGTGGAGGAGACGGTGGAGAGGATCTGGAGGTGACGGCGGGCGTTCGCGGCGCGAGCCGTGGCGAGTTCGCCTTCCGGATGAAACGCGCGCTGACTTCCGGCGGGCGCGATGACGATGGGCGTCTCCCAGGTGGCGCCCAGCAGCGTGACCCGCGTGTCAATCGTCTCGACGTTCACGAGGCGGCGGGGACGCAGATCGAATCGCGCGAACGCTTCCCGGTTGGCCCGCAAGGTTTCGTCGCCGTCCACGCCGGTGGCGATGTAGCCGTAGTGGGCGGGTGGCAGCGTGCGCTTGGCGGTGACGCGGAAATCGAACACGTCGAGCGCCTGGTCGGCCGAGGTGATCAGCTCGCCGAGGTCCTGATCCGGCTCGCCTGCGGTGCCGGGGCGGTCCGGCGGTTCCCGTGGTGGCGCGGCGCGCTCGCCCGCGCACGCGACGGCGCCGAGCGGGCCGATGAGCGGGCTCGAGGCGAGGAATCTCAAGAAGGCTCGCCGGGTCGTTCGTTCGTGCATCGGCGACATCACCTGCGACGCTGAGGGCGGAGAAGGTCTCACCTGGCGTCCGGTGGAGCAAGGTTGCGTGCCCGCATCGCACTTGACGGCGAACCGGTGCCCTCGCACTGTCCAGCGCTGCCGCAGTTAACAAACTCTTGACTCCCGGCGGGTTTGCCCCCTCGCCTGATCTCGAGCCCCTCCCACGCTGGAGAGTGACGGTGATCCCTCGACCGGGCCGGATGACCGCCGGTGGTGTCGGGTTGGCCTGGACGTGCGTCCGGATGATGGTCGGCGGTCCCGTGGCGGCCCAGGCCCCGGATAGCCTGGTGCGGATTTCGATCGTGTACACGGGCAAGAGCCTCGGGGCCCTGGGCGTGCTCCGTGCCCAGGAAGAGCACGAGCTCCTTACCGAACAGGCCAACGCGGAAGGCGTGTCGTTCCGCCTGGTGAGTCATATGGCCTGGCGTCTGCCGGGGCTGGTCGTGTTTCAGCCGTCGGAGGAGCCCAGGGGTGATGAGCTGCCCCAGGTTCTCGCCGCGCGCGACACCATCGAGCGGCTGGATTCTGTCCCCGCCCTGCGGTCCAACAACGTGCTCATCGTGCAGGATCCGTGGCGCGAGGGTCCCGATCTCCGGTCAATGATCGAGAGAAACCCACGTCGCTGGTCGGACTTCCCCGACCTGGTGCCGACCACCGTTCGGATGTATCGCATGCGCACGCAACGCGGCGACCGGGCGATGGTTCTCGAGGAGCCGGGTGCAGTATGGGCGGACGACCCCGCCGAGTGGCATACCGGTGAGGTGAACCGGGTGGACATCGGGGACACCCGCATCTTCGAGTTCCCGGTCAACCTTGGCGGAATCGGGCCGCGGGCGAGCCTGCTCCGTGATCTGGTCGCCACGAACGGACAGCAGGTGGCGAGCACGGTGGTGGTGGACCTGGGCGAGCGCGGTGGCGATCTCGGCATGAGTGCCGCCGAGCGTGCCCGACTCGACTATACGACGCTCACGAAACTCGGCTACACCCTCTCGGTGCCCTTCGAGTTCGAGCTGTCCCTCGGCGCCCATGGTCTGGATTCGGTTCGCCGCCAGTTTCCGCAACTCGCGTTTCTCGCTGCGAACGTGCGTGCTGCGGACTCGACGCTGTTTCAGCCGCGGCGGATCTACCGCATCGGCGGCGTGACCCTCGGTGTGTTCGGCCTAGTGAGTCCGGCGACGCGGGCGAACCTGCCACGCAGGACGCTCGACGACTTCGTGTTCGATCCGTACCTCGACGTCGCCCGGCGGGAGGTGAAGCTGCTGCATGACAGCGGCGCCCAGGCGGTGATTGCGCTGTCCAACCTCGATCCGGCGGACAACGCCGTGCTGGCGCAGCGGGTGTCGGGGATTGACGCGATCGTCGCGGACCTGCACGCCCGCGCGAGTCCTTCCCTGGTTCGCACGACCGTGGCCCTGCCCGACCGGGAGCGGGCTCGACCGGGCTCGCCGGCCCTGGTCGCCCGGGCGGTCGACAACGGGGCCGGCATCGGCCGTCTCGATCTCGTGTTTCAGCGACGGTCCCCCCCGGCTCCCTTCGTGCTCACGTCCCTGGTCCATGAGCTGGTGCCGGTGACCGACCGCACGCCCAGCGATCCGGCCTTCCTCGCCGAGATTCGGGAGCTGGCCCGCGTCGCCCCCCCCGACCGTGGCGAGCTGATGTTCCCTTCGTTCGTGGACTTGACGGGCAGACATCCCGGGCTGCGCGACTACGACCAGATCACGGTGCAGGGTCGCGTCTCCAAGCGGATGTGGGAGGAGTTTCTGGCCCGGTTGCTCCGAGTGCGTGGTCAGGCGGAAATCGCCATCATCCGCACGCTGCCGCATTTCCCGCCGCTCATCGGCAAGCTACACGAGAACGAGATCGGGGCCTGGCTGTGGACGGAGGACGAGATTGTGCTGCTCGATCTCACGGGAGCCGACATCAGGAGGGTGCTGCTCGAGGACGAGGGGGGTGAGCTGGCGGTGAGCGGGATCGACCGATCGCGGTGGACCGTCATGGGCCGGCGGCTCGACGACGACGTCTACTATCGTGTGGCCACGACGGATGTGCTGTACGAAGGAGCGCGGTTTCAGGCGTTCGAGAATGCCCGGCGCGTGCGCCGGCAGCTACGCATCCGGGGCGATGGCTCGCTGGAGCCGGCAGGCGACGCGGCGCCGTTGTCCCTGCAGGATTTCACCGTCAACGAGCTGCGGCGCCTGCGCTCGCAGGCGCGAGGGGACGAGCACCTGGACCTGATTGCGTCGCTGTTGGCGCCGGATCCGAGCTACGTCCCGCTCGTGACCGTGAGCTTCGATCAGCCGACGCTCTGGGTGTCCCTCAACAGGAACGTCAACAATGGCGCGTACGGATCAGTGCCGGAGAGCCGCGTCGCCTCGCTTGATTCGTGGCTCGTCGGGTTGAACGGTCGGTTTGCCGCCGCGCGCGAGGGGCGGTACACCGCGGCGGAGCTCGGATTCAGCGTCGCGTACGCCCGCCAGAGCGCCACGCTGCCGACCGGCGGGCATCGGATCAATGAATCGGCGGATGATTTCAAGGCGGACCTGTTAATCCGGCCCCGCGGGGGTGGCAGCGGCATGCGTCCGTTTCTGCGGGGCGTGTTCGATACGGAGTTCACCCCCACCAATGATCTGATCACCGGTGCCAAGAATCCGCGCCAGCTCGCGTTGCGGGCCGTTGGTGGGTTCATGCTGCCGCCGCAGCGATTTTGGCGGCGTCTGGATGTGGGCGCTGCCGTGGAGAACGACTTTGGTCAGCCCAACGTCCAGTACGGCGTACAAATTCGCACCGACTTCCAACGTCCGCTGGGGCCGGGCGGACAGCTGGTGTATCGCTGGCGGAATGACGTGACCTACTTCTTGCCTTCGTCGCGAGACACGGAAAGCGAGCTGTCGCTGCGCTTCAACCTGGTGCACGAGCTGCTCATCCCGTTGGTGGATGAGCTGGCACTGTCCGTGGCGGCAGACGCCTTTCTATACGCGGGGAAAGTGGACGCGACGCGCGCACTCGGGAGGAGCGTGTTGCTGCGAGTGGGGCTCACCTACAACCGCATCTGGAAGCCGCGGTACCAGCCGCTGTTTTGAGGAGATTGGCCCCGGTGGACTCGAACCACCATTCCCGGATCCAAAGTCCGGTGTCCTGCCGTTGGACGAGGGGCCAGTTACGTTGCGGCGCTTGAACTTAGCGACTCGCTGGTGGGCTCGGCAGGTGGGGTGTTTGCCGTTTGTTTGCCGTTGGCAAATCGCTTCGCGACCGCTCGGCGCGTGGCAGGGGCAGGAGCCCTCTCCTGACGCCAGCTCTTGCCTCGAACCACGGCGACAGTTCGTTTTGGCTCGTCTCCTCCACGACAGGTAACTCCATGCCCCGCCTTCCGTCCTTGAGCCTGCTCTGCCTTCTGGCCGCTCCGCTCCATGCCCAGACTCCGGGCGCCTTTCTCGGCGACCTGAGCTGGCCGGACGCCGAGTCGCGGATCCGGCAGGCGCCGTTAGTGGTCGTGCCGTTCGGAGCGGGAGCCAAGGAGCACGGGCCCCACCTTCCCATGAACGCCGACGCCGTGGTGATGGAGTACCTCTGCCGCGTCGCGGTGGACAGCCTGCCCGTGCTCGTGGCGCCGCCCATCCAGCACGGCTGGTTCCCGGCGTTTCGGAAGTTCCCCGGGACCGAGGTTGCCAACCCCGACGTGTTCCGCGCCTACGTGCAGGCCGTGGCGATGTCGCTGGTCGAACAGGGTGCACGCCGCATCGTGTTCCTGAACACCGGTATCAGCCGCGCCACGGGGCTTCCTATCTCGATCGTGGCGCGAGACATCAGAGCCAACCACGGAATCCCGACGCTGGTCCTATCGTGGGACGATCTCGAGCCGCCCGAGATGGCGAGCCTCGTCCGGCAGCGACGCGGCGGCCACGCGGACGAAATCGAAACCTCGATTCATCTCTACCTGCAGCCGCGATTGGTGCGGATGGACCGCGCCGTGGCCGCCGGGCAGGACACTCCTTCCCGGACGTACCCGGGCTACGAGCCGGGACTGTACGCCCGGGATCCCAGGGACCCCGCCTACTCGACGACCGGGATCACGGGTGACCCCACGCTCGCGACAGCCGAAAAGGGCAAGCGCGCGCTGGAGTTGCTGACTCGGGAATGGCTGAAGGCCCTCAGAGGGTTCGGAGGGATCTAGACGGACCTCGCTCGGGCGCCCTCGGCTTACGACGCAGGCCGTCGCGCCGCGCGGCGGAACTCCCGGGCGTGCGCCGGTGTTTCCACGCCCGGCGGGAGGCGCGGGTCGGGTTCCGGTGCTTCGGCCACCATCGCCAGCGGAATCACCCCGGCCCAGATCGGCAAGGCGTAGTCCGCCTCATCGTCCTTGGGCCCTCCAGTCCGGACTTTCGCCGAGGCCTCGTCAATCGGGAGGCGCAGCACGGACGTCCCTTTCACTTCGGCATCGGTCATGGGGCGCAGAGTCGCCCAGCGTCCGGGGAACAGGTGCTCCACGAACGCCTTGAGGGCGTGGCGCTTCGCGGCGTCATCCTTCACCGGTTCCGCGTGGCCGAACAGCATGACCGAGCGGTAGTTGATCGAGTGATGGAACGCCGCGCGGGCCAGCACGAGCCCGTCGGCGTGGGTGACGGTGAGACAGCAGCGCGCGCCGCGGGTCCCCACCGCGCGCAGCATGCGGCTGGCAGCCGAACCGTGGAAATAGACGTAATCCCCCTCGCGCCAGTAGGACGTGGGCGTGACGAACGGCTGGCCGTCAATCGCGAAGCCCACATGGCAGACGAATCCCGCATCGAGGATCGCATCAATCGTCCCGCGATCGTAGCGCCCGCGATCGGGGAGCCGGCGCACGCGGGTGAGGGAGGTGGGCGAAGAAGGCTCGGTCACGGCGTCATCCTGGCGTAGTCGGACACCAGAAAGTAGCGAGATGGATGCTCGCCCGGAGCGGACCTGGCCGTGGCTCAGGCGAGCGATCGACTGCCTGCGGAATCCGGCCCCGGAGCGCGACCCTGCGCCCCCACTGGGCGACCATGCCTCACGTCAAGAGCGTGCTCTCTCCTGGGAGCGGGCCAACGTGGGGGGACGTCGGCTCGTATACTGGCAGGACGCGGGTCGCGGCCGAACACAGTAAGTAGATGCATGGGCAGCAAGAAACGTGACGATCGCGCGGTGGAGCGCAGAAAGCGCCCGAGAACCAGCTCGGACCACATTGCCACCGGGCTCGTGCAGGCCATGGTTCGCGATCCGGCCAGCGCGGCGTCCATGATCACTCGCGACCTGAGCGAAGGCGCCGATCCCGACGTGGTCCTGGGCGTGCTCGACGCCGTCGAGGCCATTCTCAGGCTTCGAGGGGTGGATCGCAGCGAGCATCTCAAGGCGCTGCGACGGAGCGTCGAGCGGCGGCGGTGGTGAGGGTCGGCGTGGCGGCTGCATTGTCGCGGACTTCAGCGAACCTTGCGACCGGTCGTACGAGACCAGCCCCACGTGACCCCGAGTGACAGCACTGGATCCGCTTGAACGCCACGCTGCACGCTCGTTCAGCTGATCCGTGACAAGCGGAGTATGTGAGCCAGGCCGCTGAGGCCCACGCCCGGTCGGGGGTGGCCGGGTCACCGCGGAGCGTCGGGCGGTGTGGCGCGTGTCATTGTGCGAATCAGCCGGTGATCCCGCTCGCCGATCTGGCTGGCGGCGGCGTCCCGATCCGCCTCGGAGCGATAGATCCCAAACAGCGCCGATCCGGACCCCGTCATGCGCACGAGCAGGGGCTTCGTGGCCGCGATCTGCTCGAACAGCTCGCGCAGCCTGGCGTTGGCGGCAAACGCCACGCTCTCGAAGTCGTTCCCGCCAAGCCGCGCGATCCCGCCCCATTTCGCCAGGGCATCCGTATCGAGGACGACGGCGCCACGCTGGTAGTCCGCCGCCCGCGAGTCATCGAGCTGGTCATACATCGCCTTGGTACTTGCGCCAATCGAGGGAACTACGAGGAGGACCGGAGCGGGCGCCGGCGCGGGCAACCGAAACAGCCGCTCGCCCCGCCCCCACGCCAGCGCGAGCGGCGCCCCGGAGGCAAAGAACGGCACGTCGCTGCCGAGTCGCGCCGCGATCTGGAGCAATTCGTGACGCGGCACCGCATCGCCTGCCAGACGGTTTACCGCCACGAGCGCCGCGGCGCCGTCGCTCGATCCGCCGCCGAGCCCCGACTGCACGGGGATCCGTTTGGTGAGCCGCATCCGCACGCCGAGTCGCTGGCCCGTGGCGTCGAGCACCATTCTCGCGGCCCGATATGCGAGGTTCTCGTCCGTGGGCCCCGTGTCGGCCCCATCGACCTCCAGCTCGATCCCGCTCGCGGCGCGCTCCACCACCAGCTCATCGGCCAGATCGAGCAGCGTGAACAGGGTCTCGAGCGTGTGGAAGCCCGAGGTCTCCCTGGCCAGCACTCGCAGGAAGAGATTGGCCTTGGCGTGGGCCAGGATGCGGACTTGATCCACCGGTGTCGCCGCCATGCCGCTATGCCGTCACGCCTCCGGCGCGCCTTCCTCGACCTTGGCGCTCGCCCTCAAATCCGCCATGTGCAGGTGCGCTCGCGACAGCGACCACAACCCGAGCAGCGAAATCGGGATGAACGCAGCCAGGTGATACGCCACGGCAAAGGAAACCGCGGCGGCCACGGGCACCGCGTAGAGCGCGAGCGTGGCGCGCGTGACGGCCTCGAACGGACCGAAGAACCCCGGCGATGAGGGAATGGCCACCCCGAACGCGACCAGCGACTGAAGCAACACGGCGCCGCTCCACGGTACGTCCAACCCGAACGCCTGGAAGCCGAGCCAGTAGGACGCGGCACCCGTTACCCAGAGCACCAAAGACCAAATGGTCACGAGCCCGAACCTGCGCGCGCTCTTCAGCGAATCGAGACCGGCGAGCAGCCCGTCGAGCATCCGCGTGAGGCTGGTGTACGCTCGCGCCGGAAGGACGCGGCCCAGCGTGCCGCGGACCAGCGAGCGGGCGGGACCGGGCCAATGCACGACGATCAGGGCCATGCCCAGCGCGGCGCCGAAGACGAGGAGCGCCACGGTCGCGATGTCGGTCAGCGCCATGCCGCCCACCGTGGCGTCTCCCGGAAGTCCGCCGGCGGCGATGGCCAGGCCCAGGAGTGCCACGAGCACGATTCCATCCAGCACCCGTTCCACCGCCACCGACCCGAACGCTGCGGTGAAGCGGACTCCCACCAGGCGCCTCGCCGCATACGCCCGGGCAAACTCGCCCGCGCGGGCCGGCAGCAGGTTGTTCGCCATGAACCCGATGGCCGTGGCGTGCCATAGGGGGATCACCGGCAGCGGCGCGCCGTTCTGGGTGAGCAGCAAGCGCCAGCGAACCGTTCGGAGCGGGAAGGTGAGCGTTGCCACGACGAGCGCGCCCGCGAACGGCCACCAGCGCGCCTGGCGCGCGCGCTCGACGACGTCTCGGAACTCGACGTCGTGCAGGGTCCACCACAGGAGAAGCGCGGAAATCGCGAGGCCGAGGAGCCCGGGCCATCTTAGGTTCCTCGGCTTCTCACTTTCCCGCTCCGCCCTAGCGGCCGCGAAGCTGACCGAGTTGGACGAGATCGAAGACTTCCTCGAGGAGTTCCCGGATGGCTTCCGTGTCCGGCGCGCCGGCCTCGAGCGCCCGGCGTACCTCACTCCGCAGCGCGAGCGCCCGCTCCAGGGCGGCCGGGCCATCGTACAGCAACGTCTCGATGGGCACTTCCGGTCCCCCTGCGGCGGGCGCGGCGGCGGGCGTGGTTGGAGCGACGTGACCCTCGGCCGGCGTTGGAACCGGAGGTCGCGGGGGCGCCGCCGGAGTTGGCCGGCGCGCCGGCGCGGGTGGCTCGGCTGCCGCAACGGGGAGCGCGGGCGGTCCGGCGAGCAAAGAGTCTACGGACGGGTTGTCGAGACCAAACGCGGCCACCAATCGCTCAAAACGTCGATAGCTGCCCGCGAGGTTCGGAGGCTCGCCGTCCGTGGCCGGAGGAGCGGCCGACACCGCGGCGGCGGGTTCCACGGCGGGCGCCAACTGTTCAATGGGGACGACGGCCGGGCTCGGGGCCACGGCAACGGCGGTGGATACCGCTTGCCGCAGCGCGGCCGTCACGGCGTTCAATTCCGCGGCGATCTTCGGGTCGGCGAGCCGGCCGGCCTGGGCGAGTGCGCTCCCGGCCCGCCTGAGATGGGCCACGAACTCCGCCGTTTGCTCGCCGGCACAGCCGTACGCCAGCGCGTCGCGACCGGCCCGACCAAATGCCGCGGCTGCCTCCGCGAGCGGCCCGTCGCCGCCAGCGGCCAGCGCGCGGAATGTTCCCAACAGGCCCTGCGCTCGCAGCTCGCGCTCGGCTGCGGAGCGCGCGCGCTCGATTCCGTCGGCGGCCTGCTGAAGGTACTCGCCGTGGGGCACCAATTGCGGCCCGCCCGGAGGCGTCGGTGTGACCGGTGCGATGCCCGGTTCCACCGTGTGCGGGCCCGCGTCGTCGTAAAACAGCGCCTCGATGGGGATCACCGACCGGTCGAGGCCAAGGACGACGCCAAGCTGATTCACCAGATGCGCAAGCTCCGGCGCCTCCGGGTCCGCGCTCCCGCCCGCCGCGATCTCTCGTGCCGCCCGGGAGACGGCCGCGGCCGCCGCGCGAAGCGCCGTAGCCAATTGATCGGGCGCGCGGGGCTGCCGTTGCACCTCGCCAATCGTGCGCTCGAGCGCGTCGAGGATATCGGGCAGCGGCGGGTAGTCCGCCAGGCTCGCGATGCCGCGCAGGGGCTGGGTCACCTGAAGCACGGCGTTCAGCGCGGCCACCGCTGTGGGGTCTGCCCCCACGCTCCCGGCGGCCGCTTCGAGTGCGGCGGCAAGCGTGGCCCCCTGTTGGGCAATGAGCGTTCGCGCCCGGAGGTCTGCCGCCCGGGGTGCGGAGGGCTTGGCCGCCGTGGGCACTGCGCCCGCGGCCTCTTCGAGGCTCGCGCCAATGGCTCGGACCTTCTCGTCATCGGCGGCGGTCCAATCCCTAAGTCGCCGAACGATCACCTTGAAGTCGTCCACCGCTCGGACGACGGCCTGCTTGGTCCGGGCGTCCCACTGCCGGCGCCCCTCGCGGATGGCCTTGGCGACCTGCTCGAACCCGGCGGCGGAGGCGGCGATGATCTGCTGATTGGCCATCAGCGCCGACCCCCGGAGCGCGCGCGAAACGCGGAGGAACTCCTCAACGTCGAACGTCGCCTTGGAGACCAACCCGTCCATCCGCTCGAGGTAGTCGGCGGCCTCCATGGCGAAGAAATCGGTCAGCCCGACGGAATCAGCCATGAACTCGCAATGTGAGGGTGGGCTAAGTTACGATCCCACCGATAGTTTGGTCAAATCTTCATCCCCTGGGTCGGCTCGGGTCCGGTCGCGGGCCCGGTCTACGATCGCACGCATGTCCCGGACGGCCGTCTCCATCCCGACCATGATGCTCCGGCTCACGATGGAGTGCCCGATACTCAACTCCTCCACCTGTGGTATTGCTGCGACGGGCGTCACGTTGTCGTAGGTGAGCCCGTGCCCGGCGTGCACGGCCAGACCGATCTCCCGGGCGTGCGAGGCAGCCCGCTTGAGACGCTCCAGGGCTTTCCGCGACCGAGGGTAGGCGTGTGCGTATTCGCCGGTGTGGAGTTCCACCGCGTCAGCGCCCAGGTCCCGCGCGCGGTCAATCGTTGCCCGGTCCGGGCCGATGAACAGGCTCACACGCACGCCGGCATCCTTGAGGCGTTCGACGGCGTCGGCGAGGCGCTTGTGCGCCGCGCCGCGGGGCGAGCCCAGGTCGAGCCCGCCTTCGGTGGTGATCTCCTGCCGGCGCTCGGGAACGAAGGTCGCCTGGTGTGGCCGCAGCCTGGCCGCGAAGCGAACGATGTCGCTCGCGGTGGCCAGTTCGAGGTTGAGCACGGTCTGGATGCTCCGGGCGAGTCGCAGGACGTCGCCATCCTGAATGTGGCGGCGATCTTCCCGCAGATGCACGGTGATGCCATCCGCGCCGCCGCGCTCACACAGCAGGGCGGCGGCAACGGGGTCGGGCTCCGCGGCCCGGCGGGCCTGCCGCACGGTGGCGACGTGGTCCACGTTGATGTAGAGCCTCATGTCGGCTTGCTCACGCTTCCGTGAAGTGGTTAGGTTCGACCGGGCTCAACTCTGCGTGGGTGGCGAACGTGGCGCAAGCGCGACCGCTCGTGACGGTCATCGGATCGTTGTTGTTGGTGGCGGCGTGCGGCCGCGGAAGCAGCGCGCCGGCGCCGGCCAGCCCCGAAGCTGCGGTACGCGGCTTCATGAACGCCGTAAAGGCCCAGAGTCTTGCCGGCATGGGGAGTCTCTGGGGATCCAATCGCGGGCCGGCGAACTCGTACATGGCTCGCGAGGAGTTGGAGCAGCGGCTCACCGTGATCCGTACGTATCTGGCGCACGAGCAATACGAGCTGCTCGAGCCGCAAGCTGACGCGATGCCGGCGGCGGATCGGCGAGTGGTGCAGGTGCGGCTGACCCGGAACGGGTGCACGCCGGTCGTGCCGTTCACGATGGTTCGCTACGGCGCCGGCTGGCTCGTGGCGGAAATTGATCTCGCGGCGGCCGGGAATCCGCAGCGCCGGTGCACCGCGCCGCCCCGCACGCCACCGCCCCCGGCGCCCGCGCCGCGGTCGGGGAACTCTCCGATAGGGCTTGGCCGTTAGCTTATTCGGTCAGCTCGAGAAGAATGCCCGCCGTCGCCTTAGGGTGGATGAAGGCGATGCGCCGGCCGCCCGCTCCGGCTCGCGGGACGTCGTCCACCAGTTGGTAGCCGTGACGGCGACAGGCTTCCATGGCCTGCTCGAGGTTCGGCACGCGAAAGCAAATGTGGTGGATGCCGGGGCCGCGACGCTCGAGGAACTTGCCGACGGGACTGTCGGGGCTGTTGGGGACAAGTAGTTCGATGTCGAGATCTCCCAGCGGTAGGGACACGATCGTGGCGCCGTCGGCAGTCTCGGGCGGGCCGGGCTCGGCGCCGAGGACGTCTCGGTAAAACGCCGCCGCGGACAGGTCACGGACGGCCAGGCCGATGTGAGCAACGCTGGGGCTGTGCGAGGGCACGGCGCCTCCTCGAATCAACGGATGAATAAACCGCGCGGGGTGTTGCCGCGCGCAACATAACCGACGGGAGAATCACATGGCAGTTGCGCAACCGACCCACGTGAGCGACGAGGAGTTCGCGGCGGAGATCGAGCAGCATCAGGGTTTGGCCATCGTGGACTTCTGGGCCACGTGGTGCGGGCCGTGCCACCTCGTTGCTCCGGTGTTGGAGCAGCTGGCGCAGGAGTACGAGGGGCGGGTCAAGATCGCCAAGGTGGACGTGGACGCGAATCCGCGGACGCAGATGCGTTTCAACGTGCGCTCCATTCCGACGCTGCTCTTCTTCAAGAACGGCAAGGTCGTGGACACCGTGGTCGGTGCCGTGCAGAAGTCGTATCTTGTCACCAAGCTCAACAAGCACCTCGAGTAGCCGGCCGGGCGGCCGGCCTGGTGCAGGAGCATGCGTCAGAGCACGATCCGGCTTCCCGCCACCCCAGTTCGGCTAGCGGACTTGGCGTTTCCCAGCGACCGGGTGCAGATCCACCGCACCCGGCTCGCGTATATCCACCTCGAAAACGTCCTGCACTTCTCCAAGATCGACCGGGACGGCCGCGTGGACGGGTATGTGGCGGCCTGGCTCCCGCAGGAGCTGGCCCTGCTGTTCATGCGGGGCGGCGAAGTGGTCAACGCGGCGCGGTTCACAAACGAGGGGCGCGAGGTGGCGCCGATCGCCGCGGTGCTGCGCGATCTCGATGCGGAAGCGGAGCGCGGCGAGCTGGCCTTCTGCGACGCGCCGATCCAGCAGCTCGCCTGGATGTACCAGAGTTGCGCCGCTCCCGCGCAGCCCCGGTTTACCAACCTGCGGAAACCGGAAGATCTCTTTCCAGTGCTCCAGAGCGAAAAGTTCACCGGCGTGCTGGAGCTGATTTCGGGCGGCAAGGTCAGCTACCTGCGGTTCGATGGCGGGCGATTCGCCAATGGGTTCTTCGCGGGAAAACCCGCCGGCGTGACGGTGGCGCAGCACGTGGAGAGCCTGTTCCAACCCGGGCCCATGGGCGAACCTCCCGTGCTCACCGGATCGGTGTTTCAAGCGGCTCCGGATCTCCCCGGGCAGGCGAGCGACGCGCTGCTGCAGTCGTACCGAGAGCTGTTCTGGCGCGTGGTCGAGATCGCCGAACGCGAGGTTCCGGGGCAGGCGCGGCAACGCTCGCTGAGGGCGAAAGACGCGTTACTCGGTGCCCACCCCTCGCTCGCGGCCCTGTCCCAGCCGCCGGATCAGACTCCGGTGGAGCTGGTCACCACGCCCCAGGGCGCCACGCAGGCCATCGCCGCCTGGTGCCGCCATCTGTTGCAGGAACTCGAGGTGATTGCTCCCGGCGTGGCGCCCACGGTGCTGCGGGACGCCACGCGTGAACAGCGGTTCGTGCTCCAGCGGGCGGGGTTCTACGAACAGCTGCCGTGGGCCGTCCGCTGGTAGCGCCCGGCACGCTCTACGTCGTCGGGACCCCGCTCGGCAACCTCGGAGATCTTTCCCCTCGCGCGGCCGAGGTCCTGCGAGCGGTGAACCTCGTGGCCGCGGAGGACACGCGCCGCACGCGAACGCTGCTGGCGCACGTGGGAGCCCGGCCACGGGTCGTGACCGTGCACGCCCATGCGTCTTCCGCCAGACTCGATTCCGTAATCCGGGCGCTCGGCGAAGGGTCCAGCGTCGCCTTGCTCACCGATGCCGGCATGCCGGGGATCAGCGATCCGGGGGCGAGCCTGGTGGCCCATGCCCGCGCGGCGGGCATACCGGTCGTCTCGGTGCCCGGACCGTCCGCGGCCACGGCGGCGCTCAGCGTGTCCGGATTCCCCGCCGATCGCTATCTGTTTTTGGGATTCCTTCCCAGGAAGGGCCCGGATCGTGCTGCGCTCATCGAACGCGCGGCGAGAAGCGAGTGGTCCGTGGTGCTGTTCGAGGCGGCCAGGCGGTTGGCGAGTACTCTGGGTGATCTCGTGGCTGCGTGCGGTGCCACGCGGCGGGCCGTGGTGGCGCGCGAGCTAACCAAGGTGCATGAAGAGACGCCGGCCGGGACCCTCGCGGAACTCGAGGGTTACTACCGGGAACACCCTCCGCGCGGAGAAGTGACCATCGTCATCGAGGGCGCTCGTCGGCCTGTCACGGCGCAGGTGGACCTGGATGCCGCGCGCGAGCGCGCGAGGCGGCTGTTGGACCAGGGTCTCACGCGGCGAGATGCCGCGGCGGCGCTCGCCGGAGAATTCGGCCTCACGCGCAACCGGGCGTACGCGCTCGTGGCCGGGCTATGACGCCCCTCAGCGCCATCGTGTTGGCGGCGACTTTCGCCGTTCAAGGATCGCCACTCGGCGTGGCCCGGCTGCACTATGATGGCGGGGGAGACTGGTACGCCAATCCGTCCAGCCTCCCGAACCTGCTCGCCGCCATCCGGGAGCAGACGTTGCTGCGCGTGGCGGACCGCGAGCGCGTGGTTCGTCTCACCGACCCGGATCTCTGGGAAGCGCCGTATCTCTACATGACGGGGCACGGCAATGTCCGCTTCAGCGACGGGGAAGCGCGGCTGCTGCGGCGATACCTGGAGCAAGGTGGCTTCTTGCATGCCGACGATAACTACGGCATGGACGAATCGTTTCGCCGCGAGATCGCCCGTGTGTTCCCGGATCACCCGTTGACCGAGGTGCCACGCGACCATCCCGTGTACAGGGTGGTGCACGCGTTCCCCCAGGGACTCCCCAAGATCCATGAGCACGACGGGCTCCCGGCTCAAGGGTTCGGTATCTTTCTCGGCGACCGCCTGGTCGTGTACTACTCCTACCAGTCAGACCTGGGAGACGGATGGGAAGATCCCGACGTGCATGGTGATCCCGAGCCGGTGCGGCAAGCGGCCTTGCGCATGGGGGTAAACCTGTTCGTGTACGCCGTCACCAGCGCGACGGTGGGGCGGGGAGCGGGAGCGCCATGACCGAGACTCGCCGCTGGCTCGCCGCGCGGCGCGCTGAGCTGCTGCGACGCGATCTCGCCACCGCGCTTCTGGGGGGCGTGGCGCTCGTTCTTGCCGCGCTGGCGATGGGCGTCGGGCTCAGTCGGATCGGCGCCTTCCGCTACGCGCCTGGACTGCTCGTGGTCGCGTGGGCCGCGGCGCTGATCCCCATCTGGCTCGCCGCGCGCTGGTACAGGAGACGCCGAACAGGCGCCGCGCCGGAGCGACTGGCCCAGCACGTGGAGCGGCACGCGCCGCTGCGCGAAGGGTCCGTGCTGGGCCCCGCGGAGGAGAACCAGCGTGGTGGATCGCCCGGGCTCGCGGCGCTCGCGGACGCCAGAACCCGTGCGTGGCTCGGCGACCACGGGGAGCCGACATTGAGGAGCATGCGCCGGCGAAGCACGCGCGGCGTGGGGTTGGGAGTGCTGGGCGTGGCTGTAGGTGGGCTGCTCCTCGGTGTCGCAGGGCCCCGGGCGTCCGGGAGCGGGGACTTCTGGCATCCCGTGGGGTTGCTCGCGCGTGGGCTCGGACCCGTGACGGTCACGGCGGATCGTGAGGAAGTGCGCCCCGGCGAACGCGTGCGCGTGCAGATCGCCGCCCCCGGGCGCGCGAGTGCCACGCTGTTTGTGCGTGCGCCGGGCGAGCCGTGGGCCGCCCTCCCCGTGCGCCTCGACTCGGCGGGACGCGGCGGCCACGTGCTCGGGCCGCTCGAGGCAGATCAGTTCGTTCGCGCCACCAGCGGACGGCGCCAGTCGGACACGCTGCGAATCCGTGTCTCCCGCGCTGCCTTCCTGGCCGACCTGCAACTCCTCGCCCGCTATCCCGATTACCTCGAGTTGCCGGACGAGCCGTTGTCCGCCGGTCCCGATCCCATCGCGCTGCCCGTGGGGACGCGCATCGAGACCTCGGGGCGCGCGTCCGTTGGTCTCTCCGCCGCCCGGTGGCAGAGCGACGCCGCGGCCGTGGGCCTGCGGGCGGCGGGCCCTGAGTTCGCGGGCACGCTCGTGGTGAGCCGCACGGCGCGCTGGACGCTGGACCTTGTCCCT
>DATMAW010000198.1:0-2023 GCA_035559715.1 Gemmatimonadales bacterium | reverse complement strand
CAAGTTGTTGGAACGCGGCTGGCCGGTGGCCGATCTGGTGTTCGATCCCCAACAGGTGATTCGCGGCCTGATCCTGGACACGGAGCTGGGCAACGTCGTGAAGGCCAACCGGTTCGGGTACGTGAAGCGCGCCGCGCATGGGACGCGGCTGCTCGACTTCGAGGAGCAACGAAGAGCGTACGCGCGCGTGCAGGTGGACCTGGCCGAGCGGCGGTTCGTGTTCCTGAACACGCTGTTCACGTTGTCGGAGGCGTGCATGTACGCCCAGCTCGTGGACATGCTCGACGCGGGGCGGCTCGGCGGCGTGCTGGGATACGCGGGGTTGTATCGCCAGGTGCGGTCGGACATTGACGAGGCGCACATGGAAGGCGAGCTGAAGGCCGACATTCTCGCCGATCCGGATCGGTTCGTGGAGCGCGATCCCGACCTGCCGCTCGCGCTGCTGGATCAACAGCGGGCCGGCAAGAAGCTCCTCTTGATCACCAACTCCGAGTGGGGCTACACCAGCGCGTTGATGGCGTACGGGTTCGATGCCTTTCTCCCCCGGGGAATGACGTGGCGGGATTTATTCGATTATGTGATCGTCTCCGCCCGCAAGCCGGACTTCTTTGAGCAGCGTGCGCCGGCGTTTCGCGTCGTGGACGAGACCGGTTTGTTGCAGCCCGTGATGGGGCTCGGCGAGGAGGGGGTGTACCTCGGCGGAAACGCCGCGCTCGTGGAGGAAGCCATTGGGGCGTCCGGTGATCAGATCCTGTACGTGGGGGATCACTTGTTTTCGGACGTGCACGTGACGAAGAACGTGGTGCGGTGGCGCACGGCGCTCATCCTGCGCGAGTTGGAGGAAGAGCTGGCGGCCCTGGAGGGCATGCGGGCGCAGCACGAGCAGCTCGCGGCGTTGATGCAGCAGAAGGAGCGGTTGGAGTACGACTTCTCGCAGATCAGGATCGCGCTGCAGCGAAAACGGGGTGGCTACGGTCCGGCCCCGAGCGAGTCGGTGAGCGCGCTGGAGCGGCAGATGAACGAGTTGCGGGCGCAACTGGCGGAGCTGGACGATCGGATCGCGCCGCTCGCCGAGCAGTCGGCCACGGCAAGCAATCCGCGGTGGGGGCTATTGATGCGGACGGGGAACGACAAGAGTTACCTGGCGCGGCAGGTGGAGCGATACGCGGACGTGTACACGTCACGGGTGTCGAACTTCTTGTATCAAACGCCGTTCGTGTATCTCCGGTCACCGCGGGGGAGTTTGCCGCACGATCCGGATTATGTGGCGGTGGAGGAGGAGTAGGGGGTAGGGCTGATCTTGTCCGCCGTTGATCGGCGCGACCCACCGCCACCAAGCAGCGAGATCCCAACAGGGAATCAGTTGACCTGTCGGACATTAAAGCGGTACGCGCCCGGTGCTCGATCGCTATGCGCTCCCTGCCCCCGCATTGTGTAGTTCCCCGTCTGTGGAAGCGTGAGGTTGCCAGTACTCTGGCCCTCAAGCGTGGCGGCACGGATAGACAGCGTTTGGCGACGGACAAGTACCTGGGCGGTTTCAGGCAGTCAACGCACCATCTGGGTGAGCGGTCACCATCGTGATTCATCGCCAGGAGGTGTGGGGTGCGTCGGTGCGGAGATCCCGGACGGGGCCTGAGCGTGGCAGAGCGGCTGGAGATCCGGCAGCGGGTCGCAACCGGGGAGACGTTCGTAGCGGTCGCAGCCGCGGTGGGCTGCTCGACCAAGTGGATCCAACGGCAGTTCATAGGCACCGGAGGTCTCGCGCCGCAGGCGCAGGCGCGGTCGCCGCTGGGCGTGTCGCTCGGTGAACGCGAGGAAATCTCGCGGGGGCTGCGGGCCGGCGACTCGAGGCGAGTCATCGCGCGACGCCTCGGGCGGGCGCCCTCGATGGTCTCGCGTTATGTGGCCCCGAACGGCGGGGCGGTCCAGGTACCGCGCCTGGCAGGCTGAGCGGCGGGCGATCCGGCAGGGGCGCCGGCCCAAGGTGGCCAAGCTCGCCCCTTGCCCCCGGCTGCGGGCCGAA
>DATMAW010000197.1:0-3896 GCA_035559715.1 Gemmatimonadales bacterium | reverse complement strand
CGCTTGCAACGACCCCACGGCTTCTCCAGATGGACATGGAACGTCGCATGCTCTAGGTCGAACTCCCGCTGATGCGCCTCGGCCTCCTCACGTGTCCTATGACCGGGACAGTCGCGACAACGCCCGACGGGCCAGACGCGTCCACCGTTCCGGCAGGTGTATCGCCAGCGGCCAGCGTCGTAACGGTCCGCGTTGGGATCCACCTGACGAGCCTCGTAGTAGTTCATCACCCGCCTCCGCACGTGGAAGAACGTCTCCTCGTTGTCCGGCTCGCTCTTGATCCCCGACGCCTCGAACGCCTCCTCGGCCGCAGCCTCGGCCTCCTCGGCGCTCTCTGCGAGTACATCGAAGCGGTAACTCTTCGAGACCTCCACGTCGACGCGGTATCGCTCGAGCCCGGCCAGCGGGGACTCGGTGTGCTCGCAGTCGTCGCTCGCGCAGACCGCGCAGACGACGTAGTCAGCGAAGACCTCCTCGCTCATCGCGCCTCCTGCATCCTCACGACCAGCCATCTGCCCTCACGCCCCATGTCCATGAAGACGGCCGGCTTGGCGCCCGAGCCGACCGGCACCGCCCGCTCGCTCTGCGACAGCGCCTTCCTGAACCACTCGGACGCCAAGAACTTCCTGAACGACGCCGGCACCTGCGCCCCGCTCTTCACCTCGGGCCGGTAGAGCAGGCTGTACGTATGGCCCTTCTCCTCATGCGTGGGCGGGAGATCGGGCATGCCCTCGTCCTTCATGAGCCTGTGCGCCTTCACGTGAGCGGCTCGGCCTTTCCGCCGGTTGCGGCGGGCCTGGCACTCAGGACACCCGCGTGTCGCTTCCCAGCTCTCCTTGCCGCAGCTACGGGCGGCGTGGCCCCAGCGGGATAGGCCCCACCAAGCTAGGGCTCCGCAGCCGCAGGGACAGCGCTCGTCGTTCCAATCACGCATCGTCCACGATCGGGAAGTCGTGGATGCTGTAGCCCCGGGACGGTATGACCTGCTCGAAGAAGGGGCGCGAGAACGGCACCCGGGCGACCGGCGTCCCCGTAGCATCCTGGATCACCACGACGACCATGTCCTTGTCGTAGTCCGTGTGGGTCACCAGCGTGTACGTCGGAACCTCGTTGCTCTCCATGGCGGAGCCTCCTTTCATGCCACGGCGTGCGGCTTCCCCAGCAGCTCGACCTCGATGGCCTCGATGATGTGGACCCGCCTCCAGGCACCATCACTGGCCCGCTGGTAGTGGATGCCCCTGACGACACCCCGACCCCTGAACTCCACTGCCTGCTCGGGGCGCAGGTGCTGGTCGGTGAAGTGGTTCGAGGCGGACGCGATGGTGAAGCGCGTCGAGGTGACCGGCACGCCCTCGAAGCTGAGCTGCGCTTCCTCCTCGTACTCGTACGCGGGCTCGTTCATGCAATCTCCTCTCGCACCGCCTGTCGCTCCTCGGGCGTGAGCCCCGCCCAGATGCCGTCCTGCGGCCCGATCTCCGCCTCCAACTGCTCGACGTAGCGCAGGCACTCCTCACGCACCGGGCAGCGGGCGCAGATGCGCTTCGCCGCCGCCCTCGCCGCCGCTCCGGCTGGATGGGTACCGCTATCGGTCGGATGGAACAGCCGGTCTACCCAGGCCCAGTCCACGACGGGGATGGGCCGGGACCAGCGCTCCTCGCCGTCCACCCGAACGCGCACCCGCCGACGGACCGGGGTGCCGTCGGGCATGCGGATCACGGCGAGGTTGGCGCAGAGCGCGTCGTCGAGCCACTCCTGGCGGGCCAGGAGGCGGACCAGGGCCACGAGTGGGGGAGCCTGGGGCATCATCACGTCACGACCCTTTCATCTTGCCTCTCCACGTGCCCGTTCACGCACAGCCGCTTCCCGCTCGGCGTACGCCGGCTACCCCACTCGTCCCCGCACGATGGGCAGCGGTCCCCGGACGCGGTGGAGGTGAGCGCCGCGCTGTCCGCGCCCGGGGCCGCTGCATCCGCCGCCGGCATGGATGGGCTCGCGACGAGGGGCGCGGCGGCGGAGTTCTGGTTCTGGCGGAGCCAGGAATAGAACACGTCGGCGATGGATAGGAGCTCCTCGAGGCTGCCGCCCGAGCTGTAGGCGACGGCCTGCATGAGCGCCGTGCGCCTATCCATCCGCTCCTGCTCGTACGCCTGGCCTTCCTGGGTGTTGCTCCATGCGGGCGTCCAGCTCTTCCCGTCCCGCCCCTTCTTCGGCGGGCCGAGGTATCGCTTCCCGTTCTGAGACGTTCGGATCTCCCAGCCCTCGGGAAGCTCGGCGCCGGGCTGGAACTCAGCCGCTCGAGGGTCGTAGCAGGGGACCTCGCCCTCGCCCTCGAGGTAGACCCAGTACCTCGTCTTCCGCTCGCCCTCCGGCGTCGTCCAATCGTCGCGGCGCACGCCTCCGACCTTCATCGGTCCACCTCCTTCAGCCCCATCTCCTCGAGCTCCAGGTAGGCTTCGACAGCCTTGATCGGGTGCTCATCGCCGTGGGCGCGGAGCATCACCTCGAACACCTGGCACGCTGCCCAAGCTGCTAGCGCCACGCGCACGCCGTCGGCCGGCACGTCCGCCTCTCGGTACACCTGGCGGATGCGACGTGAGACCCAGGCTCCGAAGAGGATGGCCATCTTCTGCTCGTCGTCGAAGATCGGCTCGCTCATGACGGTGGGTTCTCCGAAAGGCGTTGCGCGCGCTTCGCCGCCAGCAGCAGTTCCTCGACGCGCCATGCCTCGACCAGCGTCCGCTGGATCCGCACGGCGGCGATCAGATCCAACTCCGTCTGCACCCGCGCGCACATCAGCCGCCAGAGGGTCCGGTCATCGAGATACGCGAGCGGTTCCTCGGCCAGCTGCACACAGCGATGGCAGCCGCGCTCGAGACCGATATCGAGATGCTGGTCGTGCTCGCGCGTGGTCGCCTCGCTCACCGCTCGCCTCCGTCCCTACCCGGGTACTTGAGCGCGAGGACGATGTCGCGCATGGCCTCGGCGATCGCGAGGAGGGCATACGCCTGGGCCACCTGTGCGTGATAGACAGCTCGCTTGCGATCGAAGGTCTCAGCCTCGGCCGCCTTGCGAGCGAAGATCCGCGCCTCGTCGAAGAAGTCGTTCACTTGCCCACCTTGCAGAGCAGGCAGCGAGCGTCCGGCGTGTCGGCGTGCAGTCCGGCGTAGTGAGCCTCGCGCCGGCGGTATTCGCGCACCTCTTCCACCCACGTCTCGTCTCGGAGCACGTCACGTAGCTGCTTGTTGCACCACACGCAGCTCCAGTAGTCCCCGCCGTGGATGCAGCGGGGGCGCCGGCCCGTGCGGGACCAGCGGAGGAGCGGCTCGTAGCTGTCGAGCGCGCGTTCCGCCTCCCGGATGCGCCGCCAGCGCTCCATGTGGGCGTCGGCCTCGGCGTCACGCGCGGCCTGCTCGATCGGCGATAGCCGCTTGCCGGCGTCGGGGATGGGTCGGTCGGTCATGCTCATGGGTCAACCCCCCTGAATCCGTAAACGTGATTGCCGCACACGCAGCACCACGCGAGCCAGACCATGTCCCGGTCATCCCATACGAGCGAGTGCCAAGCTGGACCCACCCACGTCTTGCGGTGCGGACACGGGTAGGCGTGACACGGCGGCCCGGGCGGTCGGTTCATCGTGCCTCCTTCAGCTCGGCCTCTTCCCAGTCCTCGAGCGCCTTGAGCTCGCCGAAGCACGTCCGGCAGTACGGGTCGTCGGGGCACTCGAGCCGGTGAACCAGGCAGACGGGGCAGGTCTTCATCGGTCCTCCTCCTCCCCGAACCCACCAGGCCAGTGCCATCCCGGTGATGACGACGGCCCATAGAGCGGCGCAGCCGATCAGGAACCACGACTCCCAGCGGGTCATCGCTTCCGCTCCTTCCGCTCCTGGACCCGCCGC
>DATMAW010000196.1:0-7093 GCA_035559715.1 Gemmatimonadales bacterium | reverse complement strand
GCGGGCACGGTCCCGCCGAACCGCTCCGCCAGTAACGCGTGCCCGGCGTCGGGCCGGCGCGCCGCCGCATCAAGATCGTCACCGTGCGCCGCGGCCTCCTCCAGCAACGCCGCGCGTTCCGCCGTCAGGTCAGAGGGATATCCGTCCGTGCCGAGCGCCACGCGGCGACTGGCCCGGAGCGATCCGGCATAGCCCACTCGGTTGCCGCGGTTGGAGCGCGGGTTCTGCACCAGCCAGCACCCCAGGTGTTCGGCCCGCCGCACCTGGTCCTGCGTGAGATGCACACCGTGCGCCAGAATCGAACCCGGCGGGAGCGCGCCGAGGGCCTCGAGCCGCTCCAGCGGCCCGGCCCATCCCCGGCGGTGCGCGTCCTCCACGTCCGCGCGGTCTTCGGCCACGTGCACGTGCAGCACCGTGCCCAGTTCGCGGCATAGTTCCCCCGCCTCTTGCACGGTCTCATCCGATACCGTGAACGACGCGTGGAGACCAACGACGCCGCGCACCAGGGGCCGGGTGTTCTCCCGCATGAACCGCCGGTTTTCGGCCAGACCCCGCCTCGCTTCGTCTCGACCGCCGTTCCGCTCGGTCGCGCCGAAGCAGAGCACCGCGGGCATGCCGAGCCACTGGCAGGCGTCGGCGATGAGATCGAGCGAACCTTCGATCAGGTCCGGGGACTCGTGGTGATCCACCAACCCCACAGTACCGAGCCGCAGCGCGTCGGCCACGTACCAGCGCGCCGAGGACCGCAGCGCGCGCTCGTCCAGCGCGCGGTCCAGCTTCCACCAGATTCGCTCGAGGATTTGAACGAAATTCTCCGGCGCTTCAGCCGGCGCCGGCATGCCGAACGGTGCGAGCCCGGAATAGATGTGGGTGTGGGCGTTGACGAAGCCGGCCGGCATCACGAGGCCGCGCGGATGCGGCCCACGCTCATGGCCTTTGCGGCGGGCGAATCCTTCATCGGCAGCGTGGTACGGCGAATGCCATCGAACGCCGCGAGCGCAGACGCGACCGCGGCGGCGGTGGGCACGAGACCGATCTCGCCCACGCCCTTGGCGCCCAGCGGACCCTCGGGCTCCGGCTCTTCGACCAGGATCACTTCCACGGCGGGCATGTCCCGCGCGCGCAGGACGCCAAGCTCGCGCAGCTTGAAGGTGACCGGCATGCCGGCTCTGGTCGGCAGCTCCTCGGTGAGCGCGTAGCCCAGGCCCATGTGGATGGAGCCTTCGACTTGCCCCTCGCACAGCTTCGGGTTCACCACGCGTCCCACGTCGTGCGCCGCGATCACGCGCTCCACTCGGCCGGCGTCATCCAGCACCACGACTTGCGTCGCGTAGCTGTACGCGGTGTGCGTCTTGATCCGGTCCACCTGGGCGCCGAGCGCCGTCGTGTCGCGGGCCACGGCGTCGCCGGCGTAGCAGCGGCCCGCCAGGTCGCGGAGCGTGTGGCCGGCGTCGAGATCGGCTTTCAGTTTTGCTCCGGCTTCCAGCACCGCGAGCCCGCCGAACATCGTGGCGCGCGAGCCCGTGGTCTGGCCGCAGCCCAGCTCGAAGGTCGAGTCCACCTTCGGCACGAACGTCGCCGCGGGGAGCCCCGTGGCCTCCACCGCGAACTGTACCAATACCGTGAGCAGGCCCTGGCCCATCTCGGTGTAGCCGTTGTAGAGCGACACGGTACCGTCCGGCTCCACCACGAGCCGCGCCCTGCCCCACTCTTCCGCGCCGTTTCCGATGCCGCTGTTCTTGATCCCGCACGCGATGCCCACGGCGCGTCCGGCGCGTTTCGCCTCGTAATAGCGATCCTTCACGGCCGCGAGCGTCTTCCGGATCCCCACCGACTTCTCCATGATCTGGCCGGTGGTGAACGGGTCTCCCACCTGGAGCGCGTTGCGCCAGCGGATCTCGAACGGGTCGAGCCCTGCCTGCTCCGCCAGCAGGTCCATGCAACCCTCGATGCCGAAGTGCGCCTGGTTGGCGCCGAAGCCGCGCATCGCGCCGCACGGCGGGTTGTTGGTGTACACGGCCACCGACTCCACGTCCACGTTCGGCACGCGGTACGGGCCGCACGCGTGGCCCGCGGCGCGCTCGAGCACCTTGCCACCCACCGAGGCGTACGCGCCGGAATCGGACATCATGCGCGCCCGCACCGCGGTGAGCCGCCCTTCGGCGTCGCATCCCACGGTATAGTGCATCGTGATCGGATGCCGCTTGGGATGCAGGCGGATGGACTCCTCGCGCGAGAGCGTGAGCTTCACCGGCCGGCCGGTGCGGAGCGCGAGCAGCGCGGTTTGCGCCTGCACCGACATGTCCTCCTTGCCGCCGAAGGCCCCGCCGTTGGCCACCAGCTCCACGAAAATCCGATCTTCCGGGATGCCGAGGAAGCGAGCGACCTGCCGCCGGTCGTCGAACACTCCCTGCCCCTGGGAGCAGAGTCGCAGCCGGCCGTCCGGCATCGGCTCGGCGAAGGCGCTTTCCGGCTCGAGATACAGATGCTCAACGCGCTGGGTGCGCCACGTGCCGCTCACGACGTGCGCGCTCCGCGCGAGGGCCGCGTCCACGTCGCCGCGACGAATCACCGACTTCGAGAGAAGATTCGCGTGCGCCGGATTCACCTGCGGTGCGCCCGGCGCGAGCGCGGCCTCGGGATCGAGCACGGCGGGGAGGATCTCGTACTCGACCGCGACCAGGCTCGCCGCCTCGCGCGCCGTGTGGCGGTCGTCCGCTGCCACGGCGGCCAGGACGTCGCCCACGCAGCGCACCTCTTCCCCCTCTGCCACGAACCCCGGCCAGTCGTTGTACAAGAGGCCGTACCAGCGCTCGCCGGGAACGTCGGCGGCCGTGAGCACCGCGTGCACGCCGGGGAGTGCCCGGGCCCGCGAGGTGTCTATGCGCCGCACGCGCGCCCGCGCATGGGGTGAGAGCACGAGCGCGCCGTGCAGCATGCCGGGCACGGCCATGTCGTCCACGTAGGGCTTGTCGCCTAGGGCGTTGAGTCCGGCGCCGACTCGCGCCAGGGGCTGGCCCACTCGGCCGTCGGTGCACGGCACGGGATCGCCCTCGCCACGCTTGGCTCTGGCCAAGAGTTCGATGGCGTCCACGACCTTCACGTAGCCGGTGCAGCGGCAGAGGTGGACGTCAATGGCTTTGGCGATCGCGGCGCGGGAGGGCGACGGATCCCGATCGGTGATCGCTTTGGCGCGGAGGGCGATGCCGGGAATGCAGAAGCCGCACTGGAGGCCGGCGGCCGCGGCGAAGCTGTCGGCGATCAGGGCGCGCTCGCGCGCATCCAGCCCTTCGAGCGTGAGGATGGACTTGCCGTCGGCCGCCTCCGCCGCCATCGCACACGTGACTTTGGGATTCCCGTCCACCAGCGCGAGGCAACAGCCGCACTGGCCCTGGGGGCTACAGCCGTCCTTCAGCGACGTGATACCGCAGCGTTCCCGCAGCGTCTCGAGCAGGGATTCCCCGGGGCGCGGCTCGATGTCGCGGGCCGTTCCGTTCAGCGTGAAGCGGATCGGCATGGGCGTGCGGGGCCTGGTTTCACGGCGTGGGCCTCTAGGTGGGCCGTACTGCAAGATGGCGTGGAAGGCGGGCCGGCATCAAGGAAACGAGCCGGGACGCCGCGACTCGGCGATCAGCGGTCATGCGTCGGGCGCGGCGCCAGGAACGCAGTTTCAATCACACGTTGTTCAGCTCAGGCCAAGCTTCAGCCACCTCGGACGACGCTTCATCGGTGTGGGACGAGGGCGGCAGGTCCATGCGTTGCGCCCCTCGGCTTGGTCCTGAGTGTTCGGCGCGCGAGCGTCGCGATCTGCTCATCGCCAATCGAGCCGGGCCCGCCGGGTCGCAGTTCGTCATACCCCTGGCGCAGATAGCGCCGCCGCTAGAGCCCAATCGTGGGGTGACTCAGGCCCAGCTCCGCAGCGATGGTGGCGTTGCCGGCCCCGTCCACAGCCCGCCGTGCGGGTGAGGCGATTGACGGGACACGACGCTAGCGCTGGCCGTCCTCCAGCCGGCCCAGCAACCCCAACAGGCCGTCCAGCAGGGTGAGCGGGTGCGGCGGGCATCCCGGAATCCAGAGGTCCACGGCCAGATCCGGCGGCGCCCCATTCAGGACCTCGGGACTGCCCCGGAAGGGACCACCGTTGATGGCACAAGCGCCCACGGCGATCACCAGTTTGGGAGCCGGAGTGGCCTCGTAGGTCGCGCGCAGCGCGCTCTCCATGTTCCGGCTCACGGCGCCCGTCAGCACGATGCCGTCGCTATGGCGCGGCGAAGCGACGAACTGTACGCCGAACCGGGCCAAGTCGAAGACCACATTCCCCAGCGCGACGAGCTCAGCTTCACACCCGTTGCAACTTCCGGCGGAGACCGACCGCAACCGCAACGAGCGGCCGAACAGCCGGCGCATCCGCCGATCCAGCTCCCGGATCCGCTCCCCGGGTGGCGCGTCCGACATTAGCCCGGCCCGGGTGCGGCTCGCCATGGCGTACTCAGACGTGAACCGGACGGCGCCGTGCGGGCACGCGGTCGCGTCTTCCGGGGCGAACAGGCACGCGCCCACATTCAGCCGGGCCTGTCCATCCGGCCCCACCTGAATCGCCGACGACGGCGAAGCCGCGGCGCAGTCGGCGCATCGGGATCCGCAGCGGGATGAGTCCAGCACCGGGCGGCCGCGGAATCGCGGTGGCAGGTCCGGATCCCCCACCGGCGGAAATCGAAGCGTCCGCGATCCGGTGGCCAGCCGGCGGCGCAGGAGATCAAGCATGCGTCGTACGCCGGCTCATAGGTCGTGCCCCGCGTAGGACAGGTTGAAGCTCTTGTTGCACAGCGGGAAGTCGGACATCTGGTTCCCCGGCATCGCAATGGCCAGCGCGTCCCAGTTACGGAACGAGGGGTCCGTGATCTTGTAACGCCGAATGCGGCTCCGCTGGTCCGTGACGACGGCATGAACGATCTCGCCTCGCCACCCTTCCACCAGCGCCACGCTCAGCTCGTTGGGCCGGAGCTCGCCCATGGCTGTCATGGTCGCACCCTTCGGCAGGGCCGCCACCTGCTCCACCAGGAACGCGAGGGAGCGCCGCACCTCCAGCCAGCGGACGTGGGCCCGGGCGAACACGTCGCCCGCCCACGCCGTCGAGGCCGGAATGTGGGCGAAGCGGAACACACCCCACGGATGATCCTGCCGCACGTCGCGCGCGATTTCGCACGCCCGCGCCACCGGCCCTACGAAGCCCAGCTCGCGGCAGCGCGGCCGCGGCACCACCCCTACTCCTTCCAGCCGCCCCTGCACCGACGCGTTGGAGAAGAAGTCGCGGGCCACCGGCTCGATCCGATCGGCCAACGAGAGGAGGCGGTCACGGAACTCGGCGCCCATTGACTGATCCACATCGAAGCTCACGCCTCCCGGCCGCAGCAGTCCCCGGCCGTAGCGATTGCCCGAGAGCGTCATCATCAGATTCAGACACTCGCCCCGGAGCGCGCCGAAGTCCGCCGCCGCGGGGAGATAGGCGACGTCGCCTGCGATCGCGCCGAGATCGCCCAGGTGATTGGCGACGCGCTCCAGTTCCAGCGCGATGCCGCGAATAGCCTGCGCACGCGCGGGCTTGCGGCACCGGGCGAGCGCCTCGAGCGCGCCGCAGTGCGCGTCCGCGTGCCCCACCACCGTATCTCCAGCAATGGCCTCCGCCACCAGCACCCCTCGCGTCCGGTCCGCGGTCTGGAGGAGACGCTCCACCCCGCGGTGCTGGTAGCCCAGCATGATTTCCAGCGACAAGACCGTTTCCCCATGGGCCTGGAAGCGGAAGTGGCCGGGCTCGATGATCCCCGCGTGCACCGGCCCTACCGCCACCTCATGTACCTCGTCGCCATGCACCACGTCGAACGGGTACGCCTCGCGGTCCTGCGGCGTCCGGGTCCATCGCGCGGGAAGCTGGTCCGGAGGGTGACGCCGGACCGGCTTGAGCGCGGGATGGCCCTCCGGCACCACCCCGCACTGCTCCGCCAGCTCCCGCTCGAACCGGGCGGCCTGGGGACAATCCGGGGTCAGGGCGGGATATCGTTCGCCCACCAGCGTCGAGGTCACCCCAAGAAGCCCCTCACCGTCATCTGCCAGAATCGCGAGCACCGCCAGCCGCTCGCCATCCTCCGGCAGGCCGAACAGCGAGATGAGGCGCTTTCCCTGCCCCACGGCCTCCGCCACGGTACGGCGAAAGCGGTCCACCGTTTCCAGCGGCAGCGCGGCCCGCGGCACGCTGCGCCGGTTGCGGAGCCCCACGCTGAACGGGTCGCTCACGGACCCACTCCCCCCAGGGCCCCCGCCGCACTCGCGAGCGCCCGCCCCAGCGGCCCGGGGATGTAGAACCCCAGGAGCAACGCGGCCGCGGCCAGCACCACCGGGCCGGCGAGCAGCCAGTGGTTCTCCACATCGGGGCGCACGGCCCGCACGGGAACACCGTGGAAGGTCTCGAGCACGGTCCTCCCCATTCCCACAAAGATCAGCGCGATCAGCCCCGCCACCGCCAACGCCAGCACCACGTGCCCGCCGGCCACCGCCGAGCGGAGAATGGTGAACTCGCTCACGAACGAGCCGAAGGGCGGCGATCCGGTGGCGGCAAGCAACCCAACGACCAGCAGGCTAGCGGAGGCTGGCAGCGCGCGACGCAGGCCCTTGATCTCCGCGACCAGCGACGTGCCGGTTGCCAGCACCACGTTCCCCACCGCCAGGAACAACAGGCCCTTGGCCAGCGCGTTGTTCACCACGTGCAGCACGGTGCCGTACACCCCCACCCCGCCGAATCCGAGCCCCAGCGCCAGCAATCCCATGTGCTCAATGGATGAATACGCGAGGAGCCGCTTTATGTCCGCCTGGACGAGTACGAACGCAGCAGCGACCACGAGCGAGGCGATGCCGAACGTCAGCAGCAGCGGCTGCGCGAATCCCGCGAGGCCGGCGGCCGCCAGCACCTGGAACACCCGCGCCACGCCCACGAAGGCGCAGGCCGTGAGCGCACCGGCCATAAGCGCGCCCACCAAGCTCGGTGCCTCGCCGTAGGTGTCGGGCTTCCAGGTATGGAGCGGGGCGAGTCCCATCTTGG
>DATMAW010000195.1:0-3799 GCA_035559715.1 Gemmatimonadales bacterium | reverse complement strand
ACCGCTGGACCCAAGCGGGAACATCGTTACTCCGGCTTCGTTCTCGGTGACCAGCGGGAACACCAACGTGGCCACCGTGGCCCCCACCGGGAACCGTGGCATTGACTACAGGGCCACGGCCGCCGGAAGCGGTCAGGCCGTGATCGGAGCCGCTGCGGACGGCATGGCGGCGTATGGTCTGCTCACCGTAAACGTGTCCGCAGCGACAGCCGTCACGCTGTGGGACTCGGTGGCGAGCCCGGCGAGCGCCTGGCTCTGGACCATCTGGGGCACGCGGAGCAATAACGTCTGGGCTGCCGGCTCAGGCGGGACCATCTATCGCTACAACGGCACCTCATGGTCGCTCGAAACGACGGTGGCCACGAGCCAAATCCGCGCGATTTGGGGAGCCTCGGAAAGCGACGTGTGGGCGGTCGGTGGGTCCGGCGGCATCTTCCACTACAACGGCTCGACGTGGGCCGCCGATCCCGCGAGCGGCGTCGTTACGACGGTGACGCTGTTCGGGGTCTGGGGTTCGGCACCGAACGACGTGTGGGCCGTGGGCGCGAGCGGCGTCGTTCTCCACTACGATGGGACCAGTTGGACCGCTGTCAACCCTGCGGCAGCATCTGGTATCAGCTTCTGGGGAGGGGTGTGGGGGTCGTCGAGAGACACGGTGTTCGCCGCGGGGACCGGCGGAAACATTATCAGGTACGACGGAACATCGTGGTCGCTCCACGCGACGATTCCGGGCTCGCCAGTGTTGTATCGGCTGTGGGGAGCCTCGGGCAGGGACGTGTTCGTCGTGGGAAGCGGCGGCACGAGCTACCGATTCGACGGAACGTCATGGAGTCAAATAACGTTGCCGTCAGGATACACAAGTGCCCACCTGTACGGCGTCTGGGGCACGGCCGCAAACGACGTGTACGCGGTCGGCAGTCCCACTGGTGGAGTCGCGACACTCTTGCGGTTCAATGGCACGTCGTGGAGCCCGATGGTATCCCGCATGCCCAATAGCGCGTACGGCCTCTGGGGCACCAACGCCGGTCACGTTTGGGCTGGTGGGGACAACGGGCAGCTCCGGCGCGGCGTGCGCGGCGGCGCGATGTCGCCGAGCCAGCAGATCTCATTCGCTGCGACAAGCAGCGTGACGAAGATGAACATCACGTCGAACGGCACCACATATCATTTCGCCAACGGCGGGATTGCCTCTCTCGGGAAGCTGTATGAGTACAGCCTGGCTGGCGCGTTCATTGACAGCAACGCGGTAACAGCGCTGGACCAGCGGTCGATCCTGTATCGATCCGGTACTTACTACCTCAAGTCCTACGGAACCAACTGGTATACGGTGAACGCCCAGACCGGGGTGACAAGCTTGGTCCACACGGGCGGATTCAGCGACTGGCAGTCGGTTCCCGTCGTCAGCCAGCTCGGCACGCTCGAGATCTGGGAGTTCACGGCTGGCTCGATCCGCCGGCTGAATGTCTCGACTGGTGCCTTGATAGGGACGGTTACCGGACTTTCAGGTGGAACCAACGCGATCGCGACCGACGGCTACTACCTCTACACGGCAAGTGGAACGACCGTGTACGTGTACAGCGCCCAGGCCATCTTCAACAACACGGCTCAGCTGGTGACGACGTTCACACTTCCGTTCACCGCCGCGAACTACTCTGTGTCGTTTGCCAACGGCATGTTCTGGAACACGAACGGTACGACCTGGTACGGATACCGCCTCAACGTCACGCCTTGACGAGTCTGGCCTGGGCGGGCAAGAGTGGCCTCACTGCATTCGTTCGCTGCCCTGCATGCTTTCCCCCGGCGACCGCGCAACTGGCTAACTGATTGAAGAATCAACGGCAGCTAAGGTCGCCCCGGCGTCGGCCCGGCCCCTGACCGACTTCGCGCGCGCTTCATGCCAGCCTACTCCGGCAACCTGCTAAACACCTCCGCGAGGTCTATGACCAGCTCCCTCGCGGCGGGAGACACGCGCCACCGTAACAGGTCCGGTACGATCTCGGGCCGCTCATCGTCGGGGTGCCACACCTCGACCAGTCGCGCGTCCACATCCACCACCCAGTACGTGGCAACCCCCTGCTCCTGGTACCGCCGGCGCTTCACCACCCTGTCGGCCCGGCTGGAACCGGGCGAGAGCACCTCGACTGCCAGTAACAGCGTGCGGTACGTGCGCCAGTCGCGGCTGACCTCGGCCGCCGGCACGACGAACAAGTCCGGCTGTACCAGGGTCTCGTCATCCCAACTGATATCCGCGGCGACGCTGAACAGCCTGGCCCCACCGCCGTTGGCCGCGAGGTACGGACTGATCCGATCGTGAAGTTCCACGACGACGATCTGATGTTCGGGACGCGGCGCCGGGGTTACCAGCAGTTCCCCGTGCACCAGTTCGTACCGGTTGCCGTCCGGCGGGAAGTCCCGGACGTCCTGAACGGTGTAGCGTCGGGCCGTGTCGGGCATGGCCATAGTATCACCGATCCTCGGCTGACAGGGCAAGGCAGCATGCTGGACCACCATAACCCGCTCGGACTCGAACCCAGTCATCATTCCTTCGCGTGCTTGACCATTCCCACGCGCGCTGCATCCGCTGGGTGGATGAGTGCGACACACCGGGATTCGCGGGCCACAAACGCGCAGCGGGCGGCCGGTGCACTGCACCAACCGCCCGCTGCCATCGCTCTCACTCGCCTCACCCCGCCTCGCCCCCCCCGCTCGTCCCTCCTGGCCCAGTATTCTTACGCCGCTCCCGCCGTCGCCTGCACCGGCGCCGCCGCCGTTACGGGGAGCACGCTCACCCGCATCCGCTTCTTGTCCTTGTGCTCGAACCGCACGATGCCGTCCACCACGCAGAACAACGTGTCATCCGAACCACGCCGCACGTTCTTTCCCGGATGGAACTTGGTGCCGCGCTGGCGAACCAGGATGTTCCCCGCGCGCACGAACTCCCCGCCAAAGCGCTTCACACCCAGGAACTTGGGCTGTGAGTCGCGGCCGTTGCGAGAGGAACCGACACCTTTCTTATGCGCCATAATGTCTCCACGAAAGAGGTGTCAGGTGTCAGGTGTCGGGGGTCGGGGGTTGCGCACCCCTGACACCCGACCCCTGATCCCTGACACCCGAAACACCCCAGTCACCCAGCTTTCACGTCCGTGATCTTGATCTCCGTAAATCCCTGTCTGTGCCCCGTCTTCCGCCGCATGTTCTTGCGCCGTTTGAAGCGGAACACCACGATCTTCTCGCCCTTGCCGTGCCGCACGATCTGCGCGGTGACCTTGGCTCCCTTCACCGTGGGCGTGCCCGCGTGCACCTTCTCGCCGTCAGAGGCGAGCAGTACGCGATCGAACGTCACCTTGGACCCAGGCTCGCCCTCGAGCGTGGGGACCTTGAGAATCACGCCCTTCTCGGCACGGAATTGCTTGCCGGCGGCGGTGAAAACGGCGTATGACATAGGGCCGGAAGTGTAGTGGGGTTGAGAAGTTACGTCAACGGTGGGGGAATCGAGGAAGGACGAGGATCTTCCGCCCTCTTCGTCCCTCCTCGCCCCTCAGGACACACCCCGCTGCCGGCGCAATTCGGCCAACTCGCGGCGGAGTGGGGCCCAGTACTCGCGATCCGCCGTACGCTCGCGTTCCACCTCGCCCGCCAGCTCCCGCTCCACGGCATCGAGATCACCGGCCAGCGCTGCTCTCAGCAGTGCCCGTTCGCCGCTCAGTCGCGTGGCGGCGTCCCGGCGCCGTCCGGCCGCTTCGACAATCAGCTGCGGCGTGCGCAGCTCGCGCAGCCAGAACTCCACTCGACCCGCCGG
>DATMAW010000194.1:0-5253 GCA_035559715.1 Gemmatimonadales bacterium | reverse complement strand
GGCGGTACAACCCTTCCGGCCGCTCCAACAGTTGTCGGTGCGATCCCCGCTCCACCACGCGGCCCCGCTCGAGCACGACGACCTCGTCGGCGTGCTCCACCGTCGAGAGCCGATGCGCGATGATCAGGGCGGTGCGACCGGCCACCAGCTTGGTCAGCGCCGCCTTGATCAACGCCTCCGACTCCGGGTCGAGCGCGGAGGTGGGCTCGTCCAGAATGAGCACCGGCGCGTCCTTGAGGAACGCTCGTGCGATGGCGATCCGCTGCTTCTGTCCGCCGGACAGCTTGACGCCTCGCTCGCCGATCTCCGTCTCGTAGCCCGCCGGAAGACGCTCGACGAATTCGTGCGCGAACGCGAGCCGCGCCGCCGCCTCGATCTCCGCGGGCGAGGCGTCCGGTTTGCCGAAGCGCAGGTTGTCCGCGATCGTCCCTGACAACAGGATCGGCTCCTGCGCCACGATCGCGATCTGCTGGCGTAGCGACGCCAACGTGAGGTCCCGGATGTCCGCGCCATCGAGTGTGATGCGGCCGTCGGTCACGTCGTAGAACCGCGGGAGCAGCTTCACGAGCGTGGACTTCCCCGCTCCGCTCGGGCCCACCAGCGCGACCGTCCGGCCGGGCGGCAGATGCAGGGACACGCGATCCAGCACGAGCGGCCCATCGCCGTATCGGAACGACACCTCGTCAAACGCGATTTCCCCGCGGGAACGGCCGACCGATCGGGCGCCCGGCCGCTCCTGTACCTCCGGCGCGCTGTCGAACACCTCGAAGATCCGGTCCATGGCCGCCAGGCTGTTGGACAGGATCAGATTCAGTTCGGTGAGGCGCTGCACCGGCGCGTACAGCATGCCGAGGTACGAATAGAAGGCCATGAGCGTGCCGACGGTGAGCCGGCCCGCCATCACCTCTCCCGCCCCGAACCAGATCGCGAGGATCGGGCCGATCGCCGTGAGCGTGCCCGTGACGCCGAGCGCCGCGGATTGGAGCCGCACGTTGGCCAACACGCTGTCGAGAAACGCCCGGCTGCGCTCATCGAACGCGCGGGCGGCGGTGGACTCCTGCGTGAACGACTGAATCGTGGACGTCGCGCCGAACTGCTCATGCAGCTCGCCCGAAATCTCCTGCAGCTGATCGTGGATCTCGCGGCTCTTCTGCCGGATGCGCCGCTGAAGGCGGTGGCTCACCACGGCGTGGAACGGGATCACGGCTAACGAGACCAGGGCGAGCTTCCAATGCCAGGCCGCCAGCAGGATCACGATGGCTCCAATGGCCGCCAGGTCCATGGCCGTGTTCACGAACGCCGCGCCGACGAAGTTCTGCGCCGACGCGATGTCGTGGGTGAGTCGCGCCACGATCGCGCCGATCCGCTGCCGCTCGAAAAACGACAGGCTCATCCGCTGCACGTGCTGGTACAGATCGCGGCGCAGATCGAAAATCAGTCGATGCCCGGCAATACCCGCGAGGCTCGAGCGCCAGTAACTGACGATGCCGTAGGCCGCGTACAGGGCAATCAGCCCCGCCATGAGGAGATCGAGTTGTGCGCGCGGGCGGGGCAGAGCAGCCGGCGTCAGGAAGTCGTCCACCACCACCTTGACGGCCCAGGGGAGCGCCAGCGGGATCAGATACCGAACGACGCCGGTCGCCACGGCCAGCGCCACGAGGCCGCGGTATGGCTTGAGGTAGCGGAGAAAACGCCGAAGACTGGGTGGGACGATCACGCGCTGCAATATTGCAATTGCAATGCATAATTGCGACTGGTGCCGGGCTTCCAGCCCAAGGGAGAGCTACTTGAGGCCGGCCAGGAGTTCCGCGTTGGTTTTGGACCGCCGGACGAGACCGAGCAGCGTCTCGAGCGCCTGGGACGTGGGCAGCCCCGCGAGCCGCCGCCGGAGGGCATCGCGCCCGGCGATCTCCACCGGGTCCCCGAGTAATTCCTCCCGCCGCGTCCCGCTCGCCGGGATATCCACGGCCGGGTAGATCCGGCGGTCCGCCAGCTCCCTGGTGAGACGCAACTCGGCGTTGCCCGTGCCCTTGAACTCCTCGAAGATCACGTCGTCCATCTTGCTCTCGGTCTCCACCAGCGCCGTGGCGATGATGGTGAGCGAGCCGCCGCCGGGCACGGCGCGCGCGGAGCCGAACAGCGCCTTGGGCTTGGCCAGGGCGCCGGCGTCGATCCCGCCGGACATGGTGCGCCCGCTCGACCGGCCCGTGGTGTTATGCGAGCGCGCCAGCCGGGTGAGAGAGTCCAGCACGATCACGACGTCGCGCCCCACCTCCACCTGCCGCCGCGCGTGTTCGAACACCATCTCGGCCACCGCCACGTGACGCTCGTGCGGCAGGTCGAAGCTCGAGGCAATCACCTCTCCCCGGCCCCAGTCCACCATCTCGCTGACTTCTTCCGGCCGCTCGTCCACCAGAAGCACCAACAGCACCACGTCCCGGTGCGCCAGCGCCACGCCTTCGGCGATCGCCTGTAACACGATGGTCTTGCCCGCCTTGGGCGGCGACACGATCAGCGCGCGCTGACCGAACCCCAGCGGACATACCAGGTCCACGATGCGCTGGATCTCGGCGGTGCGGGGACTCGAGGCGTGGGGAGTCTCCAGCCGGAGGAACCGCGACGGATGCACGGCGCCCAGTCCGGCGAACTCAGGGCGCGCCGCCGCCTGCTCGGGGGGGAGCCCGTTCACCGACTGCACGCGCCCGTTCTCCAGCGTCACGAGATCGCCCCGGCGAAGACCGGGGAGACGAACGCCGGGATCCCGCGGTCCGGGGAGATAACTGTGCGCCGCGAGCCGCAGCGCACCGCCCTTCGGCGTGGGATCGAACCAACCTGTTATGGAGACCAGGGGGGCCGTCCGGACGGGAGCTATCGTTTGCGCGCTCCGCCCCGCCGTGGCCTCACCGACGGGCCCACGGGGCGCGAGGCCGCAACGCTCCCCTCGGGCTCCGGTGGCGACACGGCGGGCTCGAATCCCGGGACGATTTCCCGCTGGAGCGTCCGACCCATCAGCCGCTCGATGTCTCGAATCAGCAACCACTCGTGCGGGGCCATGAGGGTGAGCGCCACGCCGGCGGCGCCGGCCCGCGCCGTCCGACCCACGCGGTGCACGTACACTTCGGGATCTTCCGGCACGTCGTAGTTCACGACCATCGCGATGCCGTCCACGTCAATGCCCCGCGCGGCCACGTCCGTGGCGACGAGCACTCGCGCCCTGCCCTCACGGAAGCGGTCCAGGGCCTGGTTGCGGGCGCCCTGGGTCTTGTCCCCGTGTAACGCCGCCACGGTGTGCCCTTCCTTGCCAAGATGTCGTGCCAGCTTTTCGGCGCCGAACTTGGTGCGGGTGAACACCAGCGTGCGGCCATCGGGAAGCTCGGACAGCAGCGTGGCGAGCAAGGTGCGCTTGGCGGTGAGGTCCACGGCCACGAGCACGTGCTCCACGCCGTCGGCGGCTTCCGCCCGCCGCCCGATGTCCACGGCGGCGTGATCGTTCAGCGCGCGGCGGGCCAGGCGATCCACGTCGTCGGAGATTGTGGCGGAGAAGAACAGGGTTTGTCGCCCGTCGGGAAGCGCTTCGAGGATGCGGTGCACGTCGGGCGCGAACCCCATGTCGAGCATGCGGTCGGCCTCGTCCAGCACGAGGACTTCGAGGCGCGAGAAGTCCACGTTGCCGCGCCCCATGTGGTCCAGCAGGCGACCCGGCGTGGCGACCACGATGTCCACACCGCGGCGCAGGGCGCGGGTCTGGGGGTCCATGCTCACGCCCCCATACACAGCGGCCGCCGAGACGCCGGCATGGCGGCCGTAGGCGCGGGCGCTGTTCAACACCTGCTCGGCGAGTTCCCGCGTGGGCACGAGCACCAGGGCCCGGAGAATGCCGTGCCGGCCGCGCTGAAGTCGCTGAAGAATGGGCAACAGAAACGCCGCGGTCTTACCGGTGCCGGTTTGCGCGCACCCGACGACGTCGCGGCCCTGCAGCGCAAGCGGAATTGCCTCGCGCTGAATCGGAGTGGGTTCTTGGTAGCCTCGCTCGTCTAGCGCGCGGAGCAGCTCCGGCGCGAGGCCGAGCGAAGGAAAGGAAACTGACATGTACAACAACTCCTCGATGACATGGCGCACCCATCGGTTGGCGGCACGAGTTGTCGCCGAACCTGGTGTGCATCTGGAACAATTTGAACCTGAGGAGTGACGGCGACGCTGCGTGAGAGCGCCGGTCCCATCCTGAGCCGGGGACCGATCTACAACGTAGAGAGAGGAAACCAGCTCGCGGTTCGTACTGCTGTGGAATGAAGGTAGCGGCTCGCGGCCCCGTTTACCAGTCCTCGTTTGACACTGGGGCACGAACCGGGTAGGATTGGATCGCTGGCGCGTCCGCGCGACGCGCTGGCAATAGCACAACCTGCAGGCGGGATCGAAGCTCTGCGCCGGTCCCGCTTTTTCGTTTCTGACGGGGGGGACATGGCGAAACAAGAAGACATCGTGATGGACGGCAACGTCGCCCAGATTCTGCCCAACGCGACCTTCCGCGTCGTGTTGGACAATGGACACGAGGTGCTGGCGACCATGGCCGGGAAGATGCGGCGGTTCAGAATCCGGGTTCTCACGGGCGATCGCGTCACCATGGCGCTGTCCCCGTACGATCTGACCCGCGGGCGCATCACGTACCGATACAAGTGAGGCGGCGAGTCGCGTTGGAGCGAATCCCGCTCGCCGGTGCGGCGCACACGGGGGCCGCGTGATCCCCAAGCCTGAACCGCGCACATCCCGTACGCTGGGTGAGCTCCTGCAACGGCGGCTCCGGGAAATCGAACGCTCCCCCCAGGAACTCGCCGACGCCACCGACCTGCCGGCGGATTACGTGCTGGGCCTGATCGCCGGACACCGACGGCCGCCGCTTCCCGGGCGCACGGACCTGTACGACCGAATGACGCGGTTTCTCCGGCTGGGACGCAACGATCTCGCCGCGTGCGCCAGGGCCGAGCGCGGCGCCCCGGCCGCCCCGGCCGCTCAGCCCAGCGCGCGGATCCGCCGACTGCTGCTGCAGTCCTGCGAACCCGACACCGCACGCGAGCTGGAGCGTCGGGCGAGACGGGAGGATGGCGAGGTCACACTGCTGTTCGAGCGACTGCTGGGCGTGGCGCAGGGCGCGGCACGGCGCGTCCTCGAAGATCAGATCGCACTGCGCATCGCCGCGACGGAGAATGGCACGGACTACCGGGTGTTGCGGCTCCGCGTGCTGGAGTTCCTGGACGC
>DATMAW010000193.1:0-20047 GCA_035559715.1 Gemmatimonadales bacterium | reverse complement strand
GACTCGAACACCGCCGGGGGGGTGAGCACTGCAGGCTCCACGAACGGAGTCATCCAAAGCAACCAGATCGTCGCCAACGGCGGCGTCGGGTTGACGCACCACAACGGCGGGCTGGTCACCGGCAACCGGATCCGCGGCAACCGCTACCCGCTCAACGTCAACGCCGGGGCCATTGGCGCGATCACCGGACAGAACATTGACAGCCTGCTGGGCAACACGGCTGACACGCTCACCGTTGAGTGTTGCTCCGGCGACGAAGTGACTGCGGCCGACACAATTCGCACGCGACCCCAACTCCCGTGGCGCATCAACGTCGGGTTACGGTTCATCAACCGTACCGTGTGGAAAATCGAGCCTGGTTCAGCGGTGCTTTTAGACGGCGGCCGAATCCAAATCGGCCAGAACCCACCCTGTACCCCGGGGACGCAGGGCGCAGTGCTTCGCGCCGTGAGCGACGACACCGCCCCCATTCGGTTCACCAGCCGGAACCAGAGCCGGGGGGCGTGGGCCCAAATCCTGTTGGAGTGTCTGAGCGACAGCGTGAAGCTGCGCAACGTGGAGATCTCGTACGCGGGCTCCGGCGGGGCTGACGCCGTCCGCATTGCCCCGGGGACGGCAGGCGTTCCGGTGATCTTCGATTCGGTTCGCGTCCGCCAGAGCGGGGGCAACGGCCTGGTGATCCAGAGCGGCAGCAACGTCACGGTGCGCCGCTACCTCGCTGTTGACTCCGCCAACGGCGTCGGCCTATCCGTCGAGCCCTACGGCCTGTCGGTGCCGGCCGGCCGCTTCGTCGGGAACGGCGCCGAGGGCATCAATGTCTTCGGCAGCCGGTTCTCGCTGGCGAACGCCACGGTCAGCGGTAACGGCCCGGGCGGCGTCGGACTCCATGCCGATAGCGCTTCGATCACCAACTCCACGATTGCGTCCAACGGCGGCAGCGGCATTCTTGCCTACAGCTCCGTCGGGGGCCATGTGCTTTCGGGACTCACCGTCCAGAGCAACGCCGGAGACGGGATCCGCCTTCTCACGTCCTCCAACCGAGTAACGAGCAACAGCGTCACCGGGAACGGCGGGAACGGTGTCTTCGGCGACCAGGATCTCACCTTCGCCGAGTTCAGCGGCAATACGATCACTGGCAACGGCGCCTACCCGGTCGTGATGGACGGCCGCTCACTCGGCGCGTTCGCGGCACAGGATCAAACGGCGCTGCTGGGAAACACGCGGGACACCCTGTGCATCTGCTCGGGTCCGGGCAGCGCTCCGTTCACCACGGGATCGCCAACGGCGAGGGCCGCGCTCCCATGGCGGATCGCCAACATCGGCGTCATCGTAGGTGGCGATCAGACGTTGACGCTCGACACCGGTGCAACCATTGTCATGGAGAACGGGAGCTTGTTTGTTGGCCGCAGCGACGGAACGTATCGCGGTCGGTTGATCGCCCAGGGAACGGCGGCGAACCCGGTCCGCATCGTTGGCCCGGATACGACCATCCGCGGCTCGTGGCAACAGGTGGCGATCGAGAACCAGAGCGATTCCTCCATCTTGCGACACGTCGTGCTGATCGGCGGTGGAGGAGTAGGTCAGCAGGCCCTCTACGCAGGTGACCTCGCTGGGCGCCCGATCCGCCTGGACACGGTCAGGGTTCGAAAGAGCGGCAAGCATGGAGTCTGGTTCGGTGGCGGCCCCTTCCGCATCAACGCCCTCACGTCCAGCGACAACGATTCCAGCGGCGTGATCCTGACCGGCCCGGGCGTCACAATCACGAATAGTCGCTTCGAGAACAACGGGCAGGCAGGCATCCGGACGGACGCCAGCCCGCAGACCATCAGCAACAGCATTCTGGCCAACAACCTCATGTGGGGGCTGCTGAATCTCACCGGCACGGTCGTGAGCGCCACGATGAACTGGTGGGGCGCGCCCTGCGGTCCGGTCCACAGCTCGAATCCGGACTGCACCGGCACCAATGCCGTGACTGACAACGTGGACTTCAGCAGCCCGCTCGGCGCGCCGCCGCCGATTCCCTAGCCGTGCCCACCACCGCCACCTGCCCCAACTGCAAGACGCCGATCCCCGGCGGGGCGCGCTTCTGCATGACGTGCGGGCTCGACGTGTCCGATCCGTCGGGCGGCACAACGGTCGTGTACGAGGAACCAAAGGCCGACGAATTACACCACATGGTGTCGGAAGCCACCAAGGGGGTCTACAAGATCGAACGCGAGCTGGGCCGCGGCGGCATGGCGGCGGTGTACCTCGCAACGGAGCTGGAACTCCATCGCAAGGTGGCCATCAAGATCCTGCCGCCCGAGTTCTCGTTCGGCGAGGGGCTGGTGGAGCGGTTCCAACGCGAAGCTCGTACTGCCGCACAGCTGGACCACCCCAACATCATCCCGATCTACCGTGTGGGCACTGCCGGCCGCCTGCTCTACTTCGCCATGAAGTACGTCGAGGGTCGCTCGCTGGCCGACGTGCTCCGCGAACGACAGGCGCTGCCGATCCCTACCGTCACCGCCGTGCTGGAGGCCGTGGGCTCGGCCCTGGCGTACGCCCACACGCGGGGCGTGATCCATCGCGACATCAAGCCCGCCAATATTCTCATCGACCGGCAGGGCGTGGTGCTCGTGAGCGATTTCGGAATCGCGCGGGCGGCCTCGGACGAGACGATCACGCAGTCGGGTGCGGTGGTAGGCACGCCGCAGTACATGAGCCCCGAGCAGTGCGCCGGCAAACGCGTGGGCCCGGCGTCGGACCAGTACTCGCTCGGCATCGTGGGTTTCGAGATGCTCACCGGCCAAACGCCGTTCGACGCTGAATCCGCGATCGCGCTGCTCCAGCAGCACATCGCCGAGCCCCCGCCGAAGCTCGCGCCCCTCCGCCCGGATGCGCCCGCCGATCTGGTGCGCGTTGTCGAGCGCGCGATGCGAAAGAAACCCGAGGAGCGCTTCGCCTCGATGACCGAGTTCACGGACGCGATCGAGCTGATCCGCATCACGGGGCAGCACGCGCCGGAGGGTCGGGCGCAGCTCAAGGCGCTCGCCGTGGGGAGCACGCTGTCGGGCCTCAAGGTCGTCACACCCATCAGCGGGGCGTCGCGGCTGAAGAAGCGGACTCGGGCCTTGCCGATCGCGGCCGGGGCGGCGTTGGTCGCGGCGGTGACTGCGGGCGTCGTCATGATGAAGCGTCCGGCGAGGCCGGAGGGCCCCGAGACGTCGCCGGGGACACCCTCATCCCGAACCGAGGTCGCCGCCGCCGACTCCCAGCGAATGGACGTCGCCGCGGTTGCGTCGCGACCCGCCGCAGCGGGGGACTCGACCCCGAGCGAACCACCTCCCATTCGGGAGGCGGAAGCAGCGGAGCCCCAACAGCTGCCCGCGACCCAGCGCCCGGGCACGCTCCTGTTCTCGCGCCTGCCTGCCGGCTCGACCGTGATGATCAACGGTGACCCCGTCACAGGGGGACGCGCCACGATCGCGTCCGGCGAGCACCTGGTGGAAATCCGCGCCGAGGGCTACGAACCCTTCTCTCAGCGGGTCAGGGTGGCGCCCGGTGAGACGCGGATTTTCAGCCCCACACTCGCACCCCTCCCAGCTGAGCCAGGCTACCTAACCGTGGGCTCATTCCCTGCCGGCACCGTGTTCGTCAACGATCGGAGGGTCGGTGACTCTCCCGTGCGGCAGCTACAGGTCCCGGCCGGCCGCATTCGCATTCGCATCGAAGCCGATGGCTATCAGCCGTTCGACACCACCATCACGCTCACACCCGGCGATTCGGTCAACCTCGGGATGAAGCGACTGGCTCCGCGAGGCAACCTGTGACGCGCCCGGTAGCACTCGCATGGATTCTTCTGCTCTCGCCCGCGACGACGCACGCTCAAGCAGCCGAGCAATTGCTTACACAGGGTCGCCAGGCGTTCGATAATCTGGACTTCGAGCAGGCGGCGCGCTTGTTCACGCGCGTTCTGGACGTGGCTTCCGGAGCCACATCCTCCGAGCGTGACACGGCCCAACTCTACCTGGGAGTGTCCTACGAATACGCCGGTCAGCGCTCCAACGCGGTTTCGGCGTTTCGCGCGCTGATTCGGACCAATCCCTGTCTCCCCACCCCGGAGCAGTACGGCGCCGGCGTGACGGCGGCGTACGTCGAGGCGCAGGGTGGCGTGTTCGCGGTTGGACCCTGCGAACTGCGACGACAGGAAGCGACCCGGGAAACCGGAGCTGTGTTCCGCATCGCGGCCACGCGACCCGCGTTCGTCCGGGCCTTGTTGGCGGACTCCACGGGGCGACCACTGGCAGACCTCGGTGAGGTGGAGGCCTCCGGAATCGCGCAGCTCCGGTGGACCGACCTGCCCGACCCATCCGCGCTCCCACCGCAACGCGCTCGCTACCAGCTCGTTCTCCGCGCTCGTGCGGCGCAGGGCGGCGAGACCGACGAGCGTGTCCTGCCGATCATGCTCTCGGTTCCGAGCGTGGACACGACACCGCTGCCTCCACCCCCGGGGGTGAGGGACTTCCGTCCCGAACAGCGGTCCATCGCGCCGGCAGTTGGCGACCTTGCGAAGGGGCTCGGGGTTGGGATCGTGGCGGTGGCCGCATCATCGGTACTTGCCTATCAAACGCTGGGGAGCGAGACGACCAAGGCCATCGGCGTGGGGGGGGTCATCAGTGTGGCGGGCTTCGTGGCATTCATCACGGGCTCTGGTCATCGAACCATCGAGGAGAACCGCGAGTACAACGCAGCGCTCAGACGAGCATGGGAATCGCAACGCGACAGTATCGTCGCGACGAACCAGAGCCGCCGGGCGAACCGGCCCATCGTGATCGAGCCCGGCGAGGTGCGACGGTGACCTCCCGGCTTGCCCTCGCGCTGTTGCCCCTGATCGCCGTTCGGCCGGTGGCCGCGCAGGTGACGCTCCAGGCGAATGCGGGCTTTCTCGACCGGCGCCTCAGCGACGGTGGCGCGGTGGAGCAACAGGCGGGTTTCATCGCCGGTGGGGGCATCGCCCTTGGCATGGGGCGCGTGGCGTTCTCTTTGTCGGCGGTGGGCGGAAAACTGCGAGCGCCCACCGACCGCCTCACCGAAGATGCGGACTACACCAGGATCGCCGGCGAACTGACCGTGCCCCTCGCCCCACCGGTCGCTCTGTCGGCCGGTGTGGTGGGTTCCGTGTTCGTCACGCGAGTGGGCGCGCAGCGATGGATCACCCCGCGCGTGAGCCTCGAGCTTCGCGCCCCGTTCACCAGCATTCCCGCCACGGCGTATTTCGCGGGATCGGCGATCGTCGGGCCCAGCACCAATGCCGCCGCGTCTCCGAAGGGCGGCATGGCGATCCGTGCCGGAGTGGCCGGCCGCCCGCCCGTCGCGTTGTTCGTGGAGTACCAACTCGAGCGGCTCGCATTCGAGGGTATAGCCCCGCGCCAGGAGCAGCGGGGTGAGGTCCTCGTCGGCATCCGCATCACACCTCGGCCTCAGGCGAGCAAAAGCACCTGATAATCGCTCAGACCGTCACATCCTATCGACAAGCAGCTTATAGAGTTGTACTGTTGCGAGTGATGACTCACACCTCGCCGCCGGACCGGCCCGCTTCTCCCGCCCCGCCAAAGCGTCGAGACCCCAAGGCCACGAGAGATCGCCTGGTGCGAGCGGCACTCGAACTCTTCACCACTCAGGGATATCACTCCACCACCACTCCACAGATCGCCGCGCGGGCCGGCGTTGCGGAGGGCACTATCTACCGACACTTCGACTCAAAGGAACACCTGTTGAATGAGATCTACCGCGCCGGCCTCCGGCTGTTCGCGAGCACGGTGAAGGAATCACCGCCAACGCTCCACTGTCGCGAACGGCTGGAGCGCATTGCGGCCGCCTGGCGCGACGTGGCCGTACATAATCCTGCAGTCGTGCGACTGGTGTTCATGAGCCGCATCGGCCCGCTGCTCGACCAGAAGAGCCGGGACCTTGCGCGCGACTTCCGAGCCGAGGTCGAGAAGGTGATCGCGTCGGGCAAGTCGGCGGGCGAGGTGCGGCCCGGATCCGTTGACGTCTGGGCGGATGTCTGGTTGGAGCTCGTGGGGCTGACTCTCGAGAGGGTCGCCAACCGCGATTGGACGCCGGAGCACGCCGGCGTGCAGCACGTGACCGAGGCGGCGTGGCGGGCGATGGGCGTCACCGGCCCGGAGTCACGATCGCCTCCATCAGTAACGTCCCCGCCGGATCCGCAACAACCGATACCGGCGTAGCCTCCACGGGGCGTTCGAACACCTCCTGCCGAGCCGAGACCGGCACCACGAGATCGATGCGTTCGCCCCCGGCAAGTTCCACTCGCAGGGGGAGCGCGATCTCGTACACGCCCCAGGCTGCGGGCTGGATCTGTCGAATCTCCAGCGCGAGCGTCCCCTCTCGATGTCGCCAGGCGATCTCGAGCTTGGGATAACCCGGCTGCAGCAACCACTGGCGGAAGAAGGTGTCCAGTGGCTTCCGGGAGTACCGCTCCATGATCTCGGCGAAATCGGAGGACAGCGCCGTCGCGTGCCTCAGGGCCCGATAGTATGTCCGTAGCCCATCGAAAAAGGCCGAGTCTCCTATTTCCGCTCGGAGCATGTGCAGTATCCACGCGCCCTTCGAGTAGTTATTGGCATTGAGCAACGCGAACGGGTCCCGCACTGCAGTGTCTATGACGGGACGATTGACGTCGTCCGACGCCAGGTACACACGCCGCTTCGCCTCCAGTGAGCCGTGGAACGCCGACACCTCGCCGGACCGCTCGAAAAACACCGGCTCCAGGTAGCTGGCGAATCCTTCCGAGAGCCACAGATGATGCCAGTCACGCTCGGTCACGGCGTCGCCAAACCACTGATGCGCGATCTCGTGCGCCACAGTGCTCTCGGTCAACGAGCGCTCCGCAAACGCGCGTTCGGAGTAGAAGATGGCGGAGCTGTTTTCCATGCCACCAAAGCGCGTCGAAGCCTGAACGTGCGCGAGCTTCTCGTACGGGAACGGCCCGATCAAGCTGGCGAAAGTCTCGACCATCTGAGCGGCGCGTCGGAAGGGGCCCTCGACCGCGAACGCGGAATCCGAACGGAAGGTCCAGAGCGACTGCTCCACACCCGCCACTGTGCCGAGCGTCGTCACGGCAAATGGCCCTGCGCCGATCACCATCGTATAGGTCGGAATGGCGTGGCGTGTCGCCCAGCTCCACGTCGTTCGTCCGCTTCCATCTCCCGCGGTGTCCATTCGAGCCAGCGCTCCGTTGGCGACCACCTGCCAGCCCGGCGGCACCGTGACGCTGAATGAGACCGTTGCCTTGTCCGACGGATGGTCTTCCGAGGGGAACCAGTAACGCGCGCGACTCGGCCAGTTATCCGCAAACGCCGTGCGCTCGCCATGCACGTTATTCTGAATGAGCAGGCCGTCTCTCGGCCGCCCGTGATAGCCGATCACGACCTCCAGCGTGTCCCCGGGGTTCCCCCAGTGCGGAACCCGGAGTTCCCAGCCTTCCGGTCCTCTCACCCTCCAGCGCCCGGCCCCGCGCTGACGCACAACCCCGTCCACCGACACCGAGTCCACCACAAAGACGCTGTCGAAATCGAGGACGAGCGGGCCGCGGCCACCGCGCACCAGGTAGCGAACCGTCGCGCTTGAGCGGATCTCGCGTCCGGTTGCAGGAATGTCCACCGCGAGGTGATAGTGGAGAATGTCCTGGTCGGGGCGAACCCGATCGTCCATGACCGCGAGGGCGCTCGCGACCTGCAGCAGGAGAAGCGGACCCACCATCGTCGTGCGCTCGTCAGCGCCGACCGTGAAACGCCACTCGGAAGATCCTCCCGCCCTGATCGTCGGAAATCAGCAACGCGCCATCGGGGGCCACGAGAACGTCCACCGGGCGGCCCCACGCCTCACCAACCCCGTAGCTCAACAGGCGACGCCCTCCCGTGAGCCAGCCGCGCACGAACGGCCGGGTCCCACCGGCCGGCTTCCCGTCAACGACATCCACCCTCACCACCTCGTAGCCGACTGGAACGGAGCGATTCCAAGAACCGTGAAGCGCGATAAAAAGATCGCCGAGGAACTCGTCGGGGAACATTTGCCCCGTATAAAAGGCAAGGCCGAGCGGGGCAACGTGGGCTGGGAGGGAGACGGCCGGCCCGATCACCCGGTCGCACCCGTCGTAGTCGCTGTACTCGGGATTGGCGCGTCCGGGGAGATAGCATTGCGGCCACCCGTAGAACCCGCCCTCCCGCAGGATGTTCACCCGATCCGGCGGCAGATCGTCGCCCAGGTTGTCCCGATCGTTGTTCGTTGCCCAGATCTCGCCTGACTCCGGGTGTACGGCGAGACCTACCGCGTTTCGGAGCCCGGTGGCAAAGAGTCGCTCACCACCTCCATCCAGGCCGTACCGAACCACCGCCGCCCGCCGTGGGTCGCGCTCATCACAGATGTTACAGCTCGAGCCGATCGAGACGTACAGGTACCCCTCGTGAATCAGCAACGTGCGCGTGTGGTGACCTCCACCACTCGGCAGATCGGGGACGACCACCACGGGGACTCGCCCGGGCGCGTCGATCCGCACGACGCGGCTCGACTCTGCCACATACAGCGTATCTCCGCGAAACGCCAGGCCGTGGGGATCGTGCAGGCCCTGCGCCACGGTCACGATCTCATCGGCCACGCCGTCGCGGTCGAGGTCAGGAAGTCGGACAATCCGGCCCGGGCTGGAAAGACTCGCGAACAGTTCGCCGCCGGGTCCCAGGGTCATCATTCGAACATCGTTCAAGCGCTCGGCATACACGGACACCGAGAAGCCTTCGGGAAGGACGAGCGAATGCTCGAGGATGGGTTGCGCGACGTATCCCTCGGGTGGATCGGTCCGCTGCACCTCGCCGTCTTCGGAACATGCGAGCAGCGGGATCAGGACGCCCGCGAGTGTGTTACGTCGCAAACACGCCCTCCAGGGCAGTTTCCGGGCGTGGCATGTTGCTCGCGCGGCTCGCGAGGGCTTGCTCCGCCGCAAGGTCCACTTCCGCGCTGACCTGAGACTCGATTCCGGCGAGTTCCTCCTCGCTCACGCCGATCGCCTTGAGGTACTCCTCGTACAATCCAATGGGATCGCGCTTGCCCCAGTAGGCGAACGCCTCGGGAGGCAGCACGACTCGAGCTTCCTGTTCGTCATGCGTTGCATGCCCGCCCATGCGAAACGTCGTTGCGGAGAGGATGACCGGCCCCTCACCCTGCCGGCACCGGTCGGCGGCGAGACGCGTGGCAGCGTACGCATCCAGCACGTTGTTGCCGTCGAACGACCACCCGGCGCAGCCGTATGCCTCGTGTAGGTCATCGAACGATCCGGGCAGGTGCGCCCACTGTACCGGCGTGCCCAGCGCGACCTGGTTGTTCTGCACGATGAAGATCACGGGTAGTCGTCTGACCGCGGCGAAGTTCATCGCCTCGTGCGTGGCCCCCACTTTCACCGTGCCGTCCCCGATCCAGGTCAACGCCACCGCCGGCTCGGCTCGCATGTGGAACGCGAGCGCGATGCCAACCGTGACCGGTGGCATGTTGCCGAGGTTGCTGATCGGCTGCACGACGCGATGGCCCCAGCTCCCCACATGCCCGTCGCGTCCCTTGGACGGAGAGTCGTAGGTCGCCAGGTAGCCCCGCAGCATGTCGGCCACGGGCATCCCCATCTCACAGCAGGCGCCCGCGTTGCGGATGACCGGGGCCACAACGTCACGCGTTCGGTCCAGCGCGTGCACGGGGCCAACCGTCGTCGCCTCTTCCCCCGTCCCGAGCCACGCTTTGGAGATCACGCCTTGCCGCACCCATCGCTTGAGCATCGTGTCATGTAGCCGGGTGCGCAGCATGCCGGCGTAGATGGCCAGCAGGTCGGGGCGCCCAAGGCTCTCGACCAGCGCGCGACGCGCCTGGTCACGTTGCCAGGCCGCAGGATACGCCCGGACCAGCTCCGGATCGGGCTGCCAGTTGACGTATTCCGGGGGATCGAGGGCAGGCAGGCGTTTCATGAACTCGCGCGAACAGATCGCGAACGTAAACCGCAGGTACCCCGGGGCAGCGAACTCACGGCAAGCGCGGGCGCGCGATTGCCTTAGGCCAGCAACGCCCGCAAGCGAGGCTGGGCTTTCGCCTCCAGCGTCTCGAGCAACGCGAGCCCGAACTCCCGCGCGGTCGAGTAGCGGTTGGCCGGCTCGGTCTCCATCGCCCTGGCCAGCACCTTCTCGAGGATCGGAGGGAGGTCCGGCCGGACCTGGCGCAGCGGCGTCGGCTGACCGCGGAGACGCGCGATCATCATTTCCTGGGCATTCCGCCCCTGGAAGGGCAGCTTCCCGGTGAACATCTCGAACGCCATGATGCCGAGGGCGTACACATCACTCCGGGCGTCCAGGTCCTTCCCGCGGATCTGTTCCGGACTCATGAACTCCGGCGTGCCGAGGATGATCCCAGTGGCCGTGAGCTTGGCGAGGCCGGAACCGGCACGGTTTTCTTTTGCGAGCCCGAAGTCCATCACGACTGCTCGCTCGGTACCATCCGGCTGCGGCACCAACATGACATTTTCCGGCTTGAGATCACGGTGAACGATGTGCAACTGATGGGCGTGGTGGAGACCGGCGCACACCTGCACCAGCAGGTCCACCCCGGTCTCGACGGACATCGGCCCACGTTTTACCTCGCGATCGGACAGCAACTCCCCGCGGAGGTATGGCATCACGAGGTAAATCAACCCGTCTTCCGTCTCCCCGAGGCGCATAATTCGACAGACATTGGGGTGTTCCAGTCGCATCGCCAAACCGGCCTCACGTCGCAGCCGCTCTACCGAGCTCGAATCCCGGCCAAGTTTGGGGCTGAGCACCTTGATGGCGACCGATTGGCCGCTATTGATCTCGCGCGCCTCGTACACGTACGACATCCCACCCTCGCCGAGTTTGCGCACGATGGAATAGCGGGTGTCGAGCACCTGGCTGGAGAGGGTCGCCGCAGGATCGAGACCTTTCGACGGCTGGGGTGTCACGGCCTTTCGGACCGTGGTCTTGGCGGCTTCAGCCACGCCGCCCGCGGCGGGGGGGCGGCCGGCTTGTGGGGGTGGTCCCGACATCTCCACCAGCGGGTTTCCATCCCTCGGGCAGAACCGGGCGTCTCCCTCGAGCGTGTTCCCGCAGCGCGGGCAGCGGCGCCAGCTCATAAGCGAACCAAGTTACGACCGTCGTGCTTGGCCCGGTAGAGCGCGGCGTCGGCGCGCGCAAGCAGATCGTCCAGCGTTTCCACACCGGCCGACGGGAACGTGGCGACGCCAATGGACACGGTAACGCGCAACGTCTCGTTACCGACGCCGAACGGATGGTCGGCCACGTGCTGGCGAAGACGCTCGGCGAAGACGAGGCCGCCGTCCTCGGCCGTGTTGGGGAGCCCGATCACGAACTCCTCACCGCCGAAGCGACCCGCGATGTCCACGGACCGGACGTCCTCGCGCAGAATGGCGCCCACCTGCCGAAGCACCGCGTCCCCGGCAAGGTGCCCCCGCGTGTCGTTGATGTGCTTGAACCGATCGAGGTCTAGCAGCAGGATGGTGAGGTGAAAGGCATAGCGTTGGGCGCGGTCGAGCTCGGTCTTGAGGCGTTCCTGGAGCGCGTGCCGGTTCAAGCATCCGGTCAGCTGGTCTACCGTGGCAAGCTGCTCATACCGCTCTTTCTCCGACAACGCCGCGGCCATGTCGTACCCCCGCTCAATGGCCGCGACGGCCTTCCGAATGACCGAGTCGGCGAACTGAGCGTCCGCCTCCGTCAGCCTCGCCTCGCCTTCGTTGTTGCGCAGGAAGAATACGCCGGAGCGGCCGCCTTTGAGCTGGAACGGCACGGCAATGGCCGAGCGTGTCGGCACCCGAGTTCCTTCCTGCTCCCAGCGCTGGCGAATTTCGGCATACAGTGGGTCGGCGGCGACGTTTGCCACGAGCACGGGCTCCTTGATCTTGAGGGCGTGCAGAATCTCGGGATACTTGAGGAGGTCGACCTTGAGGTCGCGCAGCGCCGGGTCTTCGTAGGCCGCGACCACAAGCCCCGTCGTGCTGCCCGCCTCCGCCAGCACCATGGAGCAACGGGCGAGGCCCATCAGGCGGCCCACCCGCCGCGTGAGAACCTGGAAGATCTCGTCGGGCCGCGTGGCATCGGTGACTTCGTGCAGGATGTCCACCATCGCCACGCTGACGCGCGCCGTGTCCTTCGCCCGCCGCAGGACCTGCCCGGCCCGCAAATGCGCCTGTACTCGCGCCAGCAGCTCTCGGACGCGGAACGGTTTCGGGACGAAGTCCGCCGCGCCGAGGCCGAGGGAGCGAACCGTCGCTTCCTCGGGAGGCATCGACGAGATCATGAGCACGGGCAGATCACGCCACCGTTCGTGTGCTTTGAGGCGCGCGAGCAGCTGGAGCCCATCCACCTTGGGCATCATGATGTCCAGCATGAGCAGATCAGGCGCGGTTTCTTCCAGGCGTTCGAACAGGCTGCGGGGCTCCGGGACCGCCACCACGTCGTATCCGTTTTCGCTCAGGATCCATGTGAGGGTGCGGAGCAACGTCTCGTCATCGTCGGCGACGAGGATGCGGGCCGACGGCGTCGGCAGTGCTGGGGCAGTCACGCAGGTCAGGCCGCCGACAACCGTTCGACGGCTGCTGGATCCACGTTCCCGCCGCTCACCACGAGCACCGTCGGGCCGCGGGGCACGAACGCGCGCGAACGAAGCGCGGCGGTGGTCACGGCGCCTGATGGCTCCACCAGCAGCTTCTGGTCGAGGTAGAGCCAGCGTGTCGCCTCGACGATTGCCGCCTCGGACACGGTCACCGGCTGAGCGCGGCCGTGCAAATGGGCGAACGGGAGCGCCCCTACGGCGAGCGGCAGCAGGCCATCCGCCACGCTGGCCGTTCGCTCGAGACGCACGATCCGACCAGCGGCGAGCGCCGCGGCAAGCGCCGCCGATCCGACCGGCTCCACCGTGGTGAGACGCACCGACGGTTTAAACGCAGCGATAGCCGCCGCGATCCCGGCAGCCAGCCCACCGCCTCCCACCGGCGCGGCCACCTCTTCGACCTCGGGCAATTGCTCGACGATCTCAAGCCCCGCCGTCGCCTGGCCGGCAATGATGTCGGGGTGGTCAAAGGGCGGAATCACGGTCAGTCCCTGTTCCTGCGAGAGGGCCTCAGCCTTCGCCAACCGGTCCTCGGATGTCCGGCCCGCGAAAACCACCTCACCAGCCCATCGCCGCACTCCCTCCACCTTGGCCGCCGGGGCGGTTTCGGGCATCACCACGACCGCCCGCACGCCCATGCGTTGGGCCGCGAATGCCAGGGCCTGACCGTGGTTCCCGCTGGAGTACGTGATGACACCCCGCGCACGGGCGTCCGGCGGCAGGCGGCGCAGCGCAGTCCACGCACCGCGGAGCTTAAACGCGCCCGTGGGCTGCCGGCTTTCCATTTTGAGGAATACCGGCACGCCCGCGATCTCCGCGAGCCGCGGCATGGAAAGGAGGGGCGTGCGCACGGCCACGCCCTCAAGGCCGCGCGCAGCCTCCCGGATGTTCTCCGGCGACACGAGGTCGAGTGCGGTCAACGGGCGCGTCCGGCTAGACGGATAACGGGCGTTGGTCTTCGCCCTCGGCGACCACGGGGCCTTCGTCGCCCGTCGGCTCCTCGTCCCCGCCTTCGTCCTCCTTCACGACCCGCGCCACGTCCACCACGGCGTCGCCCTCGTCGAGTTGCATTACCTTCACGCCCTGCGTGTTCCGGCCGATGACCCGGATCCCGGCCACGGGTACTCGGATGATCACACCATGGCGCGAGATCATCATCAACTCGTCTTCCGGCAGGACTTCCTTCAGGGCCACGACGGCGCCGGTCTTGTCTGTCACCTTCACCGTGATGATCCCTTTGCCACCGCGATGTTGCACGCGATACTCCGACAGCTCCGAGCGCTTGCCCATCCCTTTCTCGGTCACCACGAGCAATGTGGCGTCGCGCCGGATCACCACCATGCCGATCACCCGGTCGTCCTTCTCCAGCTCGATGCCACGCACTCCGGTCGCCGCGCGGCCCATCTCCCGGACGTCCTTCTCGTTGAACCGAATGCTCATGCCGGCCCTGGTGGCGAGCACCACGTCGTTCGTGCCGTCCGTGATCTGCGCATCGATCAGCTGGTCGCCCGGCTCGATGTTGATGGCGTTGATCCCGGTGGATCGCGGGTTGCCGTAGGCCGAGAGCACCGTTTTCTTCACCGTGCCGTTGGCGGTGGCGAACATGAGGAAGTGCGCGTCGTCGAACGCCCGCACGGTCACGAAGGCCGCAATGCGCTCGTTCGGCTTGATCCCGATGAGATTGACGATGGGCTTGCCCCGCGCGGCGCGCCCGCCCTGCGGGATGTCGTACACCTTGAGCCAGTACACCTGTCCGTTCTCGGTGAAGAACAGCACATAGTCGTGCGTCGAGGCCACGAACAGGTGCTCGACCCAATCGTCTTCCTTCGTCCCCATGCCGTTCAGGCCACGGCCGCCGCGCCGCTGCCGCCGGTAGGTCGTCACGGGAATCCGCTTGATGTACCCGGTGTGCGACACGGTGATGACCATGTCTTCTTCGGCGATTAGGTCTTCCACCGTGAAGTCCTGCTGATCGGCCACGATGTCCGTGCGCCGATCGTCGCCGAACTTGGCGACAAGCTCTTCCAGCTCGCTCTTGACGATGGCCATTCGCCGGGGCCTGGATGCGAGGATCGCCTTCAGCTCCTTGATCAGCTTCTTCACGTCCTTCAGCTCAGCCTCGAGCTTGTCCACCTCGAGCGCCGTGAGCCGCGCGAGGCGCATGTTGAGGATCGCCTCGCTCTGCTTCTCCGTGAGCCCGAATCTCTTCCGCAGGGCCGCGTCGGCCGCGGGGACATCCTTCGCCTGCTTGATGGTCTCGATGACCGCGTCGATGTTGTCGACCGCGATCTTGAGGCCCTCCAGGATGTGCTCGCGCGCGAGCGCCTCGTCCAGCTCGAACTGCGTGCGCCGGGTCACGACCTCGTGGCGGTGATCCACGTACTGCTGCAGTAGCTGCTTCAGGTCCAGCACCTGCGGCACGCCGCCCACCAGCGCCAGCATGATGGCACCGAAGGTGGTCTGCATCTGGGTGTGCTTGTACAGCTGGTTCAACACCACCGATGGATTCGCGTCCCGCTTCAACTCGATGACGATGCGCATCCCGTCCCGGTCCGATTCGTCGCGCAGATCGGAGACGTCGGTGATCTTCTTGGCGCGCACCAGCTCGGCGATCTGCTCGATCAGTCGCGCCTTGTTCACTTGAAACGGGATTTCGGTGACGACGATCTGCGACCTGCCAGACGATTCCTTTTCTTCCACCTGCGCGCGCGCGCGCATCACGATGCGGCCACGGCCCGTTGCGTAGCACTCCTTGATTCCATCGGAACCGTAGATGAACCCGCCGGTGGGGAAATCCGGGCCCTTGATGAACTGCCGCAGGTCGGCGATGGAACAATCTGGATGATCCACCAGGTAGTTCACCGCCGCCGCCACTTCGCGGAGATTGTGCGGCGGGATGTTGGTCGCCATGCCGACGGCGATGCCCGACGACCCGTTAATGAGCAGATTGGGGAGCTTACCCGGAAGAACCGTGGGCTCCTGCAACCGGTCGTCGAAATTGGGAACGAAGTCAACCGTGTTCTTCTCGATGTCCTCCAGGAGAGCGACCGCCAGCGGCGTGAGCCGAGCCTCGGTGTAGCGATAGGCGGCCGGATTGTCGCCGTCCACCGAGCCGAAGTTTCCCTGCCCATCCACCAGTGGATACCGCAGCGAGAAGTCCTGCACCATGCGCACCAGCGAGTCGTACACGGCCGCGTCCCCATGCGGGTGATACTTGCCGAGCACTTCGCCCACGACGGTGGCTGACTTCTTATAGGGGCGACCTGGCAGGAGCCCGAGCTCGTTCATGGCGTACAGAATGCGGCGATGCACCGGCTTCAGTCCGTCACGCACGTCGGGCAGAGCGCGCTGCACGATGACACTCATCGAATAGTCGATGAACGATTCGCGCATCTCGTCTTCGATCAGCCGCGGCAGAATACGTTCACGCTGGTTCGGTGCGGTCATGGATCTCCCGGCTGGCGATAATGCAAAACGGGGCCGCAACCGACCCCGTGAGAGGTCCTCTCAATATACCGGCGGCACCGGCGGAAATCAACGACGGTCTAGTGGTCTAACATATTGACCAACAACGGATTACGCGATCAGGCGTCGCGGCAGCGCCCCGGCGGCACGCAGCCCAAACCAGCAACGATCTCAACACATGATGCATCTAATGCCATGACGACAATCGGCCGGAGCTGGCCATGCCGGCCGTTCACATAGATCAGCATTTCGCCGTTCGCACGGCACAGCCAGAACGGGACAGCCGAGATCTGGGGGGCGATGGAAGGCGGCGGGAAAACGGTCGCGACGTCGTCCCTGATCACTCACGGCTAGATCTCGACGACTACCTTGCCCATCTGCTTTCCCGCGGCCAATCGCTCAAAGGCCGCGCGCGACTGATCGAGCGGGAACACCGAGTCCACCAAGGGGCGAAGCCGCCCCTGCGCCAGGATGCGCACGATATGGCGATACTCGGCCGCGTTCCCCATGGTCGAGCCCATGATCGTCTGGTGATGCCAGAACAGACGCCGCACGTCCGACACCACGTTCGGTCCCGTCGTCGCACCGCACGTCACGAGGCGCCCCGCGCGAGCCAGGGCGCGCAGGGACTGCTCCCACGTCGCCTCGCCCACACTATCCACCACCACGTCCGCTCCCCGCTTGTCCGTGTGCGCGCGCACTTCCCTGGCCACGTCCACCTGCGAATGGTTCAGAACCACGTCCGCCCCGAGTGATCGAGCGACATCGAGCTTTTCGTCGCTGGAAGACGTCGCAATGACGTGCGCCCCCAGGAGCTTGGCAATCCGCAGCGCGGCCCCGGCAACTCCGCCGCCAATGCCCCATACGAGCACCACCTCGCCTGGCCGCAGGCGAGCCCTGGTAACGAGCATCCGCCAGGCCGTCAGCGTAACCAGTGAGAACGCCGCCGCTTCCGGCCACGTGATCTCCGGATGAGGGGCGGGAGGCGTGGGGACCGGCACGACATTCTGCTCAGGGACGACGATCAACTCACACAGCGTACCGGGCAGATGCTCCCCGAGAAGCTTGTACTCGACACAGAGCGACTGCTCTCCAGCGGCGCAGGGGGCGCACCGGTAACATGAGATGCCGGGATTGAACATTACCCGCTGTCCCGGCGCGACCGACCGCACGTCGCTTCCCACGGCCTCGACGACCCCGGCGCCATCGCCGCCCAAGATGTGCGGGAACGTGAGCGACAGCCCGGGCAATCCCCTCATCGTCCAGAGATCGAGATGGTTGAGAGCCGCGGCACGGAGCCGCACGAGCACATCGCGCTCTCCCGCAATGGCAGGGTTGGGTGCCTCGGCGATCGCGAGTTGATCGAGGTTCCCATGGGCGCGCAGGATGCACGCCTTCATCGGCACCTCACGGCACCAGGACCTAGCGGCGGAACGACGGCGAACCGAGTCGGTCCGTCGGACCGGCTCTGGGCACTTCGACGGGTGGGGCCGCCATGTTGGCCACGGAGTAGAGGTACAACGGCTGGGACACGCCGCCGCGCTGCTCGAATGTCGTCGCCATGACCGCCATGATCTCGCCATTGCGCGAGATTTCGATGTCACCGGCGGCCATCGCTCCCAATGACACGAGCACCGACGCGGGCTCGCTGCCGGCCGGGTTGGCCTTCATGATGCGGCTCGTGATGGTGTTCCGGGTCTGCTCCTGCGAGATGTACGCCAGCTGGCCATCCGGGAACCACGCCGGGGCGGTCTCGGAGGCGGGAGAGCGAGACACGTTACGCTGATTCGACCCGTCAATGGACATCACGTAGACCTCGTAGCCCCCGGGCCGCTCACGATCGGTGGAGAACGCGATCAACTTGCCGTCGGGGGACACGGCGGGCTGGAAGTTACTGCTTGGTTCCTCGGTCAGACGGCGCGCGCCGGTTCCGTCGACGTTGATGATCCAGAGCTGGAAGTGGCCGGTGGCGTTGGACGCGTAGACCAGCTGCTGCCCGTCCGGCGTCCAGCTGGGCGAGCCCTCCGTGTCGGGGCTGTTCGTCAGCCGCCGGGCCCCCGAGCCGTCGGCATTCATGATGTACAGCTCGGGGTTCCCATCGCGATCGTTCACAAATGCGATGCGCGAGCCATCGGGCGAGTACGATCCCTCGAATTCGTTCTTCACGGAATCGGTCGTGAGCCGAACGAACCGCGCCGTGCCGCGGTCGAACGTGAACAGATCTTGCGAGCGCAGCCGCGTCGATGTGACGAGCAGTTCGCCCGCCACGTACACGTGGACGGTGTCCGTCTTACCCCACGACGTGGTCGCGATGATGGGCGCGTACCCATAGTCAACGCCGGTGACGGTGCCCTGCGCGTCCACCTGCGCAACGGTTGGGCGGCCGGAGGTCCACGTGATGCCGGTGGCGGGAGCCAGCGCTTCCCCGCGGTCGTTCGTGAACATCACCTCGATCGCTCGTCGCTCGTTGACCGACAACCCCATGCGTGGCGGGCGGAAGCCAAGGCCTCCCGCCACCACATCAACGGTCCACGTGGCCTGCAGACCGCGACCCGGGCCGCGCACGCGCAGCGTGGTCCGACCAATCTTCTTGCCCGTCGCGAGCTTGGTCTCGGGATTGAACGACGCGACGGACGTATCGGCCACGTCCCAGACGAGCGGGGCCTCCGTCACCGGCTGGCCGGCGCTGTCGAGCGGCTGCGCGTTGAAGCGCGCCGTGCCGGAGAGCGGCACCGTGACCGCACCAGCCGACGGCGGCGGGCTCACAGCAAGCTCCTCCACCACACGGTGCACGACCGCCGTGAGCCGGGCGGTCTGCCCGAATCCGCTGGCGTACACCTCCGCCCGGCCCGCGCTCACCCCCGTGGCCACTCCCAGTGGCGACACGAGGACCACGCTGGGGTTGGACGAGGTCCAACTGAAAAACCGAGACGGGATCCGCCGGTTGCCTTGCTGGGGCACGATCAGCCGTACCGTGTCGTCCTCACCCGGCGAGAGCGAGAGCACGTCGTTCGCAAACGAGAATGACGCACCGGCAACCTGGACGAAGGCGCGGGCCACCAGATCGTTCGGCGTCCTGGCCTCGATCACCCCGTTCCCGGGGGCAATGCCAACGACCGTGCCCGACTGATCGACCGTGGCGACCGCTTCGTTCAACGAGCGCCACGTCACCGGCGTGGGCGTCGCAGGCGAACCGTCACCCTGCAAGAACAGCAGCGACACGCGAAGGTCCTCGGACGGCAAGACGTAGAACGAATTGGGCTCGATACGAATTGCCACCACGTTGCTCGCGATGGTGGGTTGCGCCGGCACGACCGGAGGCGGGGCGGTCGCGCCGGCACCGGTCACCTGCACGGCCACCTGGCCGCGCCGCCCACCGGCAGTGGCCTCGATTGAGACGATCCCCGGCGCGACGCCGATGATCGTGGCGACTCCCGGCTCCCGGGGATCCTGCTCGACGCGCGCAACCGCAACGTTGGTGGATGACCACGTGATCCGAGCCGTGGCGAGCACTTGACCGCGCGCGTCGTACGCCGTGGCGAGGACACCCTGCCGGCCACCGACACTCAATGTGACCGTTGGGGGGGCCACCTCGATTTGCGCGACAGCGGGCGCAGCTTGCGAAACCAGCTTTGGCGGCTGCCACAGGATTCCCAGCAGCACGGCCGCGACCGCGGAAGCCCCGCGGTTCGACCACTGCCGACTGGGCGTAAGATCAAATGGCATTTACAGATACCCCCGGTTCCCCAGCCAAGGTTAAGACTCGCCCGGTGGAGCGTCAAGCTTGGCTCCCTTGCGAACCCGCGTCCCGCACATAGCATCAATGCGCAAACCTCTACTCTGATCACCGCTCAGGAGGTACCGCCAACATGAATGCGAACGAGATCAGCTCCGGAATCGGCGG
>DATMAW010000192.1:0-37113 GCA_035559715.1 Gemmatimonadales bacterium | reverse complement strand
CGGCAGCTCCATCGAGTGCCGGAGGGCGCGTGAAGGCCTCACCGCTTGCGAAGCGGCTCGCCCGCGAGCGCGGGATCGATCTCACCGTCGTCCGCGGCTCGGGTCCCGGGGGCCGGGTCATCCGCCGCGACGTGGACGCGGCGCCGATCACGACGGCCCCCGCCGTCGCTCCCGCCGCCGTCGCCGGCTTCGAGGACGTCCCGCTCACGCAGATCCGCAAGACGATCGCCCGTCGCCTCGCGGAGTCTCTCGGGCCCGTGCCGCACTTCTTTCTCACGACCGAAGTGGACATGGAGCGGATGTGGGAGGCGCGGGAGGCGCTCAACGCGCTCGGCGAAGAGCCCAAGATTTCGTTCAACGATCTGATCGTGAAAGTGGTGGCGGTGGCGCTGACCCGGCACCGCGAGTGCAATGCGTGGTGGCAGGGCGAGTCCATTCGCTACTTCAACGACGTGCACATCGGCATGGCGGTCGCGGTGGATCAGGGATTGATCACGCCCGTGATCCGACACGCCGATCGGAAGACGCTGCGGGAGATCGCCGTAGAGTCCCAGCACCTCGTCGAACGAGCCCGGGCGAGACGACTCAAGCCGGAGGAGTACACGGGCAGTACGTTTTCGCTCTCCAACCTCGGCATGTTCGGCATTGACGAGTTCACCGCGGTGATCAATCCACCGGAGGCGGGGATCATCGCGTGCGGGGCGATCACGCAGCAGCCCGTGGTCCAGGGCGGCGCGGTGACCGTTCGGCGGCGAATGCGGCTCACCATGAGCTGCGATCACCGGGTGATCGACGGCGCCACGGGGGCGAAGTTCCTCCAGACCGTCCGGCAGATGCTCGAGAACCCGCTGGCGATGGTGTGGTGAGAGCCGCGGCGTGCGTGCCCCGCCTGGCCCACGAATCACGGATGACGCATAACCAACGACAACCCGACCACTTCCATGCCCAACTCGTTTGACGTCCTGATCATCGGCGGCGGGCCCGCCGGCTACGTCTGCGCCATCCGCGCGGGACAACTCGGCCTCACCACGGCGGTGGTGGAGCGCGACAAGCTCGGCGGCGTGTGCGTGAACGTCGGCTGCATTCCGAGCAAGGCGTTGCTGCACAGCGCGTACGTGGCCAACCTCGTGGCGCACGACGCCAAGGCGCTCGGCGTCAACGTGAGCGGCGTCACGCTCGACTTCGGCGCCGCCATCAAGCACTCGCGTCAGGTGTCCGAGCAGAACTCCAAGGGCGTCGAGTTCCTGATGAAGAAGCACAAGGTCACCGTGATCCGCGGGCAGGCCAAGCTCCTGGCCGGGCGCAAGGTGCAGGTGGGGAATGACACGTACACGGCGGGCAAAGCGCTGGTGATCGCCACCGGCACGCGCGTGAAGGGACTGCCGCAGGCCGGCCTCGAGATCAACAAGACCAGCGTTATTTCCTCCGACGAAGCCCTGTTTCTCGACAAGGCGCCAAAGTCTCTCGCCGTGATTGGAGCGGGAGCCGTGGGTTGCGAGTTCGCGGACATTCTCAATGCGTTCGGCACGCAGGTGACGCTCATCGAGGTACTCCCTCGCGTTCTTCCCCTGGAAGACGCCGAGTGCTCCGCCGCGCTCACGCGGGCGTTCAAGAAGCGCAAGATCGAGATCCTTACGGGCGCCAGAGTGAAGGGCGCAAAGGTGCGGCCGGACGGCGTCACACTCGAGGTCGAGTCCGGGGGCGAGACGCGCAAGGTCGAGGTCGAAAAGGTCCTCATGGCGGCCGGTCGCGCGCTCAACACCGACGGACTGGGTCTCGACGCAGCGGGCGTGAAGCTGGACGAGCGCGGCTTCATCCAGGTGGATCAACAACTCAAGACCACGGCCGACGGCGTATACGCCATTGGCGACATCGCCGGCCCGCCCATGCTGGCGCACAAGGGGAGCCGGGAAGGGGTCTTCGTCGCCGAGACCATCGCTGGCCGCAAGCCGCATCCCATCAGATACGACAATGTGCCGAGTGTGACGTACTGCCATCCCGAGGTGGCGAGCATCGGGCTCACCGAGGAGCAGTGCAAGGAACGGAAACTGGACTACGTGGTGGGGCGCTTCCCGCTCTCCGCCAACGGCCGCGCCCGCGCCGCCATGGAGACCGAGGGCTTCGTGAAGATCATCCGGGACCAGAAGTACGGCGAGATCCTGGGCGCCCACATCGTTGCGTCACATGCGAGCGAGATGATTCACGAGCTGGCCGTGGCCCGGGAGAACGAGTACACCGTGGAAGAGATCGAGCTGGCGGTGCACGCGCACCCCACGCTGTCGGAGGCCGTGGCGGAGGCGGCGCTCGATTCGCTCGGTCGCGCACTGCACGTGTGACGGTGGCGACCCGGGACCCCGTCGCTCAGGCGCTGGCGAGCATTGGCGCCGGGGCAGCCGTGGGCGCCGTGCTGATCACCAGTGGCCTGGTCGTGCTCCGCAGCGTGCAGTCGAATCGTGGTATCTCGGCAGAAGACAACCTGGCCTTCACGGTGCTCACCGTGGCGTTGCTGGCCGGCGTCGCGGCGGGCGCCGCGCATGCGTGGCGTCTGGCGAAAGGGATCGAGGATGTCTGGCGCCGCGCGGTCACGGCCGGTATCGCGGCGTTGCTGGCGTGCGTCCTTGCCGGCATCGCCGTGCCGGCCGATCTCGTGGCGGGGAGAATCGGCCTTGGGGTGTACGGCGTGGCGCTGCTCGTCTCCGGCGGGTGGGCGACGGTCCGGGCACGCCGCCGGGCCTAGCATGAGCACCGAGCTGTCCGTCGTTGGCCTGGGCCGCATGCCGTATGCGGAGGCGCTCGAGCTTCAGCGCTCGCTCGCGGCGAAACGCATCGCCCGCACGCTGGCCACCGACGTCCTGCTCCTGGTCGAGCACCCGCCGGTCGTCACTCTGGGTCGCGGATTCCAGGACGCTCATCTCCCCGTGCCGCGCGAGGCACTGGCGGCGCGTGGGGTTGAGCTGTTCGAGATCGAGCGCGGCGGCGACGTGACGTATCACGGGCCCGGGCAGCTCGTGGGGTATCCCATCTTCGATCTCACCGAGCATCGCGCCGACCTGCATTGGTTCCTGCGAGCGCTGGAGCAGGCGGTGATCACCGCGCTCGATCACCTGCACGTCCCGGCCGGGCGGCGTCAGGGATACACGGGCGTGTGGACGGGGGGCGGGAGCGGGACGCGGAAGATCGCGAGCATCGGGATCCACGTGAAGCAGTGGGTCACGTGGCACGGCTTCGCGCTCAACGTGTCCACGGATCTTTCCTATTTCGATCTGATCGTGCCGTGCGGGATCCCGGACGTGGTCATGACCAGCGTGCAGCGCGAGCTGGGCGAGCGCGCGCCGCGGGATCTCTGGGCGCGGGCGATTGACGCGGTGATCCTGGGGTTTGCGGAAACGTTCGGGCAGCGGCCGCAGGCCGCGGCGATCGAGCAACTGGAGCGCGATGACAAGGGGGTCACAGGCGATCGAGTGCGATGACAGGCGATGCGACTTCGAATAGCTACGAGGACGGCTCATCGCCTGACATCGCCGGGCGTTCGCCCGTCATCGCCCTGCCGTAATGCTCACGCCTTTCCCGTCTCTCCCATCAGCTCAAAGAACCGCCCAAACACCCGCACGCCCTTCCAGAACTGCTCCAGGTTGATCTTCTCGTTCGGCGCATGCAGCCGGTCATCCGGGAGCCCGATCCCCGCGAGCACCACCGGCGCGCCGCGCTTGCCCAGCGCGGGCACCACCGGAATAGACCCGCCGGACCGCGTGGGCACCACGCCTTTCCCTTCCACCTCGCGGAACGCCTGATCAATCAGCTTGAACGGTCTGGCGTTGATGTTCACCACCACGGGATCGGCCCCGTGCAGGAACTTCACCGACACGTCCGCGTACTTCGGCGCGAGTTTCTTGCACGCGGCCTGAAGCTGCCGCGCCACGGTCTTGGTCTTCTGGTTCGGCACCAGACGCAGGCTGACCTTTGCCGTGGCCACGGCGGGAATCACCGTCTTGGCGCCTTCGCCCGTGAACCCGCCCATGATGCCGTGGATCTCGAACGTGGGGAGCATCCAGGTGCGCTCGAGCGGCGTGTAGCCTTTGAGACCGGTGAGGGCCTTCGCGCCCACTTCCTTGCGCAGGTACTGCCGCTCGTTGAACGGGAGCTTGCGCCAGCCCGCGCGTACCTCCTTCCCGGGGTCCTTCACGGCATCATACAACCCGGGAACGTGAATTCTGCCGTCGGGCGTCTTGAGCCGCGAGAGCAGGAGCACCAGGGCCTCATGCGCGTTCGGCGCCACGCCACCGTACAGCCCCGAGTGCAGGTCGCTCTTCGCCGTGCGCACCGTGATCTCGGCATAGCACAGCCCGCGAAGCCCGGTTTCCACCGACGGCCACCCCGGTGCGTAGTACGGCATGTCGGACACGAGCACGGCGTCCGCCTCGACGCGCTCGGGCTCCCGCTTCAACAGATCGAACAAGACGACGCTGCCTGACTCCTCCTGGCCCTCGATCAGGAACCGCACGTTCACCGGCAACGATCCGGCCGAACGCACCGCCTCGAACGCTTTGACGATGGAAAACACCTGGCCCTTGTCGTCCGTGGCGCCGCGAGCGAAGAGATCGCCGTTCCGGACCGTGGGCTCGAACGGCGGGCTCTCCCACTCGTCCAAGGGGTCGGGCGGCTGCACGTCGTAGTGGCCGTACACCAGCACCGTGGGCCGGCCCGGCACGGTCGGCCCCTCGGCCCACACGACCGGATGCGTGTCGCTGCCGAGGTAGCTCACGTTGCCGCAACCCAGCCCGCGCAGGTGATCACCCAGCCACTCGGCGGCCCGCCGGCAGTCGCCCGCGTGAGCCGGCGTGGTGGAAACGCTCGGGATGCGGAGGAACGTCTTCAGTTCCTCCAGGATGCGATCGCGATGGCGATTGACGAAAGTCGTATGGTCGGTCATGGGAGCAAATATACCCGCGCCCTTGCCCCCCGCACGCCGGAGCGGAAATTGGTTGCACCCTCACCCGCCCCTCTCGGGAATTCCATGAGCGACCACTCGTCTCGCGTCATGAGCACCGGCGCGATTGTCAAATCGCAGTTCGATGTCGCAGCCGACCTCCTGGGCCTCGAACCGTATATGCGCACGCTGCTCCGGATGCCGTTCCGCTCCCTCACCGTGGAAGTTCCGGCCCGCATGGATGACGGGCGCATCGAGGTGTTCCGAGGATACCGCGTGCAGCACAATGGGGCGCGCGGGCCCTGCAAGGGCGGCATCCGATTTCACCCGGAAGCGGACGAGGAGGAAGTGGTCGGGCTTGCCACCACGATGACCTGGAAGACCGCGCTTGCCGACATTCCCTTCGGCGGCGCCAAGGGCGGCGTGCAGGTGGATCCGCGGAAGCTCTCGGTGCGCGAGCTGGAAGCCGTGACCCGGAGCTTCACGCGACGGATCTCGATTGTGCTGGGTCCCTATCGTGACATCCCCGCGCCCGACATGGGCACCAACGCGCAGGTGATGGCGTGGCTGCTTGACGAATACTCGGCGCGGGCCGGGTACTCACCGGCCGTGGTCACGGGAAAACCGATTTCGCTGGGCGGCTCGCTCGGACGAGAGGAAGCCACCGGACGCGGCGTGGTGTATTGCATGCAGGAGTACTCTCGCGATTTCGGGCTGCCGCTCGCCGGGAGCCGTGTGGTGATTCAGGGGTTCGGCAACGTGGGGGCGTTCGTGGCGCAGTTCGCCCACGAGCTGGGAGCAAAGATCGTCGCCGCCACCGACGTGGACGGCGGGCTCGTCAACGAGAAGGGCCTCGACGTTCCGCGGCTGTTTCAGCACGCCTATCGAGAACGGAAACCGGTCGCCGAGTTCAAGGGCGGAGAGCGGATCACCAACGATCAGCTCTGGCGCATCCCCTGCGACTGGCTCGTCCCCGCGGCGCTGGGCGGCGTGATCACCAAGGAGGCCAACGCGAACGCGATTGACTGCAAGGTGGTGGTGGAGGCAGCCAACAGCCCCACCACGCCCATCGCCGATCACATCCTCGAGGAGCGTGGCATCCCGGTGCTGCCGGACTTCCTGGTGAATTCTGGCGGCGTGATCGTGAGCTACTTCGAGTGGGCGCAGAACCTCCAGCAGCAGCGCTGGCCGCTGGAGGAGGTCAACAAGGAGCTGCACACCAAGATTACCGCGGCGTATCGGGCGGTGCGGGACGTCGTCAAGGAAAAGAAGGTGCCGTGGCGAACGGCGGCGTACACCATCGCGCTGGCGCGGGTGGCGGAGGCGGAGCGGTTACGGGGGAATTGACGCCCGACTCGCCGCCGTTAGCCCGGCCAGTCGAAGATCCTGGAGAGTGGTATTTCGCCGATCTGGCGGCCACCCAGCCGTACGGGGACGACCTCGACGTACCGCTCGGGCTCCGTCATACCCGCCGCGAAACGCCAGACCTCGACCTGCTTGGCCTCCAGGTCCACGACCCAGTACTCCGCGACACCATGGCGCTGGTACAGCTGGCGCTTCACGGTCCGGTCGCGACGCGCCGTCCGGGGGCTCAGGACCTCGATCACCAAGTCGGGCGCCCCGCGGATGGCGTCTTCGGTGACGATGTGGAGCCGTTCGTTCGAAACAAACAGAAGGTCGGGCTGGACTCCCTCCTCCGTCTCGGCGAACTCCACACCGATCGGCGCGCAGAACAGGCGTCCCCACCCGGGGCGCACGAGCAGATCCGACAGCTCCTGGAACAGGTTGGCGATGACCCACTGATGGGGCGGCTTTGGCGGCGGGCTCACGTACAACTCCCCGCCGATCGCTTCGTAGCGGTTACCGTCCTCTGGCATCTCGAGGGCGTCCCGCCAGGTGACCCTGGTCGCTGACATACGTTCCACATTATACCCCCGGGCTGTGGGAGACCGGCAGTCGCGCCCGGGAGAAACGTGGGATTCTGGAATCAACGGGAGATCAACACGAAGCGCGGTGTGGTAGGATCGCGGCTCCACGGCGATGGGCGAGCGGGGGCACCGGCACCGAATCTGGTATTTTGGCATCTATGTGAAAACGCTTGCCGGCAGGTTCACCTGGAGTGTGCCGGCCATGCTCGCCCCGCGCCGTGCTCGATGCCGCGTGACGACGGGCTACGGTAGGGCCGCCAAGAATCGCCCGGCCGACACCTTGCACTCGACCAGCACCACCGCCCGCTGCCGCTCGGTCACAACGAAATCAACCTCGCGCTTCTCCTTATCGCGCACGTCGAAGAGCTCGAACTCGCTGTACCCCAGATCGCTTCAGGCGTGCACGGCCCTTTAGCAGATGGCTCGCAACCATGTTCTCCAACCGCGCGCCCGGCGCCTTAATCTGAGACCAATCCCACAAATAGAGCTTGGGCTCCTTCTTGAGGCTCCGGGCGATGCGCCGGGCATAAGGTGGGATTCGGTAGCAGTAGTACAGTCGTTCCAGCAACCCGAGCCAGTTGCTGACCGTGTCGTGTCCGACCTCCAGCTCCTTTCGCAGGGCGTTGACCGAGAGTGGCGCTCCCACGCGGCCGGGAAGGAGCAGTGCCAGGTGCTCGACCAGCGCGAGTTGCCGCACCTGCGAAATGTCGCGCAGGTCCTCGCGCACCAGGACGGTGCGTCGCTGCGTGGACCAGCGCTGATGCTGCCGGGGATCGTTCCGGGTGCACGGCTCGGGAAAGCCGCCCCGTGTTTCGAGCCGGTCCCAGATCTCCGCGTGATCCTCACCGGTTCCGGCGGCCAACCAGTCGCCCGGAGGCGGTACGGGCTCGCCGTGCGTCAACTCGCCGATGGAGAACGGGTGGACAGATAGCGAGTCACGGGACGCTCGTGGCGCCTGACGATCTCGCGATACCCGCCCTCGCGCTCGCAACGCTTGAGGGGCGATCCGTCCGCCCCGACCGCAGCCAGAACGGGGACTCTCAGAACCGTCCGTTCCTAACGTACACCTCTACGCGCCACACCACGGTGTCCTCGCTGAAGACGCGCCGCAACCCGCCGCGCTCGAGCGTCCCCCGAACCACGCCAACAGGATGCACGAACGTGCGGAACGCCTTCCCGCGCAGGCGCCGCACCAGGTTCTCCAGGGCGATCACCGCTCGCACGTACCACACGTCCCGTGGATAAGACAGCGCGAGCGCAACCGTGCACCGCGCCGCCGCCGTCGCGAGCAGGCGCTCGCCGTCGGGATAGCAGCAGACCACGCGCTCCGCAGTCACGACGTCCGCCGGCTCAAGCCCGTCGCTCACCGCCACGAAGTCGCCATGCACGAATCGCGTACGCCCCGCAGTCCCTCGCCGTTCCGCCTCGCTCCGGGCCGCCGCGAGATAGGCCCGCGACATGTCCACCACCGTGGCCTGGCGAACGCCGTCCTGCAACAACTCGTGCGCGATCACCCCGACCCCCGAGCCGATATCCAGTAGCGTCGCGGCGCCTGGTGCGTGCTGCCGGACCGCGGCCAGCAAGATCCGAGTTGCGTCGTTAGGGCCTTTCCGCTGGTACTGGCGGAGATCACCTTCCGCCATCCGCTCGTCGAACCAGCGATCGGTTACGTCACAGCAAGTACATGACATGCCACACCGCAACAATGCACCGCGCCCGCGTCACCGACGCTCGGCGGGCTTGAGTCCCAACGCGGCATTGAGCCACCGCACCAGCGGCAGCATGGCCGTGAAGTCGGCCTCCAACCGTGCGCCCAGCCGGGGACTCGTGGCCTGCTTGTCGGTCAGCACCCAACCGGTCGTGAACGACTGCAAGCGGAGCCAGCGGGCCGCGGGGTGATCCTCCGAAAAGCCGCGCGGCATTCGCTTCAGCACGGCCTCCTCATGCAACCCGCCGAACCGCCGCACAAACGAACGAGCCAGCACCACGCGCTCGAAGCCGCGAGGATGCTCCGCGATGGCATCTCGGACCCGGTTCAGCACCGGGCGGGGCGGCATCCAGATCCCGGCGCCGATGAACGAATCGCCCGGCGCGATCTGGAAGTAGAACCCCGCACCGCCACCCTCCGCCTCGCTCCCCACTCGCCGATCGGCGTCCCGATGATGAAACCAGCAGGCGGCGTGCGTCTTGTAGGGCGACTTGTCCTTGGAAAACCGAATGTCTCGGTAGATCCGGAACATCGAGCGCCTGGGGTCGCCGGTGATCTCGGGAGCAAAGCGCGCGAACCGGACGTCCATCTCCTCGATCAGCTCGCGCATGGGCCCGCGCACGTGCGCCTCGTACTCGGCGCGGTGGGCCTCGAACCAGGATTTCGTGTTGTTCTTCTTGAGCCCGCGCAGGAACGCGAGCGTGGCGGCGGTGAACGGCATGGGTCAGCGTCGGATTTTGGGGCGAGGGAGCATCGCCGCGCGAGGCACCCGGCGCAAGACGGAGGCGAGCGCGGATGAGGCCCCCAGGACGTCGTTCGCGCTCGCCCCGCCACGGCGAGCGACGCACAAGGCCTTGTCAATCGTTCGCGAGCTCACGAGCTTGCCGAAGCTTCCACCCCGGGTCCGCATCATGTGCCGGAACATCCGCCCGCTGTTCAACTTTGCCCCGCCCGTGACCCCGGACGAAGTGCGTGCGGCGTCGCTCCAGTTCGTTCGTAAGGTGAGTGGCTTCACCAAGCCGTCTCACCATAACGAGCCGGCGTTCAATCGAGCCGTGGACCAGGTGGCGGACGTGGTGCAGCGCCTGCTCGACTCGCTGGTCACCACGGCCCCACCGCGGGACCGTGACGTCGAGCGCGCGAAAGCGCGCGCCCGTGCCGCCAAGCGATTCGCCACGCCAGCGATTAGGGCCGGCCCAGCTCCTCCGTGACCTCGAACGGATCGCGCCCGGCCGCACCGCGCACGGCAGCCACGATCGCCGCCGTCGCCGCTCGAAGGTCACCGGAGCGCGCCTCGAGCGCCCGGTCGAACAGATCCAGCCGCGTACGATACAACCGAGCCGCGATGATCCGGGCGTTGTTGAGCGGCACGCGCGCCATTCGGGCTCCGTCGTACAGAGCGAACTTCCCGCCGAGCCCGGCGGCGAGCGCGGCCTGCGCGTCCGCGAAGATCCGCTCCCTCGCTGCTTCGAACGCTGCGCCCCTGAGACGCTGACCGTACGCCGCCTCGAGCGTCGCGGCGAGGCTCGCGTAGAACTCGCTCAGCACGATCTCGTCATGCCAGATCGCCCGCGCTCGCGAGGCCGCCGCGCCGTCGCCGCGTGATTCGAAAAATCGCTCCGCTCCCCGAAATCCCACGAATGACGCAAAGCTCTCGTTGAACGGCACGGCGCCGGGAACGAACAGCGTGTTATGCGTGATCTCGTGAATCACCGTGGCCACGAGGAACACGGGATCCTCCGACAGCGCGGTGGAAAGGAGCGGATCGTTGAACCAGCCGAGCGTGGAGAACGCGCCCGAGGGCCGGAGATACGTGTCATACCCGCGCGCCTCGAGGTCCCGGGCGGCGTCGCTGGCGGCGGCGGGATCGAAGAAGCCTTTGTACGGCACCACGCCCACGATGGGGTAGCGCCACACGTAGCTCGTCAGTCGATCGCGCGGACTCGCCGTGAGCACCAGCAGCAGCGTGTCACGGCCGACGTCCGTGAATTGGGTGTAGGTCTCTCCGGCGGCGAGCCCCAGCGATTCGGCGGCGAAGGAGCGAGCGGCGAGAACCAGCTCGAACTGGGTGCGGCGGGATGGCGAAACGGTAGAGTCGCGAACCAGTTCAGCGAGCGGACGCCGGCGGGCAAGAATTCGCGCCTCCTCGTAGGCGGCGCGCAGCAGGAACCGGACCTCGCCGAAGGCGAGCGCCGCCGCCGCGAGCGCTGCAATGAGCGCGGCCCCGGTCACCGCGGCGACCCGGAACGCCCGCCTCAACGGCCCCCCGCGCATGATGGACAACGGACCACAGACGACGTCGCGTCCTACAGCCGCAGTCTCATGCCGACCCGGTGCGCGCGGTCGCCCAGCACGTCGCTCGCGGCGTACGCGTAATCCAGCTGGAGACCACCCAGCGCCAGGCTCCCGCCGTACGTCCCGCGCGGCTCCGCGCTCCCCGCGGGCCGTGATCGGTAGGCGGCCCGACCGACCACGCCGACGCCTCGCACGACGATGCCCGCTTCACCGCCGAGCGTGAGACGACTCCCGATTGCTGGGTGCCAGGAGATCTCGATGGTCGAGAGCAATCGGAACGCCTCCAGCGGATCCACGTAGTTCATGGTGAAACCGGCCTGCGTGCTCCGGGGCAGCGTGAGGTTCGATCGCTCGTCCCAGTTCCCGCCGATGTTTCGCCAGCTCACGCCCAACGCCATGATGTCGAACACGGCAATCGCCAGCCCGATATCGCCGCTTGTGGCGCGCTCGGGGACCCCGACCGTGTTCAGCCGGACATGCCGTACCGACCCGCCAAGGGCGATTAGCCCCCGGCGATACACCAACGAGCCCACGCCGAGCGCTTCGTACGGAGCGTCCTGTCCCGCCACGCGATCCGAATCATGACCGAGGTATTGAATGCCCACGCCGACGTCAAACTGGCCGAGCCGCCAGCCCATCGCGCCCGTCAACAGCCGCAGCGGCACCTCGCTGCGCCACGTCCCCTCGAGCGAGACGTGATGGATGGTGGCAAGGCCGGCAGGGTTCGTGAACACGGCCCCGGCGTCGCCCACCAGTGCGGCGCCTGCGCCCTGGAGCCCCGCGCTCCGCACGGACCCGGGAAGGAGGGCCACGCTCGGGACCCCTGCGGTCTGCGCCGCGAGTCCGCGCGCAGCGGCGAGCGAGAGGACGAGGGCCGCGGCCGGGAGCGGCCGCGCCACGAAGTTCACGAGTTACCGGATCCGGATGAGGTTGAGACGCGCCTCGTTCGCGCCCAGCGCGCCGCCCGATCCATCGGTCAGTTGCAGCGCGGCCCCGCGCGGCCCGGGTGGCACCAGCACGCGGAAATAGGGACCGGACCCGGACCGCAGCATGCCGGTCGCGTCGATTCCTCCGCCGACAAACGCCATCGGCACGATGGGGAACGGCCGATCGAACGTGGATGGCGACTGGCGGTTCAGGTCCGCGTACGTGGTGCGGAAACGCCAGCGAGCGAACTTCAGCCGGGCCGGCGCGGTGAATCCCGTGAGATCGGACACGTAGTTGGCGAGGAACCACTGCGTGAGTAGGCGGGGAACGGGCTCCCCGGTGGCGGCGGCCACGTTTTGTTGTCCCGTGAGGCGCGTCTCCACGAGGCGGCGAATCACGTTGTCGCCGAACTGATCCACCACCCACCGAATGAACAGCCACGACGCCCCGCGCTCTTCCAGCGATCCCGGCGACACGGAAAACAGCACGTGCCAGTCTTCCGACTCCTTGAGGTACCGGTACGCGTTCAGCAGGTTGCCGAGCGCGAAGTCGGAGAACGCGCGCCGGTTGCCGAGGCTCAGGAACCGGAACGCGCCCAGCTCCTCGGAGAGATGCGCCATGGCCTCGTTGAGCCACAGCTCCTCGGCCTGCCCCGCGCGCAGCACCACGTGCTGGTAGTAACTAATCATGTGCTGGAATTCGTGAATGAACGTCACCGGCACGAGCCGCAGGACGGACGAAACCGTGTGACGGCACGTCACCGTCTGCGTCGAATCGGGCACGATGGCGTAGAACACCTCCCCGTGATTCGATCGCTCGTCGTTGGCGAAGGTCGGGTCAATGTCGATGCTGAAAAAGAACCCGGTCACGAACGACTGACCGCACTGGTTGGAGGGCGTGAGCTTGTTGACCACCGGCGTGAACAGGATCAGCACGCGGCCATTCCGGTCCACGTCCGATTCGGCGCCGAACGCCTGCGTGGCGACGTCGTACAGTTGCGCGTCGAACACCGCGCCCAGACTGTCGAAATGCGCCTTGGTGAAACCGTTGGCCGGCGCGGCGCGATCCTGGTAGATCGCCGCGTGCTGCCCCACGTATTTCGCCTCGGCGTCCACCGCGCTGAAGTCGTCCAGATCGCTGCACCGGAGCTGATTGCACACGCGGAACTGCCTGCGGTCGCCCACGGACAGCTCGACCGCCGTAGGTGCCCCCAACGGGGCCTCTGTGAGCGCCGTCCGTGGCCGACGGGCATACTCCGCCTCCGCCTCGCGCAGCGCATCATGGAATTGCAGACCGAACGAGACTGCCCCGCGGGCCGCGGACCGCGCCAGCACGAACGTCGCCGAGTCGCCCCGCAGCCGATAGGACATCGAGTCCCCCGGGATGGCGCTCACCGCCTGCGGCGCAATGAGATACTCGGCCGTGTCGGAAGTCGCGGGCGGGAGTAACACGCACCCCGCCACCCGTGCGGGCTCCACTGCCGCGTAGTCACCCACGGCGAGGTGCAGTGCCTCGGACGCCGAAGGCGCGGTGTAGGTGCCGGACAGCTCGTTGGAGAGCGCCACGCCCGCGCGGGCCCGAACGCTCACGGTTCCTGGTGCGAGGCACACCGGGGCCACGACGACGGTCGTGGTGCTCCCGTTGCCGCCTACGCGCCGCGTGGGGACGCCCCCGATGTCCACCGTCACGGTGGTGTCGAGGCCGGAACCCGAAACGGCGATCGTGTCGCCGCCGCCGAACGACGTCGGCGATATCCCCGTGAGCGCGGGCGGCGCCGTGGCCGACGCCGTGAAATTCACCGACCGGTCCGGCTGCTCGACGATCTGTGCGCGGATCGTGTACGCGCCGGGTGTGGTGCCCAGCTTGACCGCAACCTCCGCGCGGCCGTTGCCGTCGGCCACCGTCGTCGAATCGGACAGCGTGGCGCCCGCCCCACCGGTGACGCTCCAGCGCACCGCGGCGCGCCGGGCGCCGGTCCCATCCGCCGTGCGCACGATGACGGCGAGCGGCCTGGCGAGGAACCCGCCGGCCGGCGCGGTTTGCGCGTCGGCGCTCGTGACTTTCTCAATCGTCTCCGGTATGAACTCGACGACGTCCTCGCCGCCGCACGCCGCGCCGACCGCGAGAACCGCCAGGAGGGTGAAACGCCGGGTGAGGTTGAACACCGGCGCAACATACGGGGGCCCTCGCGGGTTTGACAATGATCTCCGTCACGGCTCGCAACCTCTGGCGCGACGAGTCGGCGGGACACTAGCTTATCATTTCGGGTCCGTCCGAATCGTCGGTTCCCAAACAAACGGCTGATGCCTTTCGCCCACCTCCACACCCATTCCGAGTACTCGCTGCTGGACGGCGCGAACCGCGTGCCGGAACTGGTAGCGCGCGCCAAGGAACTGGGGATGGACACCCTCGCCGTGACCGACCACGGCAACCTGTATGCAGCCTGCACGTTTTACACGGAAGCCCGGGCGGCCGGGATCCGGCCCATCCTGGGCGTGGAGGCATACGTGGCGTTTGGGTCGCGGCACGCCCGGGAAAAGGCGCCCGGCGCGCCGGCGTACTACTCGCACCTCGTGCTCCTCGCGCGCAATCGTACGGGATACAAGAACCTGATCAAACTGTCGTCCATCGGATTCCTCGAGGGGTACTATCGCCGGCCGCGCGTGGATCGCGAAGTCCTCGAACGCTACGCCGAAGGCCTGGTGTGTCTCGCCGCCTGCCTGTCCGGCGAGGTGTCCCTCTGGCTGCGCCAGAACAACTACGAAGCCGCCAAAAGCTCCGCCGAGTGGTTGGCCCGAACGTTCGGCCCGGACGGATTCTGGCTCGAGGTGCAGAATCACGGCATCGCGGAAGAGCGGGTCGTGGCCGACGGCATGTTCCGCCTGGCCCAGGAGCTTGGCCTACCGGTGGTCCTCACGAACGACGCGCATTACCTGCGGCGCGAGGACGCCGAAGCGCATGACGTGCTGCTCGCCATCGGCACCGGGAAAGACCTCGACGACCCGCAGCGGTTTCGCTTCGTGGGACAAGAGAGCTACCTGAAGTCCGAAGCCGAGATGGCCGCGTTGTATCCCGGCAGACCGCAACTCCTGACGGAAACGCAGCGCATCGCAAATCTGTGCGAATTCGATTTCGAGAAGCGCTATTTCCTGCCCCAGTTCCCGCGCCCCGCCGAGTACGCGTCGGATAACGATCTGCTGATTGAACTCGCCACCGAGGGAGCGCGACATCGCTACGGCACGCCGCTCCCGCCCGAGATCCAGCAGCGACTCGACTACGAGCTGGGCGTCATTACCAAGACGGGATACGCGGGCTACTTCCTCATCGTCCACGACTTCATCCGCGCGGCGAAGGAGCGCGGCATTCCCGTGGGCCCGGGACGCGGATCCGCCGCGGGGTCTCTCGTGGCGTACGCGCTCGGCATCACGAACGTGGATCCTCTGCGGTTCGACCTGCTGTTCGAGCGATTCCTGAACCCCGAGCGCGTCTCGATGCCGGACATTGACGTGGATTTCTGCTTCGAGCGGCGGGGAGAGGTGATCGAGTACGTCCGGCAGCGCTACGGTCGCTCGAGCGTGGGGCAGATCATCACGTTCGGGACCCTGAAGGCGCGGGCCGCGGTGCGCGACGTGGCCCGGGTGCTACGCCTGCCGGTGAGCGACGCGGACCGCATCGCGAAGCTGATCCCGTCGGGACCGGCGTACGCGCTGCCGATCGAAGAGGCTGCCCAGAAGGTCCCCGAACTTGCCACGCTGCGGAAGTCGGACGGCACCGTGGCCAGGCTCCTGGATCTGAGCAGTCGCATCGAGGGCCTGTCGCGCCACGCCTCCGTCCACGCGGCGGGCATCGTCATCGCGCCCGGGCCGCTCGACGACTACGTGCCCGTGTGCACAGCCGTGCAAAAGGCCGGCGGCGACAGTGAGCAGGAGGAAGGCATCATCACGCAGTACGACATGATCGGCCTCGAGCAGGTCGGCATGTTGAAGATGGACTTCCTCGGTCTCAAGACGCTCACGGTGATCCACGACGCGGTCGAGATGATCCGGCAGCGCAAGGGCATCGCCATTGACATGGATCAGCTCGATCTCGACGATCCAGCGGTGTATCGCCTCCTGCGCGACGGCCGCACGGCCGGCGTGTTCCAGTTCGAGTCGGCCCTCGGCACGGACATGTTGCGGCAACTCCGCTGCGATCGGTTCGACGACCTCGTGGCCACCAACGCGCTGGTGCGGCCCGGCCCGCTCGATTCGGGCATGCACCAGGTGTACATCCGGCGCAAACGCGGCGAAGAGAAGGTGCGCTACCCGCACCCGGCGCTGCGAGAGGTGCTGGAACCCACCTACGGCGTGATTCTGTATCAGGAACAGGTGATGCGGATCGCCAACGTGCTCGCGGGGTTCACGCTCGCCGAAGCCGATGTGCTGCGTAAGGCGGTGGGGAAAAAAGACAAGGACCTGATCAAACGGGAGCTGGGCCGCTTTGTCGCCCGCGCGGTGGAACAAGGCCACGACCGCCGCGCGATCGAAGACATCGCGGGGCAGATCGAGACCTTCGGCCGCTACGGGTTCAACAAGTCGCACAGCGTCGCCTACAGCATCCTCTCGTTCCAGACCGCCTGGCTCAAGGCCCACCATCCGGCCGAGTTCATGGCGGCCTTGCTGTCATCCGAAATCGGCAACAGCGAGAAGGTCGTGGCCTACATCGCGGAAGCGCGCGACCTGGGAATCCGCGTACTGCCGCCTTCGGTCAACGAGTCCGGCTGGAAGTTCACCGTCACCGCGGACAACGAGATCCGCTTCGGCCTCGGTGCCATTCGGAACGTGGGGTGGGGCGCCATCGAGTCCATTCTCGCCGGCCGGGCGGCGGGCGGACCGTATACCTCGCTCGCCGATTTCTGCGAGCGACTGGACCTGAGGCTGTGCAACAAGCGGGTGATCGAGTCGCTGATCGCGGCGGGCGCGCTCGATCAGTTGAACGACAACCGCGCGCAACTCGTGGCGGCGCTCGACACCACGCTCGCGTCGGCGCAACTGCGACAGGCCGAACGCGAAGCGGGACAGGCGACCCTGTTCGACGAGGGGGACGACGCGGGCGTTCCAGCACCCGCGCTGCCCGACGTCGAGCCGTGGTCGGAGGCGGAGCGTCTGGCTCGGGAGAAGGAAGTGATTGGGTTTTTCATCTCCGGCCACCCGCTCGAGCGCTTCCGCGACGAGGTGGCGCTGTTCGGCACGCGCACCACGGCGACGCTCGGCACCTGGAGCGAGCACCAGGTCACTGCGGCCGTCGTGGTGACCGCCGTGAGCCGCAGGATCAGCCGCAAGTCGGGAGCCGAATACGCGCGCCTCACATTGGAGGACTTCCACGGCGTCGCGGAGGCCATCGTGTTCCCCGAGGCGTGGAGCAAGCTGTCGCAGATCATTGTGCCCGACGCAGCCCTCCTGCTGACCGGCAGTTACAGCGCGCGGGACCGGGGAGAGGACCGCGCCCCGTTCGTCGTGGAAGCCGCTCAGCCGCTCGAGGACCTCAAGCGTTCCGGTGCCGTGGGGCTCGCCCTCTCCTGGCGGGCCGGCGAAGGACCGGGCCGCGACGTCTCGCGCGCCGCCGCCGCGCTTTGCGCCGCGCACCCCGGCCCGGCCCCGATCCTCATCGAGTGGAGTGACGGCAACGGGCATGCGGCCCGGCTCAGATCGCAGCGCCTGCGCGTGGAGTTGACCGAGACGCTGCTCGACGGGCTGCGGCAGTTGCTCGGCGCCGAGCACGTGCGGCTGGTGCGAGCCCGCTGAGCCCCTGATGGCCGCCATTCCCCTGCTCGACTTCGAGAAGCCGCTGGCGGATCTCCAGCGACAGATTGACCACTTGCGGGAGATCGCCTCCGAGCGACAACTCGACGTGGATCGCGAGATCGCGCCGCTGGAGAAGAAGCTCGAGGAACTGCGACGGGAGATCTACGCCGGCCTCACGCCGATGCAGCGCGTGCAAGTGGCCCGACATCCACGCCGGCCGTACACGCTCGACTACATCAGCCGCATGATGACCGACTTCGTCGAGCTCAAGGGCGACCGGCTGTACCGTGACGATCCGGCGATCGTGGGCGGCTGGGCGCGGCTGAACGGCAGGCCGGTGGTGGTGATCGGCCAGCAGAAGGGACGAGACACCAAGGAAAACCTGCGCCGCAACTTCGGCATGCCGCACCCGGAGGGCTACCGCAAGGCGCTGCGGCTGATGCAACTCGGCGAGCGGTTCCACGCGCCGGTCATCACGCTGATTGACACACCCGGGGCGTACCCCGGGCTCGGCGCGGAAGAGCGGGGGCAGGCAGAGGCCATCGCGAGGAACCTCGCGGAGATGGCGGCGCTCGAGACGATCATCATCGCCGCCGTCATCGGCGAGGGGGGCTCAGGAGGGGCGCTGGCGCTCGGACTGGCCGACCGAGTGTTGATGCTCGAGAACTCGGTGTACTCGGTGATCTCGCCCGAAGGCTGCGCGGCGATCTTGTGGAAAGATGCCTCGCAAAAAGAGCGCGCGGCGGAGGCGCTCAAGCTCACGGCGGCCGATCTCATGAACCTCGGCGTGATTGACGAGATCGTACCCGAGCCCGCCGGCGGCGCGCACGCGGACCCGGACGGGGCGGCCCGTGCGCTGGCGGACGCGCTCGAACGGCATATCAGGGAATTGGACGGCCAACCCCCGGCGCAGCTACGCCAGCGCAGGGCCGAGAAGTACCTCAAGATGGGCCGCGTGCTCGAGGCCTAAGTGCCGGAACTCGTCGAAGTGCGGTTCAAGGGCAACCGCAAGGAGTATTTCACGTGGGACAGCGGCCCCGACGTCCCACTCGGCGGCGCCGTGCTCGTCGAGGCCGATCGTGGGCTGGACCTGGGCACGATCACCGCCGCCGGCGATGTCGCCACGCGCAAGTGTGGCATTGCGTGCGCCGGCTGCGCGAGTGGCGCGGCGCCGGAGCCCAAGGGCCGCGTCGTGCGGCGTGCCAGCGCCGAGGACACGCATCTCGCCGACGAGCTCCGGAAAGCGGAAGAAGACGTGCGCCGCAAGGTCATCGAGCGCGTGCGCGCGCACGACCTCCCCATGAAGGTGTCGGATGCCGAGTGGCAGTGGGACCGCAAAAAGCTCACGATCTACTTCACCGCCGAACAGCGCGTGGACTTCCGCGAACTGGTGCGAGACCTTGCCGCGCTGTTTCGCACGCGCATCGAGTTGCGACAAATCGGCGCGCGCGATGAGGCCAAGCGACTCGACGGCGTCGGACGATGCGGCCGGCAGTACTGTTGCTCCACGTGGCTGACCGAGCTTCGACCCGTCAGCCTGTCCCTCGCCAAAGACCAGTCCCTGTCGCTCAATCCAGCGCAGATCTCGGGTGGATGCGGACGCCTGCTCTGCTGCCTCCGATACGAGCACGAGTTCTACGTTGCCAGCAGGCGTCGCTTTCCCAAGGAAGGGCGGACCATCCAGACGTCCCGCGGTGCGGAGCGCGTGCTTGCGATTGACATCTTCCGCGAGCGCGTCCTGCTCCGTGCCGAAGACGGCACCAGCCGCGCACTCACGCTCCCCGAGCTGCGACACGAAACGGGAGAGGCGACAGAGCCCAGCAATACCCATCCGCCTCGCGAACCTGCCGTCTCCGAACTGGCACCCGGACCCGACGTGACTGCCGGACCGCCGACGGCAGCGCCTCCGGAGAGCGAACAGCGCAGCGGTCCACGTCGGCGACGCCGCCGGCGCCGCGGCGGCCGGCGCCACCCGCCACGCGGGCCCGGCCCCTCCTCCGGCGACAACCCACCGGGCGCCGAGTCCCCCGGTGGCTGATCGGTTCTACCTCACCACGGCGATTGACTACTCGAACGGCGACCCACACGTGGGGCACGCCTTCGAGAAGATCGGCGCGGATTGCGTGGCCCGGTACCGCCGGCTGCGCGGCGACCGCGTGCGTTTCCTCATGGGTATGGACGAAAACAGCCAGAACGTGGTCGAGGTCGCCGCCAGGGCGGGCCTCACGCCGCAGGAATGGGTGGACCGCATGGCCGACCGGTTCCTGGGCGCCTGGCGCGATCTCTCCATTCAACCGGATGACTTCATCCGCACCACCGAGCCGCGGCACCATCGCGCCGTGCAAGAACTGCTGCGTCGCATCGAGCAGCGCGGGCACATCTATCGCGGTGTGTATCGCGGGTACTACTGCACGGGTTGCGAAGCGTTCAAGCAGGAGAAAGACCTTGTGGACGGCCGGTGCCCGGAACATCCCACGCTCGAGATCCGCTGGGTCGAGGAACCGAACTACTTCTTTCGGTTGTCGGAGTTCAGCAACCGGCTCATCGAGATCTACGACGCCAACCCGACGTACGTGCGGCCGAAAGCCAAGTTCAACGAGATCCGGAACGTCGTGGTAAGCGGCCTGCAAGATCTCTCGATCAGTCGGGCCCGTCTCCCCTGGGGCATTCCCTGGCCCGGCGACGAGACGCACACGGTGTACGTGTGGTTTGACGCCCTGATCAACTACCTGGCAGCCACGGGTTTCCCGGATGCCGGATTCGACGAATGGTGGCCCGCGGATCTCCACATCATCGGCCCGGATATCGTCCGCTTCCACGCCGCCGTGTGGCCCGCCATGCTGATGGCGGCCGACCTGCCGGTTGCGCGCGCCGTGTGGTCCCACGGCTGGGTGAACTTCTCGGGCAAGCGCTTCTCCAAGACGGCCGGCGTCAGAGTGGAGCTGAAGGATGCCATCGGCCGCTACGGAGCCGACGCGCTACGGTATTTCCTGTTGCGCGAGGTCCCCTGGGATGGAGACGGGGATTTCACGTGGGAGCGCTTCGACGCCCGCTACGAGGCAGACCTCGCCAACGGGTATGGCAACCTCGCGAGCCGTGTGCTGGCCATGACCGCGCGATACCGCGACGGAATCGTCCCCGAGAACGGCGAATCCACGGCGCTGGACGCCGTGGGAGAGGAAGTCATCGCCGCCTATCGCACGGCCATGGACGAGTTCAGCCTGCACGAAGGGGCAACTCACGTCTGGCGACTGGTGGATCGCGCCAACGGCTTCGTTGAAGAGATGGCCCCCTGGAACCTCGTCAAGCGCGGCGAGGCGGAGCCGTTGGACCGGACCCTGGCCGCCCTGGCCCGAGCCCTCGTGAGAATCACGCTGATGGCCAGCCCGTTCATGCCCGGCAAGACCCAGCAACTGTGGGCGGCGATTGGGCTGAACACCCCCGTTTCGGCCGCGGGCTGGGGAACGTTGGATCGACCCCAGGTGGGGGGGCTCAAGGTGCAAAAGCTACCACCCTTATTCCCGAAGCCGCGGTCTGAGCCGGCTAAGTCACTATAAATCAATAGGTTGTAAATGTGACGCCGGTGGTTGACAACTACTAGGTTGGCGCCCTACTATAGCCGGCCTTCTGGTGGGGCTTGCGTTGACGCAACACGCGGCCGATGCACGCACCCCTCAGGAACTCGTGGTGAAAGGAATCTGAGCCTCCATGCCCAAGACCCGCTGGACGTTTGCGTGGGTGCCTCACGGGTCTGGGACGACACGGACCGTCACCGTCTCGTCCTGGCTGCTGCGCACGGTGCTGGGAACCGGCGCGGTGCTGGGTATTGGACTCCTGGGCTTCGCCACGGCCGCCGTCACGCGAGCCATAGACATTACGCGGCTCGAACGGCTGGAGCGCGTCAACCTCCTGCTCACCCAGGAGCTGGTGCGCACCCGCGCGTTGCTCGACAACGTGAGCGATACCATCGCCACGATCATGGTGCGCGACCAGCAGGTGCGGCTGCTTGCCGGGCTCGAAGCGAGAGACCCTGGCGTGCAGCAAGCCGGCATCGGCGGACCCAGCGGAGAGTTGTCAGCCAATGATCAGCTGCTCGCCGCCGACATTGATGGGCGCACGGCCCTCCAGCTCCGCAATGACGTGGAAGCGCTCACGCGGCGCGCCAATCTCCTCGCGCGGTCGTTCCAGGAGGCGCACGACAGCCTGCAGGTCCACGTCCACCGCCTGGCGCAGACGCCGTCAATATCGCCGACGAGCGGATGGTTGACGTCGCGGTTCGCCCAGGCGCGCATGCACCCGATCTACCACCAGGCGCGCCCCCACGAAGGAATCGACATCTCGGCGCCCATCGGGACGCCGATCGTGGCCCCGGCCGGCGGCCTGGTGATCGAGGTCCAACTCGACGAGCCCGGCTACGGGAGAACCGTGCGAATTGACCACGGGTACGGCGTCGTCACGCGCTACGCCCACTGCTCCAAGATCCTGGTGCGGATCGGCCAGCGGGTGAAGCGCGGGGACGAGATCGCGCTGGTTGGCAACACCGGGATTTCCACCTCGCCGCACCTGCACTATGAGGTGGAGGTCTGGGGCCGCACGGTAGATCCCCGCAAGTACATCTTCCCCGAGACCATCGTCGACTGACACCAAGCGTCTGGACCGGGGCGTGGCGGCGGTGGCCGGCCTCGGCGTGTCTCGTCCTGTTGCTCGCGGCCGCCGGCTGTGCCGAGCAGAGCGCACTCCATCTTCAGATCGTCCGAGACGACGGGCGGCCGGATGCCGGCTTCGAAGTCGTGATCGTGCCCGTGGACCCACAGGCCTTGTTCGATTCGCTGACCGCCGCAGCGCGCACGCCACCCCCCCGCTTCCCCGAGCTGGAAGAAGCGATGCAAGGCTTCCGGCGCCGCGAGCAGGCTGCGGTCGGCAACAGCGGATGGCAGGCGACGCGCGACAGCGTCGAGGCCCTCGCCGACTCGCTGCGGGGTGCGGACCGGAGAACACCGGAGTATCGCAACGCGTACGGCCGGCTCCGCGGGCTGTACGATCGCCTGGGCCAGCGAACGGCCGCGCGGGACCGTGCCGCGCGCAGCGAATACCGCGAACTGGCCGACCAGGCGGCGCTGGCCTCCGAGGCGATGCGCCGTTGGGAGCGGTCGGCCTACGGCGGATACGATTCGCTGCTCGCCCGGCGCATCGCTCGCACCGGTCGGCAGGGAATGCGCGCCGTGAGTGACTCGACCGGGAGCATCCGCGTTGACCTGGCCCCCGGCCGTTGGTGGCTGCGCGCCCGGCGGCGCTTGCGCGACAACCCGTTCCTGGAACGCGTGTGGAACGTGCCGGTCACGACGAATCGTTTGGTACCGGTCCGCGTGCGGCTCACGGTGGACAACGCCCAACTGGAGTGGAGGCATTGAGGATCGGCTTGCGCTCCGGCGCTGGCGTGCCGAGCTTGCGGGCATGACCTCTGAGCGAGCAGACCGCGAGCGGCGTGGCTCACGTCGCGTCACCGTCGCAGGCATCGCAGCGGTGCTGGCCCTGATCGGGATCGGCGTGGCAGCCATGGCGAGCAGGAAGGACCGGCAAGGCGCGACCGCCGAACGTGCGACTTCGCCCGCCGCTGCCGCCGCAACGCCGGGACTCCCGCTCGCCGTTGACCAAGAACCCGATCTACTCATCCCCTCACGAACGAAAGGCGACTCGGCCGCGCCAATCACCATCTACGAGGTGGCCGACTTTCAGTGCCCCGCGTGTCGAGAGTTCTGGAAAGAGACGCTCCCGGGGCTGGAGCGCGAGTACATCCGGACGGGGAAGGCGCGGATCGTCTTCATCAACTTCCCGATCGCGTCCATTCATCGCAACGCCATTGCGGCTCACGTCGCGGCGATGTGCGCCGCCCAGCACGGGCGGTTCTGGACCATGCACGACCTGCTGTACGAGCAGCAGCTTGAGTGGGGCCAGCTGGCGGATCCGCAACCGTTCTTCCGCAAGTTGGCTGCTCAGGCCGGCCTCACGGTCGATGCGCTTCAGTCGTGCGAGACCACAGGCCGTGCGCGGTTTCTGGTGGACGCGGAAACCGAGACGCTGGCCAGAGCCGGCGTGCGCAGTACGCCGTCGTTCATTGTCCAGGGCGCCCTGTTGGCTGGAGCGGCGCCGCTCGTCGTGTGGCGGCCGATCCTGGACTCGATCTACGCGGCGGTCACGGCCGGGCGCTGACGAACGACAGACCTTCGATTACCCCCGGCCGAGCAATGAGAGGCCGACATCGTACAGCGCGTGGGTCCACGCCGCGATCCCGAAGCCCCGCGCGGCATACAGCGCCGACAGCAGCAGGCCAGCGATCGCCCGAAACGTGAAGGAGGGCACGGCAAAGGTGTCGCCCAACGGGCCGACATAGTGGAATCCGCTGAAGATCAACGCCGAGAGCACAATCGCCAGGGCGATCGCCACGGAGCGCCGGGCGCCGAGGGCGACGGCCGCCGTGGTGAGTCCCGACACGAGCAGGACACGAAACACCAGTTCTTCGTAGATCCCAGCGCCGAGCGAGATGACCAGTTGCGTGCCAAGTGGCAGGGGCCCGGCGGTCGCCGACCCCTGAAAGGCGGGAACGGACAGCGGGACGCCGGCGAGCAGGATCGCGGTGAGCTGCGCCGTGACCGTCCCGAGCACGGCGGCATACACCATGCTCTCGACGAACATCGCCGCGAAAACCCCGCTGCGCAGGGGACCCTGATGTCGGCGCCAGTCCCGCCAGGCGAACCACGCCCCGAGCCCGAGCAATCCGACGCCGAAGACCGTGAGGCCCGTCCGGCCACCGAACGCCACGAACACCGTCTTGAGCAAGACGTCCGCGCCATTACGGACTCCGGCCATGGCCGCTCCGGGAAGCAGCGTCGCCAGGGCCTCGTACAGGACGAGCAGTGGAAGAGCAAACACCAGGCTGTAGCGCGGAGCCCGAGTGGCCGTGAAGTACCCCGGCAGTGACATGGTCCCCAAGCTAGCGGCTCAGCTGTGCGGGCTCTAGCGGCTCACGCACCCCTTCCGGCCGAGATTGTCGCTTGGCGCTGACGGTCGGTAAGATCGTCGAGAGTCTGGCGGGTCGCCGGCGCGCGGCGGCAGGTTGGCTGGCATGGGCCGCTGACCAGCGCGGACGGCCGCTGATCTGGATCCATGCGCCTTCCGTTGGTGAAGCCCTTACGGCCCAGCCGGTCGCCAGGCGGCTCCGCATGGCCCGGCCCGGCTCGACCATCATCTTCACGCACACGTCGCCATCCGTCCAGCGCTGGCCCTTGCCTTTCGGAGCGGACCGCGTGGCCTATCTGCCTTCTGGGAGCCGCCGGGTCACGGACGCGCTGTTTGCGCGACTCGAGCCGGCCGCCGTGGTATTCGTGCGCGGCGACCTCTGGCCGTCACTCGTGGCGATGGCGCGCCGGCACGGCGTGCCGGTCCTGCTGATCGGCGGCGCTCTGGGCCCGCGGAGCACCCGACTCCTTCCGCCGGTTCGCGCCATGCTGCGGCGGGCCTACGCAAGCCTTCAGTGGGCCGGCGCCGTATCGGCCGAAGACGCCACACGGCTCAGCCTGCTCGGCACTCGCGAGAGCGTGATCACCGTGACCGGCGATCCACGCCACGATCAGATTCTCGAGCGGCCCGTTTCGCTGTCAGCGGCCCGCGACATCTTGCGGTGGGCAACCGGTGATCCCGTGCTCATCGCGGGCAGCGCCGAGCCCGAGGACGAAGGCGTCTTGCTGCGAGCACACCAGATCGTGACGGGGAAGCGACCGGAGGCACGCCTGGTCGTGGTCCCGCACGAGCCGCGCCCGCTCCACGACGCATCACCGCGGGATGCCCGGGTGCTCTACCTCACGAGTGTCGGCACGCTGGCCGACCTGTATCAGGCGGCGGCAATCGCCTACGTGGGCGGCGGGCTCAAGAGGCGCGGATTGCACAACGTCGCCGAACCCGCTGCTTGGGGGCTGCCGTTGCTCTTTGGCGACGGTGATGGGACGCTGTCCGAGGAGGCGAATCGCGTGATCGCGGCCGGCGGCGCCGTGTCCATTCCGCGCCGCACGGCGGCAGACCGATTGGCGGCGCAGTGGATTCGCTGGCTGGAAGAACCCAGCGCGGCGCGCCGCGCTGGACTCGCGGCGCGCGGGACGATCACGGGCGGTGCCGCGGACCGATCCGCTCAGGCGATTTTGCGATTCGTGTGAAGCCCGCGCCCGGCCCGCACGCGGAACGAAACAGGGACGGACCGGCCGGTGTCAGGGCGCCCGAGTCGTGACGCAACCGTCGAACGTCACGGTTCGAGGGACGATCAGACCTGCGCTGATTCCGGTGAACAGGAGATCGGTAAACCGACTGCGCACCGAGATGCGCAGATCCCGGACCTCCGCCTGCCCGGTGAGCTGACCGGCCAACGCGTTCTGGAGTGAGGGCCGCGACGCCGGAATGAGTCCCCAGATGAGGAATATGGCCTTTTGCGACCGGCGAAACCGCGCCGCACACGGCTCCGTTCCTGGTTGCGACGCCAGGCTCACGTTCGCGCCCAGCGTGCGCGCGTCGAACGTGTGCGCGCACGACGATACCGCCACGGTCGAGCCGAGCAGGCCCGCCAGGGTGAACACTCGCCGCGTGACTCGTCCGGGCATGATTCCGTCGCGTCTGAACGTGGATTGGTGAATGGCGTTGCAAACACGGCGGGGTTAGGTGGAGACCGGAGCCCCCGAACCCGAACCCCGCCGCGGTGACCTGCTCCCTGCCGCCTGCGCTACTTCCCTACCACCCTCATATCACCGGCACCATTGGCAGGCCGGGGATGGTGAACGTGTAATGGAGACCGAGGCCCAGAACGAACGTCTTGGTCTCCGGCAGCGTGAGCGAGCCGGTGCCCGCCGACGCCTTGGCGCTCATCTTTGTCCAGTCGGCGGCGATGTGGAAGCCCAGCCCCATCGGCATGCCGACGTTGACGCCGCCAGACGCGCCGATCCCCGCCTGGGTCCGCTTTCCCGTGGGTGCGCTCACGGCATTCAGTTGCACGCGGGGCGAGCCCCACACCTCGAACGACACGCTGGGCGACGGAGGCTTCACCGCAACCCCGAGGCCAAGCGGGATGCTCACGAATTTCGTGGCGGTTGCTCCGCTTCCCATCTTGAGGTAACCAACGCCCGCGTTGAGCCCGATGCCCACGGGCACCAGCGGCGGGCTGAATACCTTCAGACCCACGTTGCCCGCGAACTGGATCTCCTTGTCCGCGCCGGTGACGTCCGAGTTGTACTGGCCCGCGCCAACGCCAATGGCGATGATGGGGAGCCCCAGCGTGGCCCGCAGCCCGACATGATTGGGCTTGTTGGTGGCCGAGACCGGCGTTCCGGCCACAGTGACCTTGGTACTGAGCGTCGTTCCGAAGTCCGCGGCGACCGTGAGCCCCGTCGGCGCTTTCGGCGATACGTAGACGGGATTCGCAGCCAGCTGCGCCTGGGCGGGCCGCGCGGCCGCGACGGCAAGCGCGAGCGCACCAAGTCCAGCCACGCACGTCTTGATCACAGACTCCTCCTCACAAGAAGTAAAGAAGGGTCATGCAACGTTGGGCGACCTATACGTACAAGGGGTCCCGGACCCCGTCAATGCCGACGGCGTCCCATCCGAGTGCGGCGCGGGGATCACCGGATCCAGACGGCCGCGAGGGAGATGCCCTCCAGGTCGCCGAGGCCGAGGCTCACCCGGGCGTCGAACCGCGGACTCAGGCGGAAATCCGCCCCGAGCCCCAGCGCAAAGAAGAGGTCCGTGTCCCGCCCTCCCAGCGTCTCGGCGTTGATGATGACGGCCGTGGGCTGCACGTACGGAATGATGCTGACGTTCGAGTTCTCCACGTCCAGCCGCCGGCCCAGGGAGAGCCCGGCCGGAAGGATCACGTCCGTTCCACCGTTGATGTTGAAGCCCCCACCGAAAATGAAAGCGCCGTCCAGCGGGAAGTCCACTGAGTGCGTGATGACCCGATACCGCGCTTCGACGCCCACCAGCGCTTCCGTATCACCCACATCGGGAAGCAGCACGCCGCCCCGAAGGCCGACGTCGAACTGTCCCGACGCGAAACGATATACGCCCTCGAGTCCGGTGCCGGCGTCGAAGTTGGCGAAGCTCACGGCCGCGCCGAACTCGTGGCGCGCAAACGCACGATAGGGAGCGTTGAACGACGGCATCCCCGTGGCTTGCGCGACGGCGGCGGCCGGTGCTCCGACGAGCGCTGCCATCACCATCCAACGTGTGCTACGCATTGGAGCCTCCTTGTTGTACGCTCTCGGCAACGACTCTCACGACGTCGTTCCGCACCTGGAGAAACCCGCCGCGGACGGCGAAGCTTGCCGAACCGGCCGCCTCACGTACGATGAGCCGGCCGTGGCCGAGCAGGGTCATGAACGGCGCGTGGCGCGGGAGGATGCCCACCTCGCCGTCGTACGCCGGCGCCACCACCGCCATCGCCTCACCGTCATATACCGCCCGCTCGGGCGAGATCACTGTGACGCGCATCACGCCTGCTGTTCGAGCGCCTTCGCCCGCTCGATGGCCTCGTCAATCCCGCCCACCATGTAGAACGCCTGTTCTGGCATGTGATCGAACTCGCCCGCCACCACGCGGGAGAAGCTCTCGATCGTGTCCTCCAGTTTCACGTACCGGCCCGGCCGCCCGGTGAACGCCTCCGCCACGTGGAACGGCTGGGACAGGAACCTCTGAACGCGCCGGGCGCGGGCGACGATGAGTTTGTCGTCTTCGGACAACTCATCCATCCCCAGAATCGCGATGATGTCCTGAAGGTCCTTATACCGCTGGAGGATGCGCTGGGTTTCCACCGCAGCCCGGTAGTGTTTCTCGCCGATGTACTGCGCGTCGAGGATCCGGCTGGATGACGCCAGGGGGTCCACGGCCGGATAAATCCCGATTTCGGTGAGCGCTCGGGAGAGCACCACGGTGGCATCGAGGTGCGTGAACGCCGTGGCCGGAGCGGGATCGGTGATGTCGTCAGCGGGCACGTAGATGGCCTGCACCGACGTGATCGAGCCCTTCTTGGTGGACGTGATCCGCTCCTGCAAATCTCCCATCTCCGTAGCCAGCGTGGGTTGATACCCCACCGCGCTCGGCATGCGCCCCAGCAGGGCCGAGACTTCCGAGCCCGCCTGCGTGAAACGGAAGATGTTGTCAATGAACACGAGCACGTCCTGCCCTTCTCGGTCGCGGAAGTACTCCGCCACCGTGAGGCCCGTCAGACCCACCCGCAGACGCGCGCCCGGCGGCTCGTTCATCTGCCCGTAGATCAGCGCGCAGGAGGCCAACACGCCGCTTTCTTTCATCTCGAGATAGAGATCGTTCCCCTCGCGCGTGCGCTCGCCCACGCCGCAGAACACGGAGCGGCCGCCGTGTCCTTTCTGCACGTTATTGATCAGCTCCATGATGATGACCGTTTTCCCCACGCCCGCGCCACCGAACAGGCCGATCTTGCCGCCCTTCACGAATGGCGCGAGCAGATCGATCACCTTGATACCGGTCTCGAACACCTCCGTCTTGGGCTCGAGCGCCACGAACTCCGGGGGCGCCCGGTGAATCGGCCAGCGTTCCGTCCCTGCGGGAATTGGGGCGCCCTCGTCCACGGGCTCACCGATCACGTTCAGGATCCGACCCAGCGCCGCTTCGCCGACCGGCACAGTGATCGGCCCACCCGTGTCGCGCACCGGCATCCCGCGAACGACCCCGTCCGTGGTGCTCATCGCCACCGCACGCACCTGGTTGCGCCCGATGTGCTGCTGCACCTCCGCCGTGAGCTTCACCGGCGGCCCGCCGTTTCCGGGATGGTCTATCGTAAGCGCCGTGTACAGTTCCGGCAGATTCTCCGGCTCGAACTCCACATCGAGCACGGGGCCGATGACCTGGACGACCTTGCCAATGTTGTCTGCCATGCCGCTTTCCTCTCAGCGTGTCAGGTGTCGGCTGCCAGGGATCAGGCCGCCTGACACCCGGCCCCCGGCACCTGACACCGTATTAACCCTTCAGTGCCTCCGCCCCGCCCACGATTTCCGCAATCTCCTGCGTGATCTGCGCCTGGCGGGCGCGGTTGAACGTGCGCCGCAACACATCAATCATCTCGCCCGCGCTATCGGTGGCGTTCTTCATCGCGGTGCGGCGGGCACCCTGCTCCGCCGCCGCCGTCTCGACCAGCGCGCGATACATCTGATTCCGGACGTAGAGGGGAAGCACCGCGCCCACGATCTCCTCCGCCGAGGGCCGGAGGATGTAGTTAGGCGCCGAACCGCCCGCTCGCCCCTCTCGACCCCCTCCTCGCTCCGGGCGCGCCACCGGAAGAATCCGCATCACCGTCGGCGGGGTGGACAGCGGGCTCTTGAAATGCGCGAACACGACCTCCACCGCGTCAAGCTCCCCCGCGCCGAACCGCTCCATCAGCGGCGCCATGACCTCAGCGGCGTGGGCCGGCGTGGGGCGATCCCCGATGTCCTGTCGCTGCGAGGCCAGCGCCTGCCCGACGTACCTGAAGTACCCGATCCCCTTCCGTCCGATTCCGTGCAGCTCGACCTCAGCCCCCGCTTCGCGCAGTTCGCTCATCCGCTGCCGCGCCACGCGAATCAGGTTGCCGTTGAACGCACCGCACAGCCCCCGGTTGCTCGTGATCAGCACGAGCGCCGCGCGGCGCGGCGCCCCGGCTGGTTGCCGCAACAGCGGGAACCGTTCGGCGAGGTCCGGCGTGTAGAGATCTCCAATCAGCTCCGATAACGCCCCGGCGTAGGGCCGCGCCGCGAGCACGCGATCCTGAGCCCGCTTGAGCTTCGACGTGGCCACCATCTCCATCGTCTTGGTGATCTTCCGCGTGTTCTCGACGGAGCGGATCCGCCGGCGGAGTTCGCGTGCCTTCGCCATGAGCCTATCGCGCCAGCTTCTTGAACTCTGCGATCGCGGCCTTGAGCTGCCCTGTCAGCTCCTCCGACAACGCCTTCTGCGTGCGAATCGCCCGCAGCGTCTCGGGATGACGGGCGTCCATGAATTCATGGAAGTCGCGCTCCCACTGTCGAATCTCGGCCACTTCCACGTCGTCCAGGTACCCGTTCGTCACCGCGAAAATGATGGCGATCTGTTTCTCTACGGGCATCGGCTGGTATTGCGGCTGCTTCAGCACCTCGACCACGCGGGCGCCCCGGGCCAGCTGCCGCTGCGTGGCTTGATCCAGCTCGGACGCGAACTGCGCGAAGGCCTCCAGCTCCCGATACTGGGCCAGGTCCAGCCGCAGGCGCCCCGCCACCTGCTTCATCGCCTTGATCTGGGCGTTGCCACCCACACGGGAAACGGAAATGCCGGCGTTGATCGCGGGGCGGACGTTCGAATAGAACAGGTCGGTTTCGAGGAAGATCTGCCCATCGGTGATCGAGATCACGTTCGTGGGAATGTAGGCCGAGACGTCTCCCGCCTGCGTCTCGATCACCGGCAGCGCCGTGAGCGATCCGCCGCCCGCCGCGTCGGACAGCTTGGCCGCGCGCTCGAGCAGCCGCGAATGGAGGTAAAACACGTCGCCGGGGAACGCCTCTCGGCCCGGCGGCCGCCGCAACACCAGCGATAGCTGGCGATACGCCGCGGCCTGTTTCGACAGATCGTCATACACGCACAGCGTCGCCCGCCGTTCATCGTACATGAAGTACTCGGCCATGGCGCAGCCGGAATACGGCGCGATGTATTGCAGCGGCGCGGGGTCCGACGCGCTCGCGACAACCACAATCGTATAGTCCATCGCTCCGTACTGCTTCAGCCGCTCCACCACCCCCGCCACCGTGGAGTTCTTCTGGCCGATGGCCACGTACACGCAGACGACGTCCTCGCCCTTCTGGTTGATGATCGTGTCGATCGCGATGGCCGTCTTGCCCGTGCCGCGGTCGCCGATGATGAGCTCGCGCTGCCCGCGGCCGATCGGGATCATCGAGTCAATCGCCTTGATGCCGGTCTGGAGCGGCTCCTTCACGGGCTGCCGCCGCACGATCCCAGGCGCGGGCGACTCGACCTTCCGCGTCTTGGTCGCCTTGATCGGCCCGAGCCCGTCCACCGGCTGGCCAAGGGGATTGACCACGCGTCCCAGGAGCGCCGGCCCGACGGGCACCTCGAACACCCGCCCCGTGCGGCGCACCTCGTCGCCTTCCCGGAGCTTGAGGTAGTCACCCAAGATCACCGCGCCCAGGTTGTCTTCCTCGAGGTTCAGGGCGAGTCCCGTTACTACATCGCCGGTCTGCGAAGCCGAGAACTCCAGCATCTCGCCCGCCATCGCGGACGCCAGGCCGTAGACTCGCGCGGTTCCGTCCTTCACCTCCAGAACGGTTCCGACATCCTGCACATCGAGCGCCCGGAGATCCGCCGCCTCGATCTCCCGGAGCAGCACGTCCTTCAATTCACCAGGGCGTAAAGTGGATTCGGTGGCCATCGATCGGTTACGGTGTGTGTGCTCGTTTGTGTTCTGCGTCAGGAAGGCTTGTGAAAAGTATCACAAATGACCAGCGGGGCAACTCCTTCCGCGCCACCGCTCATAGGCGACTGCGCGTGCGGCCCCGAACGAACCGGGCCAGCACGTCGGGCAGCGGCAGACCGCCCAGCTCACTGGCCGGCACCCCCGCCACCCGCTGCGCGCAGGCGGAGAAATGCCCCGGCGAGGAGTACCGCAAGACCCTCGTGACCGTCGGGACGTCGTATCCGGGGTTGGCCAGCAGGTCGGCCGCGCAGATCACGCGCACGAGGTCAATCACGCGTTTGAGATTGGGAGCGCCACCGGCCCCGAACTCGCGGGACAGATGCTCGCGCGTGACGCGCAACGCGCGCGCCACATCCGCCGTTCCCAGACGCGTGTCCACGCGATGGAGGATCTCCTCCCATGCGCGTCGTTGCAACGGCTCCGTGAGCCGCAGAATGCGCGGCGCGTCACCCAACGCCGCGCGACGGCGGCGGCTCGCCGCCCGCGCGGCCACGAGCTCGGCTGCCGCCGCGTCGTCCACGCCATCCACCAGGATCCCACGCACACCAGCGCGCCGGTAGCCCATCAAGGCGCCCCCATCGCCGGGACGAAACACGCCGGCAACGAACACCGGGATCCGCGGGTAGCTCGCGAGGAGCTGCCCGGATTGCTCTGCGCCGCCGAACGCTCCCCCCAAAATGACCGCATCCACGACTTCACGGCGGAACAGGAGGGAGAGCGCGTCGGGGGAGCGACACACCGCGGCCCGCAGACGAAACGGACGCAACCCGCGGCGCACCGTCCGCCGAAACGTCGCACTGGGATGAACAACGGCGACGACGGGCACCGCCTTACCGCCCTCCGCCGGGACAGCGATCCCGAATCGCGGCCATGGCACGTTCGAGGACGTCGCGCGTGTTGCGGTACGTCAGCGTCCTGACCGCGATCTCCGGCAGACACCAGCGGCACTCGAGGATCCCTTCTTCCACCTGCGGGACGGCGGCGTCGGTCCCCGACTCGAACAGGAAGAACTCGCACTGCTTGTGGATCCGATCGCCGCGGTGCTGAAACCACCACTCGATGCTCCCGAGCGACCCGCAGAGTTCCAATTGCGCAATGCCCGTTTCTTCCTCAGTCTCCCGCCGCGCGGCCTCACTGGGCGACTCGCCGGCCTCGACGTGCCCCTTGGGGAACCCCCAGTTGCCGTGGCTGTCGAGAATGAGAAGCCAGCGGACCTCGCCATCGGTGCACCGGAAGACGACCCCGCCGGCGCTCGTTTCCCGTCTCGTCCGGCGCGCCATCAGAACACGGAGAACCGGAAGTACTTTCGCGGGTTGGCCTGGATGTCCTCGAGCAGCTGCCGGAGCTGGGTGACGGTACGCCGGGTCTCGACGTAGAGCGCCGAGTCGCCGACCAGGAGCCCGAGCGTGCCGACGCGATCGCGGAGCCGAGTCATCACCGAGTCGGCGCCCTCCATGATCCGGAGGATACTCGACTGGTTTTCTCGCGCCGCGCTGACCAGGGCGGCGAAATCCCTCGCCGCCACGCCGATCTGTTCGGAGGCCTGCTGGGTGTTGCTCAGGATGGTCGCGAGCTGCCCCTGGTTCGTGGCCGAATCCACGCGCGCGAGCGACGCCGAGAGGCTCTTGGCCGCGTCGGCCAGCACGTCGGAGCCCTGCCGCAGGTTCGTGCCAACGTCGCCCAGGATCTCCGTCTGCTGCTGCGTGAACTGCGTGAGCCGGTCCGTCACGCGACCGAAGTCGCGGATGGACCGCTGCAGATCCACGACGGCCTGAGAGTCGAACACCGTCTGGAATCGCGAGGACACGTTGGCGATATCCGTGGCGATCCGCCCGGCCTGGGCGGTGAGCTGCCCGATGTCGGGCAGCGTCGCCCCGGGCCAGGCGTCACCGCCGGCGGCAAGCGCTTCCTCCAAGTCGCGTTGAACGGTCGGGTCGTCCACGGGCTGGACACCAAGGCCGATCACGCCAGCCTGCCACTCGCCGAACAGCGAGGCGGACGCGGCAATGATGGCAGGCCGCGCAGGCAGCGCCACGCCTTCGTAGATCTGTAGTTCCGCCTCCACCCAGTTGGACTCGGCGAGGCGAATCTCCTTGACGCGACCCACCCGCACACCCCGAAGCACCACGGGGTCCCCCACGCCGAGTCCACCCACCGAGCGAAACCGCGCCACGTGCACGTCGCCGCCCTGTCCCAACTGCGATTCGGAGAGCCACACCGCCCCTGCCACGATCGCGATGAGGGCGGCCAGCACCGTTCCGCCGACGACCAGATCGTCGCGCCGCTTCACGGACCCGCTCCCGCGAACGCCGTTTCCGCGTCCGTCACGCCTTCCGGTCTCCCTTCGATAAACTGGCGCACTACAGGATCGTGCGTCTTCTGGATTTGCTCCACGGTTCCCACCTGGCGAATTGTGCCGCGATATAACATGGCAATCCGGTCGCCAACCGTGTACGCGCTCCGGATGTCGTGCGTAACCACGACACCAGTGACCCCGATCCGCTCCCGCGCCCGCACGATCAACCGATCGATCACGGCCGAGGTCACAGGGTCAAGTCCCGTCGTCGGCTCGTCGTACAAGATGTAACGCGGCCGGAGCGCGATCGCCCGGGCAATCCCAACGCGTTTGCGCATTCCCCCGGATAACTCCGCCGGGTATCGGTCTTCGCTCCCAGCCAGGTCCACGAGGGCCAGCGCTTCCCCCACGCGCTCGTCAATCTCGCGCTCGTCGAGCCCCCGCCGCGCCAGCCCCAGGACGACGTTCTCGCGCACCGTCATGGAGTCGAGCAAGGCGGCGAACTGAAACACGTACCCGATTCGAGCGCGGAGCGCCGTGAGCCGCTCGCGATCCAGTTGGTGCACGACCTCGCCGTCCACCACGACCTCGCCGGCGTCCGGTTCGAGCAACCCCACGACGTGCTTCAGCGCCACGCTCTTGCCGCTCCCGGAATACCCCAGGATCACCATCGTCTCGCCGTCCTGGACGTCGAGTGTGAGCCCGTTGAGCACCGGCTTGGCACCGAAAGCCTTATAGACGTCCCGAAACTGGATCATCCCGCTCGCTCGTGAAGGATCATAGCAGTACCACCGCCCAAAACGCGTCCAGCACCAGGATCATCATGGCGCTCAGGACCACGGCGTCCGTGGTGGCTCGCCCAACCGCCTCGGCCCCGCGGCTCACCGATAGGCCCTTCATACAGCCGATCAACGCGATGAGCAAGCCGAACGACATGCTTTTCACCAGCCCGAACCAGATGTCCTTGAACTGATAGAATAGCTTGAGACCGCGGACGAACTCGACCGTGGATAGATCGAGAAGGTTCACGGCCGTGAGCCATCCCGAGGTGACGCCCATCACCGCAGCCAGCGCCACGACGAAGGGGAACATCACGGTGGCTGCGAGCACCCTTGGCACCACGAGATAGGAAACGGGATCGTAGGCGAGCGTTTCCAGGGCGTCCACCTGCTCGGTCACCCGCATCGTCCCCAGCTCAGCGGCAATGTTGGCCCCCACTCGTCCGGCGAGGGCCAGGCCCGTCAGCACCGGACCCAGCTCGAGCATGATGGTCTTGCCCACGAGCGTCCCCACGAAGTAAAGCGGCACCGCACCCGTGAACGTATAGGAGGCCTGGAGAGCCAGGACGATGCCGGTGAAGGCGGCAATGAACAACGCGATCGGGAGGGAGGCCGCGCCGATGCGGCGCATCTGGACGAGCGTGAGACCGGTCCAGGTCTCGGTGTCCCGGAGCGCGCGAACGACATCGGAGAGGAACTGCCCCACGCGGCCGAGCGCGACCAGTCCGCCGCGCACGCGCGCGGTCACAAGTTCAAGCACGGGGCGAAATTAGCGAGCGGAGAGGTAGGGGGATAGACGGGTGGGCGGTTAGCAGCTCGGAGCGTGGGCGAACTAGGGGGAAAAGAAACGGCGAACGGGGGTGCGCCCGTCCGCCGATCTTTACCAACCGCCCCGGCCGCCTCCGTCTACGCGGCGAAACTGGCGAGCGCTCGCCCCACTTCTCCTTCGCGCAGTCGCTTAAGTGCGCGATCTCGCAGCTGGCGCACGCGCTCGCGCGTGACACCCAGCATGCCGCCGATTTCCTCCAAGGTGTGCTCGCGGCCGCCGTCCAGTCCGAAATACAACCGCAGCACCTTGGCGTCACGAGCCGGGAGGGTACGCAGCGCTTCCTCCACTTCGTCGGTGAGGAAGCGCTCCATGGTGCGCTCTTCCGTATCCGGGAGATCCTCGGCGATGAAACGCTCGATCAGCGCGCGATCGCCGTCGGGATCGAGCGGGGCGTCGAGCCGAACCTCACCGGTGTTCAGCGCGGCGAGGGACTGCACCACCTCGAGCGACAGTCCGGTGGCCGAGGAAATCTCCTCCGGCGTGGGTTCGCGCCTGAGCTCCTGGCGCAGGGCCTCCGCCGTCCGCACGATGCGGGACAGGTCCGCCGTCCGATTCAAGGGTACGCGCACCGTACGGCCCTGACGGGCGAGGGCCGCGAGGATCGCCTGCCGGATCCACCAGACGGCGTACGAGATGAACTTCACGCCCTGGTCCGGATCGAACTTGCGGGCTGCCGTGAGCAAGCCGACGTTCCCTTCACCGATCAAGTCGGTGAGGGGAAGCCCGCGGTTCTGGTACTTCTTGGCCACGGAGATGACGAAGCGCAGGTTGCGCTTCGCGAGTTCCTGCATGGCCTCCTGGTCTCCGGCGCGCACCTTGCGGGCGAGACGGATCTCCTCGTCCGCCGTGAGCAACGGCGTCTTGCTCACCTCGTAGAGGTATTGGTCAAGGAGGTCTCGGTCCGCCTCGTTGGGGGCGAGGACCGGGACGGGACGGCGGCGCCGGCGGCGCCGCTCTGGAGCCTGAGCCATCATGATCCCTTCGGTATCCCTGCCTGCGCGCAGAACGGCCCGTTCGGGGGCGGCTGCGGGCGTGCATTTCAGAGTGAATCAGCCAGTATCTTCTGCTGGCGGTTTCTACCCCTGCCGGGTGGTAAAAGTTCGCTTGACACTGGCGGGGGGCTGTCCTTAGCTTG
>DATMAW010000191.1:0-10358 GCA_035559715.1 Gemmatimonadales bacterium | reverse complement strand
CCGCACGTTCCACCCGTTCACCGGCCCGCCGTGGAAGAACTTCTCCGGCGTCATCACGCCGTCTCGCTTGAACACCACGCCGTCCTTCATCACGAAGCGCACGTCGCGCAGCGCGTCAATGTTCTCCAGCGGATTACCGCTCACGGCAATGAGGTCCGCGGCGAGCCCCGGTTTGATGGGGCCGCGCGAGTTCTCGGTCTGGCTCACGCGATAACCGTTGATCGTCATGGCGCGCAGGATGTCCGCGGGCGGGATCCCGGCGGCCTTCCACGTCTCGATGAACTCGATCGCCACCTCCCCGCGCGTTTTCCCCGGCACGTAGTAATCGGCATCGGTGGAGAAGGTGAGCGGGACTTTCTTCTGCCACGCGTCCCGCAGCCCGGCCACGGTGCGCTGGTAGCGCTCCGGTGTGGTGTGTCCCGCCAGTGAGATGGGCGTCTCGGTCCCGGCCCGGAAGATCCCCTTCTGCGCCATCAACGCGTGCATCTCCTCCGTGAGCCCGCGGTCGTGCGCGATGGACCAGATGCCCGCCTCGATGGCGCGGCGCGCTCCGTCCACGGTCTGGACGTGGCCTTCCACCTTGAGGCCGATCTTGGCGGCCTCGGAGATGAACAGCCGGATCTCGTCGGTCGTGTAGCCCCACGGTTTGCAGTCCACGCAGATCTTGATTACCGTGGCGCCGAATAGTGCGTTGTGCCGTACGGCCTTCACGATCTCATCCGGCGTGTCGGCGTCGAGATACTCGGGATAGACGATCTTCTTCTCCACCGCCATCTCCGGCGTGGGCCAGAACTGCCCGCCCATCCCGCCAATGATGATTCCCGAGTTGATGATGTGGGGCCCGGGAACCCAGCCCATGAGAATGGCGCGGCGCAGCGCGGCATCGGCAAAGTCGCCGGCGTTCCCCATGTCCCGCACGATGGTGAAGCCGGCGTTCAGCATCTGCATGCCGTTCGAGACCGCCTGAATGGCGCGGAGCGGCGTACCGTCCAGCACGTACGTCAGGTAATAGACGTTGCTTTCGGGCTCTTCCTTATAGGTGAGCGCCAGGTGGTTGTGGGCGTCCACCAGGCCCGGCAATACCGTGAGCTGCGAGAGGTCAATGACCTCGGCGCCACGGGGGATCGTGGCGCCGCCACCGACCGCCGTGAACCGACCGTTCTCGACGAGGATGACCTGGTTGGCGCCGGCCGTGCCGGACTCCGGATCAATCAGCCGGCCGGCGCGGATGGCGGTGACCTGAGCCCCGGCCGGCGGCGCCGTGACCGCGGTGGCGAGTGACAGCAACGACGTGAGAACAAGTTTCGTGGCAGCGTACATCGGTAGCTCCTCAGGAGACGGCGGGGTTCACGGGGCCCATAATGTGATCCGCTCGTGGGGCTGGTGCAACGGCCGGAAGGTTGCCGGCCCCTCCCGGTCTCCGGTTTCAGGCGTAGGTTACTCGCCGCAACGCAACGCCCCTCTCGTGGGAGACCGTACATGTCCACGCTCATTCTTGTCTCACGCATCGTGCACATCGGGCTCGGCGTGTTCTGGGCCGGCTCACTGGTGTTCATGGCCGTGTTTCTCGAGCCCAGCGTGCGCGGAGCCGGGCCCGATGGGGCCAAGGTGATGCAGCAGCTCATGAAACGGAATCTTCTCAATGTGATGCCCGTGGTGGCGTTGCTCACCATCATCTCCGGCATCATGCTATACTGGAAGATTGATTCGAGCTTCCGCCTGTGGATGTCCTCGGCATATCACTTCGCCCTGGCAGCCGGTGGCGTGATCGCCATCGTGGCATTCGTGATTGGAGTATTCATCATGCGGCCGGCTGTGCTCAGGGCCGGCGCGATCGCGCAGGCGGCGATGCAGCTGCCGGAGGGGGCAGAGCGGGAGGGGAAGATGGCCGCGGTCATGGCGCTCCGGCGGCGATCAGCCGTGGCCGGACGCGTGGTGGCCGCGTTGCTTTCGATCACCGTGATCACGATGGCGGTGGCGCGGTACGTGTGATCCAGTTCGGGAGGATGGCAGTGGGGACCGCTCGGACTGAACGGACCTTGTCAGAAGAGGACACATGAGACGCCTCGTAGCAATCGCGGCGGTGGCGAGCGTGGTGGCATGTGCTCGCGGATCCGACCAGGGCTCGGCCTATCTCGACTACTCGGCTCGCGACGACGTCCTGACCGGCGGCGTGAAGCTCATCCCGATCACCACGCCGAAAGGGACGTTCCGCGTCTGGACCAAGCGCGTGGGCAACAACCCCACGACGAAGATGCTCCTGCTGCACGGGGGCCCGGGCGCCACGCACGAGTACTTCGAAGCGTTCGACAGCTATTTCCCGGCAGCGGGGATCGAGTACTACTACTACGATCAGCTCGGCTCGTACTACAGCGATCAGCCTGCCGATTCGGACCTCGTGGACCTGCCGCGCTTCGTGGAGGAAGTGGAGCAGGTGCGTCAGGCCCTGGGTCTGACGCGGGACAACTTCTATCTCCTCGGCCATTCGTGGGGCGGGCTGCTGGCCATCGAGTACGCGCTCAAGTACCAGCAGCACCTCAAGGGTCTGGTGATCTCCAACATGATGGCGAGCATTCCGGCGTACAACGAGTACGCCGAGAAGGTGTTGATGCCCGCGATGGACCAGACGGTGCTCGCGGAGATCAAGCGGATGGAGGCGCGCAAGGACTACCAGAACCCGCGCTACATGGAATTGCTGTTGCCGCACCACTACGTGCGGCACATTCTCAGGATGCCGCCGGATCAATGGCCCGACCCCGTGAATCGCGCCTTCAAGCATCTGAATCCGTCGGTCTACATCCCGATGCAGGGGCCAAGCGAGCTGGGAGCGAGCGGGAAGCTGGTGAACTGGGATCGAACGGCCGATCTGGGGCAGATCGCGGTGCCCACGCTCGTGATCGGGGCGCAGCACGATACCATGGATCCCAAACACATGGAGTGGATGGCCGGGGCGGTGGGACGCGGGCGTTTCCTCCTGTGTCCCAACGGAAGCCACATGGCGATGTACGACGATCAACGGATCTACTTCAACGGGCTCATTCAATTCGTTCGGGACGTAGACGCCGGCCGGTTCTGATCGCGCCCGTGGCGGGGCCGTGACCGGATTCTCCGAGTACGACAAGTACGATGGACTCGGTCTCGCCAACCTGGTGCGCGCGCGGCAGGTTGACGCGGGCGAGCTGCTCGACGAGGCCGTCTCCCGTGTCGAGACGCTCAATCCGCGCCTGAACGCCGTCGTCTTCAAGATGTACGACCATGCCCGCGCGGAGATCGCCCGCGGGCTGCCGGATGGTCCGTTCCGCGGCGTTCCGTTCCTGCTCAAGGATCTCCTCTCGATGTACGCGGGCGTGCCCACGAGTTGCGGCACGCGGCTGCTCAAGGACCTGCCCGCTCCGCACGACAGCGAGATCGTGCGGCGATACCGCGCGAGCGGCGTCGTGATTCTGGGAAAGACGAACACTCCGGAGCTGGGCATCGTCCCCGTGACGGAGCCGGAGCTGTTCGGCCCGTGTCGCAATCCGTGGGACCTGAGCCGCACGCCCGGCGGGTCGAGCGGCGGCTCCGCCGCGGCGGTGGCGGCCGGCATGGTGCCGCTCGCCGGAGGCGGCGATGGCGGAGGGTCGTTGCGGATCCCCGCGTCGTGTTGCGGGTTGTTCGGCCTGAAGGTGACGCGCGGGCGCACGCCCACGGGCCCGGATCTGGGAGAGGTGTGGCATGGGTTGGCGTCCGAGCACGTGGTTACGCGGTCGGTGCGGGACAGCGCAGCCATGCTGGATGTGCTCCAGGGGGCGGACGTGGGCGCGCCGTACGCCGCGCCGCCGGTCGAGCGTCCGTTCCTCGAGGAAGTGACGACGGAGCCCGGGCGGCTGCGCATCGCGTTCAGCACGCAGCCGCTGCTGGGGCAGCGCGTGCACGACGACTGCGTGGCCGGCGTGAGGCACACGGCCGCGTTGCTCGAACGCCTGGGCCACCACGTCGAGGAAGCGGCGCCGAGGGTTGACGGAGAGGCGTTTGCGCTGGCGTTTCTCACGTTGCTCATGGGCGAGGCCAGGGCGGACATCGAGTGGGTGGCGACGCTCAGCCGCACCAGGCCCAGGGCAGCCGACTTCGAGCCTGGGACCTACGCCCTGGGTTTGCTTGGCAAGGCGCTGAGTGCCGCGGACTACGCCATGGCCGCGCGCAGGCTCCAGGTGGTGTCGCGTGAGATCGCTCGCTTCTTCGAGCGATACGACATCCTGCTCACGCCCACGCTCGCCGCCCCGCCGCTTCCGATCGGCGCGCTGCAGCCGAGCGCGGCGGAGCGGATGGTGCTCCGCATCGTGGGATGGATGAATGCGGGCTGGGTGCTCAAGGCCCTCGGCGTGGTGAAGCAGATGGCCGCTCGCACGTTCGATTGGGTTCCGTACACGCCCGTGTTCAACGTGACCGGGCAGCCGGCGATGTCGGTGCCGTTGCACTGGAACGCCGAGGGGTTGCCGATCGGGATGCACTTCGTGGCGCGGTTCGGCGAGGAGGCCACGTTGTTTCGGCTCGCCGGGCAGCTGGAGCGGGCGGCGCCGTGGTTCGATCGGCGGCCTACGGTGCGCTGAACAACAGCTGTTCCGCGGTCGTGGTCCGCAGGGTCAGCAGGTCTCCGTCGAACACGTAGGATTCCACCGCCGATAGGCGCGGGAGGAACGCGGACTCGAGTTCGTCGCGCGCATCCATGCAGGCCATCAGCGTACGCTGCACGTTGCCGATGGTGAGGCCTCCATCGCCGAACGCGCGATACTCGCCTGAATAGGGGTTGCACGGCCCCATGCCATTGACGACGCCGCGGTCGTGCCGCTCGACGTCAAACAGGAGGCGGAGGGTCGCCCGGGCAGGCGTGGTCGTTGCGTTGATGGTCCCGCCGGCCGTCACGATCGAGTCCAGCCGCCACTCCACGCCGGTCATCTCCAGTGGTAGCGAGACTTCGGTACAAGCGAGCGCACTCATGCCAATGATCAGGGCACTCGTGACCGAGTTGCCGGGGCGCTGCCAGAAAGAGTGAAGCGTTGCGCGAGGATCGCCGCCTGACGTCATGAGGCCCTTTGACCCGGGACAGCGGTCCCCCAGTAGTTGAAGCTCGCGGGTCGCCAGCCCGGCAGGTACATAGTCTCCAGGCTCGTGATCCGAAAACCCGCATCTTCGATCAGCGCGGGAATCGGCCGATTCAAGTTGCATCCACCGCCGAGTCGCTTCCACAGGGGATTCAGCCGATCCTGCCAGCGGCGCACGCCGATGTCAGGTGCGGCTCCGTGCTCGCAGAAGATCAGCTGGCCGTCAGGCGAGAGGACGCGGGCCATCTGCCGAAGCGCGGGTGTCGTATCGGGAATCGAGCACAGCGTGTAGGTCATGACCACCGTGTCAACGCTGTGGTCCTCCAGCGGAATCTGCTCGGCGGGCAGGCCGATAAGCTCGAGATCGATCGCGAGCGAGCGCGCCGCTCGCGCGGCCATGCGGGTCATTTCCGGCGACGGGTCGAGCCCCCAGATCTTCGTCACTTTCGACCGATCGTAGAACGGCAGGTTCAGTCCGGAGCCGATGCCGACCTCGAGCACCCGTCCGCGAGCCCGCGGCACCACCTTTTCGCGCTGCCGCATGTTCGGCTTCAGGCCGCACGTGAAGTGAATGATCCTCGGGAGAGCATACTTACTGTAGAGGCCCATGACGGCTCCCATTCCGCATGGTGAGCGTGATCGTCGCGCGGCGCTCCGCATTCACGGGGACTGCGTCCCGGATCGTCGCGGGCTCGACCGTGAGAATCCACTACACGGAAGGCGGGCGTTATCGGATGGGACCACGCCGCGCTCGTTCCGCCGCGCTGGCTCGCCGGTCACACGCGTCGAGGTCGAGATCTTCCTGACCGTGGACGGCAAGCTGGCGAGTCTCGTCGAGCTGTTGGGCGACGATCCGCGCGAGTTCGCGTCACGCCCGCCGGACCTGTGGGGGATCGAGTGTCACGAATCCCTGGCTCTCGTAGAAGCGGATGGCGCCCGGGTTATCCTCGTTCACATTCAGCGTCCTTGCTACAGGACCCTGGCGGGCCGAAACCAATGCATTGGGCCGCTCGTAGGGGTATCCCATACACACCCGTTGGTTTGGAGCAGTTTGTATGGATCGAGTCACGTTCGCAACGGCGTCGGGTATCGTGTGGCTGGTCCTCGCGGTTCATTTTACCGCTGGGTTGGTGAGCATCGTCGCGGGCGCCATCTCGCTCTCCGTTGCCAAGGGCGGTCGGCTCCATAAGCAGAGCGGTTTGGTCTTCACCTGTGCGATGGTCGTGCTCGGCCTCACGGCGGCGGGAATCGGCACGTACGAAAACCGACCGGGCCAGGTCTTCGGCGGGTTCCTCGCCGCTTACCTGGTCTTCTCGGCGATGACGACGGTCAAGCCTCTGCCGGGAATCGGTCAACGCTTCAACGTGGCGCTGATGGTCCTGGCATTCGCTTACGCCGTGGCGATGCTGTTCGTGGGCGTGACCGAATGGCTGGATCCTACGGTGAAGGTCGTTGGCCGCCCGCGTGTCGTGCCGCCACTGGTCGGGGGCACGGTCATTCTGCTCGCGGCGATCGGCGACCTGCGCGCGATTCGCGCGGGCGGCTTGCGGGGATCGCGACGACTGGCGCGGCATCTGTGGCGGATGTGCTTCGGGCTCTTCGTCGCCACGGGCTCGTTCTTCCTGGGGCAGATGAAGTTCATCCCCGAGCCCGTTCGGATCGTGCCCCTGCTCCTCGTGCTCGCCTTCGCCCCGATCCTGTTCCTCTTCCATTGGATATGGCGCGTGCGCGTTCGCGGCCGCTTGAGCGGCTTGGTCCTCGGCGCCACCCAACCGCGTTGATCATTCGCGGCGCGGCCTTCCCTGAGGTTGATCAAGGAGATTCCGTGAAACACAACACCGTCCTAATTGTCCTTTCGCTGTTGAATGCCCTCTTGTTTGGGCTGCACCTCACCGGCGATATCGTCTTCGGGATTGAGAAAGGCGGACGTGAGATTCTCGTTGGCGTGTTGATTCTCGCCGTCTACCTGTATGGAGCGGTCGGGCTCCCCGAACGGTTCGTCGGCTCCGTCATCCTCCTGCTTGGCGGACTCGCTTCGGCAGCGCTGCCCGTGTTGCACACCATGGGAAAGCCGCTCGGCGAGCGATTCGCTCAGCTGCCGGGCGGGTTCTTCTTCATCTGGACGCTGCTCACTATGGGGGCGACGGGGCTAGTCGCATTCGTCCTGTCCGTGCAGGTAATCTGGAGCCGCTCGCCGCGCCGGCGTGCTTCTGCGTAACGTGACTGTTTCCGTCATGGGCGAAGACGACATTTCTAAGGCGCCGCAAGTGTCCAACGAGCGGAGGCTCGAAGACGCTCGACGGTGAGCCCGAAGGGCAAGAGGCAGGTCGTCTCATCATGACCCTGCGTGCACTACTCCCGGGGAGACCGAGCCTGCGCCGTGGCTCGGTCCAGCGCTTCCTGGAGCACGGTCCTGAGATCAGCGATCGTGGTCGCCGGGTGATTGTTGAAATCCACGATCTGATGGCTGGTGATACGATCCCGCCAGCGCTCACCGATGACCGCCCGCACCAATTCCAGCGCAGGTTGGCGATGATGGTAGCGGCCCATCTGTCGCTCCACCGCACCGTAGAGCAAACAAAAGAGACCGGTCGTTGCCCGGTCCACGCTGGGACAATTCTGAGCCTCTTCACGGTTCCAGTTGACGATGCCATCGAGCCCCGCCAGCGCACCACGCAGAATACGGATGTCATCCTCACTGGCTGGTGGCACACTGACCAGATCCAGCACCAGCAAGACGTCCTTCGCGGTGCGCTCGCATGCAGCGCAGGTGGCCTGCACGGAGTCGAGTTGCCGCCACTCGATCACCGGCAGCCAGAACACTCCGGTCCGCAATACAAGCCCGGTCCGATTCGTGGCGTCACCGGCCGGCGCGATCTCGAAGGAGACCTCGGTGTTGGACAAGGACATGTTGCCTCGCCACGGCGGCTCGTCTCGCGGGCCGGTTGTCGTCCAGACCCGCACGCTGTCTGGTAATCGAATGCGGGCAGGCCCACCGGGATCGCCCTGGGCCTGGTCGAGCCGACAGAGACCGCCGAAGCCGTAGGGCCTTGGCGCGAGACGACAAGTGGCAACCTGGCCGGCAGCATCTCGACTACCGGCAAGAAGGAGGATCACGGTGATGGTCCCGCTCAGCTTCATGGGGGCAGCCGCCGTTCGTTCATGGTCCCGCTGGACGGAAATCCTGTTGGCACCGTGTTCCCATCCACGGACAGGTTGTGTGCGAGGTACGCCTCAACAGCGTCGGGCCCGGCGTCCGGAGCGAGGACCGTGCTCACGTATGCGTCGCGCTCGAAGCCGATAACCTGTAGGTCCCAGACGCAGAACGACTCCGACGCTCGAGCCGGCCGCCACGGCGCTTCAGAGGCATGCTCACGCACGACGACGCGAGTCGGCAGCTCGTTCTCGCGATCCCACCAGCCGAGTACGACGTAGTCGGCTCCTGCGCCGCGGTGCTCCACCAGGAACCCAACACCCGGCCGCCCTACCTGGGCAGGGTGCGGTTGTAGTACCAGATGGCCCGTTGCAGCGCGTTGCGCCCTCGGCGGGATCGCTCGGTGCCGGTGATCATCACACCCACGCCGACCAACATCATGACGCTGCCAACCGCGTCCTCTCGCGACTCATAGACAAGAATCTGACCCGCGGCTGCCGTCAGGGAACCGAGGAGGGAGAGCCAATTCCCGCTCGTGTGGTAGGATTGGAACCGCCGGATGTAGGTGCCGGCAGAGTCTTCTCGAGCGGCGAACTCAGCGAGGTTCGGCGCGCGGAAGCCAATTCTCGCCACGCGCACGGCGCTGTCGCCGCGGACGAGGTATTGAGACCAAAACGTGCGATGCAGCGCCAGGGCGCATCGGTCGTACGAGCAGGTGGAGTCTTGCGCGGCCAAGGGCCTACGTGCCACGGCACCGAGGAGTATGAGGATGCCGAGCGAGCAGAGCGTGGTCCGAAGCATGAGTCGGCTGCCGGCCGCCGGCCACGACCGCTTCAATGTATCCGCACGTCCGCCGCCACACAAACGTTACAGGCGGCGCCGAGCGCGTCCCTTCATGACAGCTTGGTTCTTGCGCCCCGCAGGGCCTCAGAACGTGACGACGTAGGCCACGTCGGCGAGCGGGCGGATCTCACAGTCGCCCACGAGGCTCCGCAGGCGGGCCTCCGAGAAGTGCTCGGACCGAAAGCCGTCCTCGGACGCAAGGTACTCGCTCGTCTCCTGCGCAACTGCGTGTCCCAGCCGGCGGTACCACTCCCGGCGCGACGGGACCGACGCGATTGCAAACACCGAGAGAAGGCGCGTTCCCGGCACGCGCGCGAGACGCCGCATCTCTCTCAGCACGGCAGCCTTGTCGCTCATCGTGCCCCAGGTGTTGGTCATGCATATCGCGAAGTCGAAGGCCATCGCCAGGGGAACCGCGGTGGCATCGCCCGTGATAAAGTGAAGATGCGGGGCTCGGGCCCGGCGGAGCGCGTCCACGATGTAGCGGTGCTCGTAATCCACGCCCACGCCGAGTCGCAGCCGGTTACGAAGCTCGATGAGATGACGGCCGAAGCCACAGCCAATGTCTATCACGCGCATGCCTTCCGCGATCACGCCGTGGAGAAGCTCCACCTCGGCGCGCAAGAAGGCCTGAATCTCTGGTGGCTGCGTGGCGGGATCCAGCGCCCGATTCAGCAGCCCTGCAGCGTAGACGTCTTCGTTGGACATAGTGGTGGCACCGGGGGGACGCTCTGCGCCCGCGATCGGCCAGGGACTGCTACGTATGCGACAACGATTGATTTTGGTGAGTGGCGGTCCGACACGCCAGGGCCTGGCAAGCCACGCAAGAACGGGGCTACGCCGTAACCGAGCCCCCCGGCGTTGTCTCGCTCAAACCGTCGTTTCGAAGCATTGAACGCTCCCCGAGGCGTTCGTGAGTACTCCACAGATGGCGTGAATATGGACGCGTAGCGCCGATTTATCCGTTTTTCACACTCCCTTCAGCCCCGCCGCTGTAGCTAACAGCAGGCACCGCACGGCCGTGGGCATGACCACGCGAACACAGAAACCGGGCGCCGGCACGACCGCCACACTCCACCCCGTCGAGGCGCGGCTGGGTGCGCCCGAGTACTACCGCATCTGGTGCTCCGCCGAGCAGCTCCCGCTCAACCAGTATCACTCCATCGAGTTTTGCGGCTGGCTCATTGGCTGGGACGACGCCGCGCTCGATCCGCCGCTCGAGGCGGCGCCGTTCCGTCGCGCGGGCTCCCCGGCCACCCGCGTCGAGGTCGAGATCTTCC
>DATMAW010000190.1:0-5641 GCA_035559715.1 Gemmatimonadales bacterium | reverse complement strand
CCGCCGTTACTAACGGGACCGCACTCTTCCACGTCTCGACCAACAGTTGTCAAAGATCAGTGCCGCGAATCACGTTCGCGGGCAGCATGAGAGTATAGAGGGCCGGTTCTAGAGGGTCAAGGGGCTGCCGAGACTCGACATATCTGTGATCAACGTCGCTCTACACCTCCGCGGCAATCCGCGGCAACCGCTCCCTCTCCACATTGCACGGCACCGGCCGCCCCGGAACGCCTCGGGTCCGCTCCCGCACTAACTCGGCCGTCCTCCAACGTGATCGCGGCCGCGTACCCCATCCGGAGTTCCCCCGGAAGTGAAATTGCCTGAAGCTCGTGGCCAAGCTCCCGAAGTCGGCGCGTCACCTCGGGGTCGAACCCGTCCTCAATCTGGATTACGAACGTCCCGGGCTCGATTCCCCCGCCCCCGCCCCCGCCCCCGCCCCCTGCCGCTCCGAAGCCTCCGCCTCCCCTCCCGGTGATGAGGAATCTCGGGCTTTCGATCGCCTGCTGGACCGATAGCCCGTGATCCAGGATCCCTGTGACGATGGAATAGACCGCCGACGTAATCCACGCGTTCCCGGCGGCTCCGACGGCGAGCACGGGGCGCCGCGCGGGCCCCGAGCCTGTGAAGACGATGGTGGGGGCAAGCGAGCTGCCATGTCGTGCAAAGGGGAGCCTCGCGCCATACTGCTCCGGATCGAGTCCGTAGGACGTGAGCTTGTCGTTGTACAGGAAGCCGAGCTCCGGCGTGACATAGAAATTCCCGCCCCACGTCCCGAGAGTTTGGGTCACGCTCACCGCGTTACCTGCCCCGTCCGCTACCACGAACGCCGTCGTGCCTTGCTGGTGGCATGCATCCTCCGCTGCACAGTCGTCGGCGGGCTCCTCGATCCTGGCCTCCCCGCCCGCCGGTGCACGCGAGGCCTCACCCATGCAGGGCGGCGCGTCCCCGCGCAGCTCGGCCGGGGATAGCGCACGATCCGGACGGAAACAACGCCAACGTGCGCTCGCGGAATCCTTGGCGGTGAACGCCTCAATCTGAACGGGCCAGAGCCCGGGGTCAGCAATCCGGCCGCGGCCGGAGGGTATCAGCTTCCAGGATTCGATCATGGCGTGTGCCGTGCGAGCATCGTCCGTGTAGGGCCGGGCCGGCCTATAGTGCTCCAAGAGGTTCAACTGCGCGACGAGGGTGGCACCGCCGCTCGCCGGCGGGGCGCTGGAGAACACGGAATACCCTCGATAGGTCCCGCTCACGGGCGACCTCTCGGCGGCATAGTAGCGGGCGAGGTCAGAAAGCCGGATGACGCTTCCCTGCCCCCGGAGGTCCGTCACCATTCGCCGGGCGATCTCGCCTTGATAGAACGCGCGCGCACCTCCATTGGCGATTTGCCTTAAGGTCCAGGCCAGTGCCGGATTACGCAGAGTGTCCCCGGCGCGAAGGGGTTCGCCCTTGGGGAAGAAGAGCGCCCGACTGCCTTCGTACTTCAGGAAATGCTCTTGCTCCCGGGCCAGGGTCGTGGCCAGGCCGTCGCTCACAGGGTACCCCTGTTCTGCGGCGCGTATTGCGGGCTCCAGCAGGGCGGCCCAGGGGAGTTTCCGGCTGCCGTACTTCTGCCAGGCCAGCTCCATGGCCGCCACGGTTCCCGGGACCATGGCGAGCACGGGGCCGTCGTCGGGATAGCGCCCGTTCCTGAGGAGCGCGGCGTTGGAGAGCGTCGCCTCCTCAGGCGCGCGGCTCATGAACTCGATCAGCGTGGGCTCGGGCTGCCCGGTCAGCGCGATCAGCATCTGTCCGTAGCCGCCGGGGCCGCTTGCGTCAGGCTCAACCACGCCCAGCGTGAACGACACGGCGACGGCCGCGTCCACGACATTGCCGCCGTTTCGCAGGATTTCGAGACCGGCGTTGGTGGCGATGGGGTGGGCGCTTGAGACGCCGGCCCATCCGTTACGAGGCGCTCGAAGCGAGGGCCGTTCACCCAGTAGTTCGTGGATCACTCGCTGCAGCTCGTCGTCGCTCCGTGCCGCCTGAGCCCGGGGCCGATATCGCTCTCGCAGCTGATCCCACGTCGCGCGGCGGGCCGAGTCGTCCGGTGGGAACCTGCGCGCCACTCGCTCCCACACTTGATCGAACGCCTCGAGATTGACGGCTGCGCGATTCCCGATTTGGGCCCAGGCAACCGTTGACTCGTCGAGTCCGAGCGGTTCCGGGGCTGCGATCTCCCAAAGCCCAGCGTCGCCATAGAACGAGAACGCCCGCTCGCGGTCGGCAACACGGTCCGGGTCGCCGTTGTAACCGACGTCGGGCGCCGGCAGCGTGGCGAGAATCAGCCGTCGCCCGTCGGGCGACCATGCTGCACGGGCTCGACGCGTGCTGACGAGGTTGGCGTAACGGCCGTCGGTTGCCGTGATCCAGACGCCCACCCGCCCCGTTCGCGTGGTGAACACGAGACGGTCCCCAGCCGGCGACCACGCGGGTGCCTCGATCTCGCGGTCTGCGAGGACGGTGACCGAGGAGTCGCGATCGAGCCAATGGATGCGAAGCGCGTCCGGCCCTTCCTGCACGCGGACGTAAGCGGCCCGACGCCCGTCGAGCGCCACAGCGGGCCAGCGTTCGGCCCCGGACTGGTCGCGCGTGAGCCTGCGCTCCGCGCCCCCCCGAGCCGGGCGAATCCAGATTCTCGCCATGGGCCCACGCCCGCGGACGAACAGGATGGCGCCGTCCGGAGCGGTCGTGGGCTCGGACTCCCACTCATCGGGCGTCGTGGTGATTGCGGTGACCGCGGCGGGAGCGGGAGAAGCAGTGCTGGGGACATCGAGCCGGAAGAGGTCCCACGCTCCGTTCCGGTCCGACACGAACACCAGGCCTCCACCGTCCGGAAGCCAGGCCGGTGAGTGGTCCCACGCAGGCCCGGTCGTCAGGTGGGTCCACGCGCCTCCGTTGGAGGAACGAACCCACAGATCGCCGAGTACGCTGACGGCGAGCCGCCCGTCGGGCGCGTAGGCGGGATCTCGCGCGACGAACCGCGTGTCCTGCGCCGCGACCACGGCCGCGGCAAGGAGGACAACGACAGCCACGGCGGTGGTCCTAAAAGGCGAGCATTTGCGTGACCTTCACGATCAGGCTTCGGCCGGGCGCCGGAGCGATGACCGTGGGATCCACCGGCGTAAACCGCTGCTCGTTCCACACGATGTACAGGTTGCTGAGCGGGTGGTGCAGCAGGTTGAACCTGACGTTGAGGTTGAGCCGATCGGAGTCCGCGTCGTACTGGACCAGTGCGTCCACGAACATGTCGGTGTTGAACGAGTAGTTCGCGCGCCCGGTCCAGATTTCGCGAGTGAACGTGTTCCCGGGGCCCTCGAGGTCGGCCGCCGTTCGCTGGATGCCGAGTGTGGCGCGGAGCTTGTACAACGGTTTCAGCGTGACGGCCGCGTTGACGGTTCGCTGCGAGCCGTTCCACAGTCCTCCGGTGATGGCGGTGATCGTCCCCGAGAGCACACGGCTCTCGTCCGAGGTGTACCGGATCTGCCACTCGGGCCAAGTGTGGGTGCCTGCCGGTACCGGCGCGGCACTGGGGTGCAGGACGAACGGCCGCGACAGGACCTCCTCCCGTGGGTTGAAGGACAGCTCGCCGAACGAGCCGTTGTTGAAGAACACGCTGTAGCCGTTGTGGTAGCGTCCGGCGATCGTAGTGCCGTCGAGATCGGTGTAGTACGCCCACACCACGTGCGGGTGCATCTCCCTGATGCCGAGGGAGCGCCGCAGGCTGGCAAACCGCGGGCGAATGCCGGTGTCCAGCGACCATTTCGTGACGCCGGTGCGGCGATAGAACCCGAGATCGTCGGAGAAATTCTCCCCGATTCTCAGCACGCCCCCTTTTACATGAAGGAAGTTCCCCTCGCGATTGAGCGATGTGAACCACGCACTGCGGTTGCCGCTCACGCGTGGCGCGTCGCTGTTGACGACGTACGTCGTCCAGTCAATGCGGCCTGGCAGCCGGATGTTGGCGTCCATGCCGTACACGCGGTTGTAGTCGCCGCGATCGTTCACCGCTGAACGGATTTGGAACAGAGCGCCAATGTCGGAGGCCGAGAACAGGTTCCGCCGTATCCGCACGACGCCGTAGTCGTTCCCGGGGAGGTCAACCGTGCCCGCAGGCGTCCGGAGTGGGCGGGTGCGCAACGCGAGGGCCCCGACGAGAAATCCCGCTTCCTGTCCGGTGAGCCGGACTCCGCCGTCGATGCCGATGGGGCGGCCGTCCGCGGCGAGTCCCATTCGCCGGCTGAAGAACAACAGCAGGTCCTCGTCCACGTTGGGCGTGAGGGAGACCCGTCGGTTGCGCGGCGTGTCGCCGAGGTAGAACAGCCCGGCGTTTTCCAGGAAGAAGTCCCGCTTCTCGGGGAAGTACTGGCTGAACTGGGTGAGGTTAACCTGCTGCTCGTCAGCTTCCGCCTGGGCAAAATCGGGGTTGACGGTGAGATCGAGGGTCAGTCCATTGGTCAGGCCGTACTTGAGGTTCACGCCGGCGTCGCCGTTCTCTTCGAACGCCGCGCCGCCGGTTTCCCGCACCGTCTGCCCCGCGACGTACGGCGTCACTCGCAGATCGCGACCACGTCCAAAGGCGCCCACGCCGGTGAGATTCCCCGCCAGCGAGAGGCGATGCAACGTGTACGCACGCGGGATCGGCGCCCAGTAGGCGAGTTCGTTCTTGCGGCGAATTCTGCGACTGAAATTGATGCCCCACTGTTCTGCACCGTGCTGCGACCGGATGGACCGGAGGGGAATCGCCATTTCGACGGTCCACCCCTCCGGGCCCCGGCGCGTGCGCGCAACCCAGGGGGCATCCCAGCTGGTATTGATGTCACGGCCCTCGTTGGTTACTTGCTCGTCCGCGCGGGCGCCCGCGGGATTGGTGGCGAAGACGTACCCGTTCCGCCGATCACCGAAGGTGTCCAAGATCACCTCGAAGACGTCCTGATTCTCCTTGGCGAAGTCCTTCCGAATGTCGTTGATGACGATGCCGCCGGGCTCGTCCATGCATTGCGCTGCCACGTAGAGGAAGTCGCGGTCATACGCGACCCACACGAGAGTTGGCTCGCTGATCGGTGCTCCCTCATCGGGCTCGGCCTGGGAGAAGTCACCAACGGGGGGCGTCTCGCGCCAGACCGCGTCGTCCAAGCGGCCGTCCAGCGCAATGGGGCGGCTGAGCGGAACGGCCACGACTTCAAGGCGGCCGTCGCCCGAGCGTGGTCGGTTCTCTCGGGACGGCGGCGGCTCGAGTTCTTGAGCCGGAAGGGCGCTGAATGCAGACGCTGCGAAGAAGACGAATCCGCTGACGAACGGGAACCGCGACGCGTGCAACGTGACCTCCGGCACTCCTGGGTGGGCGAGGCTTTGCTTGACAGAGTACGGCTTCCCAACACGAACCGTTGCCCCGGGGCGCCACTCGCTCGATTGCCGTCGAGCGCGGCCGGTTCGCGCCATGGGAGTGCGCCCGGGAGGATTCGAACCTCCGACCCTCGGCTTAGAAGGCCGATGCTCTTCCACCTGAGCTACGGGCGCGCGCGTGCAAGCTCATGGGGCCCCGCGTCGCCCGCAAGGCCGGCGAAACAGCAGGGCTCGTGACGTTAGCGATTTGTAATGGCGG
>DATMAW010000189.1:0-34315 GCA_035559715.1 Gemmatimonadales bacterium | reverse complement strand
GCTACCGATCAGGCGATCGCTTGCCCATACCAGGTCGCGCCAAGGTTTAGGGGACAATGGATCACCTCCTTTGCAAGGGTGGACGGATCGGGCGTGAACGAATTCAGTTTATGGCCGGGTCCAGCGAGGGGCAACCTGCGGCCCCGCCGACCCACACTGCCTCGGCGAGAGCTTCCACGAGCAGGTGCTCGCGGTGGGCACAGCCTGCGCGGCAGCCCGAGCCATCGTTCTCCCGGGCGCCTTTGTGCACCACACCCTCCCGCCGCGTTCAGAAGGTGATCACGTGGTCCGCCCACAGTATCCAATCGGTCAGCTCTTCCAGGGAGCTGCGGCGCGCACCCCCGATCAGCTCGCCGTCCGTCAGACCGCGGGCATCCATGCAGCTGCCGCACACCCCGACCTCCCCGCCGTGCTGTCTTACGACGGTCAACATGTGACTGAGGTTGTACCACCCCCGTGGCACGGTTTGCCCCGCCTTGGCGCACGCAGCCGCGTCCCCCATCAGGAACACGCGCACGGTTACCGCGTCACGTTTGGCGAGCGAGCCCGCGAGCCGCAGCCCGTTGTAGCAGCGCTCGGTCCCGTACGGCGGGTCGTTGAGAATCACCAGAGCCTTCACGCGGCCGCACCTGCCGGTTCACTCCCCGCCGCGACGGGCAAGCCGCGCGCCCGCCAGTCGGGCACGCCGTCCTCCAGCCGCAGCGCGCGGAACCCCCGGGCGCGCAACCGGCTCACAGCTTCCACCGCCAACACGCAGTAGGGGCCGCGGCAGTAGGCCACGATATCTCGGTCCCGGGGAAGTTCCGCGAGCCGCTGCTCCAGCTGGCCGAGCGGAAGCGACACCGCATGCGGAATGTGACCGGCGCGGTACTCCTCCGCGGGGCGCACGTCCAGCAGCGTGACCTCACCGCGCAACACGCGGCGGACGAGGTCCTCGCGATCCACGGGTTCCAGCAGCCCCCGCGCCGCCAGGAAGTCCTCTGCGACCCGTTGGATCTCGGCGAGGCGCGTTTCGGCCAGGATCCGCAGCGCCCGATAGAACTGGGCCACTCCCTCGTCCGGCAGCCGATAGGTGACGTACAGACCGTGCTTCTCGGACTCGACGAGACGAGCCCGGCGGAGCACCTGGAGGTGTTGCGACGCATTCGCCACCGACTGCCCCGTCAGCCGGGCCAGTCGCTCGACGGTGTAGGGGCCCTGGGCGAGCAGGTCCAGCAGCTCGAGCCGACGGGGGCTGGCCAGCGCTTTGCCGATCCGGGCCAGCTGCTGGTAGACGGTGTTCCTGAACCTGCGGGGACCGATATTTGGCATGGCAATATTCAAGAACTTTCTTGAATATGTCGGCCAGTCAGGTTGGCGTCAACTCGTCCGGGGTGCCGCCGGTCTCGCCAGTATGGACACAAGCTCCCGCACCCCCGGCACCCGCCCCTGCAGCACGAACCGGCCGTCGATCTGCATCGCCGGCGTGCGCAGCGCTCCGGCCGCGGCGATCTCCATGATGTCCTCCACCTTCACGATCGTTGCCGCCGTTCCCAGCGCCGTGAGCGCCTCTCGCACTCGCTCCTCGAGCAGATGGCAGCGCGCGCAGCCCGGTCCAAAGATGCGAATCTCCATTGCACCTCCAGCGTAATCAGTTCGTGACCGCCCCGAACACGAGTCCCGTGATGGTCGCCATGACCACCGTGAGCGCCACGAACGCCACGGTCTTCTTCGTGCCCAGCACACTGCGAATCACCAGCATGCTCGGCAGCGACAGCGCGGGTCCCGCGAGCAGCAGCGACAGCGCGGGCCCCTTTCCCATGCCGCTTCCCAGCAGTCCCTGCACGATCGGCACCTCGGTGAGCGTGGCGAAGTACATCAGGGCGCCGGCGACGGCGGCGAACAGGTTGGCACCGAGCGAATTGCCGCCCACCGCCGCAGCGATCCACTGCGAGGGAATGATCCCCTCGTGCCCCGGCCGTCCCAGCAAGAGACCCGCGGCGAGCACGCCGAGCGCCAGGAGCGGCAGGATCTGTTTGGCGAACCCCCAGGAAGCCTCGAACCACTCGTGCAGCTCGCCGGCGTCCGTGGCGGTCGCTACCGAGAGACCCACCACGCCCGCGGTGAACGGCACCAGCGGCGCCGCGGGGAAACCGAGCCCCGCTCCGGCCACCGCGAGTCCGGGAATCAGCACCCGCCACCCAGCCTGGAACCACGCGAGCATCACGCCGCCGAGCAGGAGCGCGGCGAGTAGCGTCAGGTACCATTTGACCGAGTAGACGAGGTACCAGGTTCCGACCGAGGCGGCCGGGGCACCCCAGTTGGCGAACACCAGGATCGCGATCATGGCCGCGAAGAACACCGCGTTCTGCCACAGCGGCCGCCTGACCTCCGGTTCCGGAACGGCGGCCTGCGCCTCCGCCTTGGCCTGCTCCTCTTTGCGGAAGAGCAGGTGCATGAGCAGACCGATCACCACGCTGAACCCCACGGCGCCCACCGCCCGCGCCACGCCCAGTTCAAAACCGAGCACGCGGGCCGTGAGGATGATCGCCAGCACGTTGATGGCGGGCCCGGAATAGAGGAATGCGACGGCGGGGCCCAGGCCCGCTCCCCGTTTGTAGATGCCGCCGAACAGCGGCAGCACGGTGCAGGAGCAGACTGCGAGGATCGTCCCCGACACCGACGCCACGGCGTACGCCAGCGCCTTGTTGGCCCGCGCGCCCAGATACTTCATCACGGCCGCCTGGCTGACGAACACGCCGATCGCGCCGGCGATGAAGAACGCGGGCACCAGGCAGAGAAGGACGTGCTCCCGAGCGTACCAGCGGGCCAGCGCCAATGATTCCACCACCGGGCCCGGCAAGGCGAGCACCGCGGCGAGGCGCTCCACCGGCAGATAGAAGCTCAGCAGAAAGCCCCCGGTAATCAGCACCGCCGCTTTCCATTCTCGTTTCCAGAACATCGCCGGCCTCCCCGCGGTCCCGACTGCCGCGGTCGCTACCGCGCTGCCCCGAGCCGCTCCCGCGCCGCGGCCTCGAGCACCGCCTCGACGCACCGGCGCCAGGTGAGCACGCGCCGCTGCCGCAGTGAGTAGAACACCTGGTTCCCCCGCTTCTCGTCCGTCACGATCCCGGCGTGCTTAAGAAGCGAGAGGTGTCTCGAGATGGTGGACACGTCCGCCCCCACGAGCGCGGCCAGCTCGCATACGCAGGTCTCGCGTTCGGCGAGCCGGTCCACCAGAAACAGCCGCGTGGGATGCGCCAGCGCCTTCAGGACCAGCGCGCGTTGCCGGTAGTGTCTGCTCGCCTCGGCGTCCACTCAACCTCCCTGGCTCCTTGGCATAATGGCCAAATAGCCATGAAGCGAGGCTGACTGTCGGCTGAAGGACCGCTTAAGGCGGGCTAAGGAACAACGGGCGAATAGGCTTGGGGCGGTTGTGGGGCAGGAGAGGGTGTCTTGAAATCTCGTCAGTACCCGATCACCCACCCTCGCCGGTGCCGGTTCACATACTCGGCCCTTGCGAACAGCTTGATGAGCGCGGCCCCGGCAACGAACCCGCCAAGGTGCGCCATAAAGGCCACGCCCCCGCCCTCACCTCCGAGCGACCACAGGCTGGACAGGAACTGCACGAACGCCCAGTAGAGCAGCATGAAGTACGCGGGCACGGCCACGGTCGTGACGAACAGGCCGAAGAAGACCAACATGTGAATGCGTACCCGGGGATACAACACCAGGTAACCACCCATCACACCGCTGATCGCCCCGGACGCGCCGACCATGGGCACGGCGGACGTCGGGCTCGAGATGATCTGTGCCGCCGCCGCGAGGATCCCCGTCAACAGGTAGAACAGCACGAACCGCCCATGACCCATAGAGTCTTCGACGTTGTTGCCAAACACCCAAAGGAACCACATGTTGCCGATGAGGTGAAACCACCCGCCGTGCAGGAACATTGACGTGGCCATGGTATGCCACGATGGGCCCGGGCTCACCTCGCAGGCCATGCCCGGGCCCACAGGAATGCTGACTGTCCCACCCAGCCTCCCCAACAACTCAGCCGGGATGGCGCCCAAAGAGCAGATGGACTCGGCGAGCCTGGGATAGGTGCCGGCGCCTTGCACCACGATCCACACCATGCTCGTCACGATGATCAGCCCTACCGTGACGACCGGCGTCAGATAAGTTGGGTTCTCGTCTTTATAGGGGAACACGCCGCAATGTAGCGCCGTGCAAAGCGATCCTGCCAATGGTGCCGGTAGCCGCCTGCACGAGTCCCCTCCATTCCACAGGCAGGGCTTGCTCGCTGGCAGGAATCACTTGTACAGGTGTAACTGCTTGGCACAGAACGACTAATGGCCTGCCAATGTGGCACGGCACAGCGGTATGTGGCTTGCTCCGCGACCCTACCAACCAATGGCGCATCCTAACCCCTTGTTGTAGGAGCCAGGCGAATGGCACAGAAAATCATCGGGATCGATCTGGGAACCACCAACTCCGTCGTCGCGGTCATGGAAGGCGGCGATCCGGTGGTCATTCCCAACTCCGAGGGCGGGCGGACCACTCCGTCGGTCGTTGCGTTCACGAAAGACGGCGAGCGCCTGGTCGGTCAGGTCGCCAAGCGGCAGGCCGTGACCAACCCGAAGAACACCGTCTTCTCGATCAAGCGCTTCATGGGCCGGCGCATGAGCGAGGTCAAGGAGGAGATGACCCGCGTGCCATACACCGTCACGGCCGGGCAAAACGATCTTGCCGTCGTGGAGATTCAGGGCAAGCGCTACACGCCGCCCGAGATCTCGGCCATGATCCTCCAGAAGATGAAACAGACGGCCGAAGACTACCTGGGCCACAAGGTCGAAAAAGCCGTCATCACGGTGCCGGCCTACTTCAACGACTCGCAGCGCCAGGCCACGAAAGACGCCGGCAAGATCGCGGGGCTGGACGTGGTGCGGATCATCAACGAGCCCACGGCCTCGGCGCTGGCGTACGGCCTCGATAAAAAGAAGGAAGAAAAGGTGGCCGTGTACGACCTGGGCGGCGGCACGTACGACATCTCGGTGCTGGAGCTGGCCGAGGGTGTCTTCGAGGTCAAGAGCACCAACGGCGATACCCACCTGGGCGGCGACGATTTCGACCAGCGGATCATCAACTGGTTGGTAAGCGAGTTCAAGAAGGATCAGGGAATTGACCTATCGAAAGACCCGATGGCGTTGCAGCGCTTGAAGGAAGCGGCGGAAAAGGCGAAGTGCGAGCTGTCCACCGTGATGCAGACGGAGATCAACCTGCCGTTCATCACGGCGGATCAGTCCGGCCCCAAGCACCTCAATATGACGCTCACGCGGGCCAAGCTGGAGCAGTTGGTGGACGACCTCGTGCAGCGCACCATCCCGCCCATGGAGCAAGCGCTGAAGGACGCGGGGCTCGATCCCAAGCAGATTGACGAGGTGATCCTGGTTGGCGGCCAGACCCGCATGCCCAAAGTGCAGGAGATCGTGCGCAACTTCTTCGGCAAGGAGCCGCACAAGGGCGTGAACCCTGACGAGGTCGTGGCCATCGGCGCGGCGATTCAAGGCGGGGTGCTGGCCGGAGAGGTGAAGGACGTCCTGCTGCTCGACGTGACGCCGCTGTCCCTCGGCATCGAGACGCTGGGCGGCGTCAGCACGGTGTTGATCCCCAGGAACACGACGATCCCGACCAAGAAGTCGGAGATCTTCTCCACCGCTGAAGACAACCAGACGACCGTGGAGATCCACGTGCTCCAGGGCGAGCGGGAGATGGCGATCGACAACCGGACGATCGGCCGGTTCCAGCTTACCGGCATCCCGCCCGCGCCGCGCGGCATGCCGCAGATCGAAGTGACGTTCGACATTGACGCCAACGGCATCCTGCACGTGTCGGCCAAGGACAAGGCCACGGGGAAGGAGCAGAAAATCCGCATCGAGGCGTCGAGCGGGCTGTCGGATCGAGAGATCGAGAAGATGGTGAAAGACGCCGAGGCGCACGCGGCCGAAGACAAGAAGCGGCGTGAGGAGATCGATCGGCGCAACCGGCTGGACGCGCTGGTGTACGAAGTGGAGAAGAACAGCAAGGAGTGGGCGGACCGCCTCGAGGCCGGGCCCAAGGAGCGGTTGAATGCCGCCGTGGAGCGGGCGAAGGGGGCCCTGAAGTCCGGCGGAGCGGACGAAATCGCCAAGGCCCTGGAGGGGTTGTCGCAAGCCTACTCGGCCGCGGGTGCCTCGCTCTACCAGGCGGCGCAGGCCAGCGCGGCAGAGTCCTCGACAACGGGGGCCCCCGGCGGCACTGCAGAACCGAAGGCAAAGGAAGACGTCGTGGAAGCGGACTACGAGATCGTGGACGAATCAAAGTCCTGACGATCCACAACGACACACAAAGTAGGGGAGATGAATACGCGAACTTCTGACTGGCTCAAACTCGGCGTGCTCGTTGCGCTCGCCGTAGTGCTCGCGCTCGGCTTCGCCGCCGCCGTGGACCTCCCGTCCCGCTCGGAGGCGCAGCAGGGGCCGGTCTCTCTGGTCACGCAGGAGCGACCGGCCACGCGCGGCGTCGCGTCGGCGGTGGATCTGGGCGACGCATTCGCCTCGGTGGCCGAAGCGGTGCGACCGTCGGTCGTCTTCATCCAGGCCGATCAACGGGCCGGCGAGCGGCAGCAGCTGCGCCGGCGCCTGCCCCCGCCGTTTGATGAGTTCTTCCAGCAGCCCGACGTTCCCGAGCGGCGGCGCGGCCAGGGCACGGGGTTCATCATCTCGCCCGATGGCTACATCATCACGAACAACCACGTGGTGCAAGACGCGGATCGGCTGCGCGTCCGACTGCTCGACCGGCGCGTGTTCGACGCCAAGATCGTCGGTCGAGATCCGGACACGGACGTGGCTGTGATCAAGATTGACGCCACCGGCCTCCATGCCGTGAAGCTGGGGAACTCGGACTCCGTGCGAATCGGCGAATGGGTGCTGGCCATCGGCAATCCACTCGAGTTCGCGTTCACCGTGACGGCGGGGATCGTGAGCGCGAAGGGCCGCGTGCTCCAGGGCCTGAACGTGGAGCGGTACGCCATTCAGGACTTCATCCAGACCGACGCGGCGATCAACCCCGGCAATTCCGGTGGTCCGCTCGTCAACATCTACGGGCAGGTGGTCGGCATGAACACGGCGATCGCCAGCCTGACCGGGTTCTATCAGGGTTACGGCTTTGCGGTGCCGATCAACCTGGCGCGCATCGTCGCGGAACAGTTGATCGCGAACGGGCGGGTGACTCGCGCGATCCTCGGTGTCTCCATTCGGGATGCGGACGCCGACGACGCGGCCTACGTGGGGCTCGACTCGGTGCGCGGGGTCGTGGTGCAGGACTACTCGGTGGAGAACGGGCCCGCCGAGCGCGCGGGCCTGCAACCGGGCGACGTGATCACGGAGATTGACGGCCATCCCATCGAGCAGGTCCCGCAACTGCAGCAGATGGTGGGCTTCCGCCGCCCCGGCGATCGCGTTCGCCTCACTGTGGTGCGCAAAGGTGGCGAGCGACGTACCATCACCGTGACGCTGGGCCGGCGCGAAGACGATACGCAGGACGTGGCACAGGCCGATCGCGAGCCCGCGAGCGGCCGGCAGCCGTTCGAGGACAAGCTGGGCATCAGCGTGGAGCCGGTGTCGGCCGACCTCGCCGCGCGCGCCCGACTGTCAGATGATCACCGCGGCCTGCTGATTACCGGCGTGGACCCAGACGGTCCGGCGGCCGACAAAGGGCTCGGCCCACGCCAGATCGTGACACACGTCAACAACGAGCGCGTGCGGAGCATCGCGGAACTGCGGCAGATCCTGAAGGACGTGAAACCCGGCGACGTGGTGTCGCTGCGGGTCTATCTGCTCCCGGCCGATCCATCGCAACCAGGGCAGTCGGTGGTGGTGAGGCTGAGAGCGGGAGGCTGAACCAACTAAGCGAAGAGGGGCGAGGGGAGACGAAAGGGGGCGAGGAGGGTGACTTCCTCGCCCCTTTCACCTTGGCACTCTCTTCGTCCCTCCTCGCCTTTCCTCGCCGTTCTCTTAGTGCGCCTCAACGTGCTTCAGCTTGACACCCACGAGCGCATAGCCCACGCGCGCCTCCAGCGGGAGCGCTAGCGTCGCCACTACGGTCGGGACGACAACGCCGCCCAGCCCGGCGCCAAGCGGGCCACCCAGCACCATGCGTAGGACGGCCCACACGGCGACATAGGCCGCGAACGTCAGCAGCACCCCGAGCACTTGCTGAAAACCATTGCCGCCGCCCGGCTCGACTTTCATGCCGCCAAGGTAGATCGCAACCGTCGGGAAGAACGCGCAGATCGGCACCAGCCACACCATGGGGATCACCCTCCCGGATGAGGTAGCGAATTAGGAAAACCGCCCGGCCGGCGAGCGAGGAAGGAGATCAGCGTGCGCCCCTGCGCCGAGCCGCTTGGACAGCCCAACCCAGCCACACGCCAGGCACCAGCGCCGCTCGACCCGCGCCAACACCAAGCCACGCGGGCTCTCGAGCGCCGCGGTCTCCTCGGAGCAGTGCGGGCACCACCGACGACGTGGGATGAGGAACCAGATGGCGGCGATCACGATGGCCACGCGCAACAGCACGGTGACCATCAGCACGCCGACGACCAGGACGGAATTATCCACGCCAACCCCTTCGTGGATTCCAAACGGTGTCGGGACATGGGAGCTTGCGTCGCATCGGGCGCGGGGTCAAGCCCCTCCAACTACCCCGCCGATCCGCTATCGTTCTGCCGGTCCCAACTCACGAGGAACGAATGCCCGGTGGGCCAGCCCGGTGGCTCAGCGCCCTCGCCCTGGCGATGCCCTGCGCGCTCAGGGCTCAGGTCGCCCTTGCCCCGACAACCACCGCCCCCGCCGCGTGGGAGCGGTTCGCCCTTCGAGTCGCCAATCCCACGGACACGCCGACGGTGGCGGTCGCCATTCGCTTACCCGACGGCGTGACGGTGATGGGCGTGGACGCCCCACCGGGTTGGACCGGCCGCTTCACCGCAGCCACCGATACGAGCCCACAGACGATCGAATGGACCGGCGGCACGCTCGCATTCCGCGAATTCCGCGAGTTCGCGTTTTTCGGGCGCGTAGCGCCCAACCTGCGCACGGGTGACCTCGTCTTCCCGGTGCGGATCACCCGCGTGAACGGGACCACGGTGAACTGGGCGCCGGGAGGCGCCGGCGTGGCTCCCACCGTGCGCGTGCGCGCGGTTACGACCATCACACCCGCGGCGGCGTTCACTCTGGCGGCGTTCGCTCTGGGGACGGCGGTGGTGGCAGTGGCAATGGCAGTGGCGAGACGAAGCAGGCGATGACAGGCGAATCGTAAGCGAGCACGGGCGATGGCAGTCACCGTGTGCCGACATCGCCTGCCATCGCTCATCGTCGCCTTGTCATCGTGATCGCTCGTGAACGCCCGCGTTCGCGTAGGGTTGAGCTTCCGCGGCCCACATTTGTTTCAACCCCTTGTATTTCCTGCGGAACTCAGCCGGGTCCTGCTGAATGGTCTCGTTGCTGAAGCGCGGCAGCAGGTCCGCGAGCAACGCGTCCATTTCGCGCACCGTCATCCACCCGTGGCGCAGGTAGCGGAGCACCAGGTGGTAGTCCGGCTCGTCGCCGCGCGCCAGCAGACGAAACGAAACACTGTAAGGATCGAAGTGAGCGAGGCCGGGCGAGGAGTGCGAAATCGCTCGAGCCCGTGATTCATGGCCGGAGGGAAGCGGGATGATGTCGCCCGGCGACTCGATGACCGCACGGTTGCGAACCTGGGGATCGCATGCGGCAAGGGCCGTCGCCAGCGCGGCTCGAGACGCACCCTCGGCGGTGAGCTGAACCATGGGTGCCTCGTCAATCCACCCCTCCCATAGCTGACTCGTCTCCCCCACCAGGAATAGGCGGCTCCCCGCCGGCAGACTGCCGGCGAGCTCGGTAAGAAGCGCCTCGCAATCACTCCGGCGCACCGCCCGACGCGGAGCGGCCGGAGCGGAGGCGGGGGTGCGGGAGGTCACTTGTAACGGCGCTTGGGGGTCTTGTCGTGCCAGTCGTACACCCAGAAACAATAGGCGTACGGGAAGATGGTCTGGACCACGTGGAACGGCTCGTACTCGAACAGCCGCCGCATGGCCCATGAGAACCGATACCGCGGGTCCTCGGTGGTGATGACCTCCACGATGCAGTCCACCTGGAAGCTCACAAAGACGGGCGAGTCACCGGTCCAGAGGACGGAGGCGAACGGATAACGCGTGAGGTTGCGGTAGGTGTCGCCCTCGAAGATCTCGAGCAGCCCCAGCCGCCGCCAATCGATGTGCTCGGGGTGCGCGTAAAACTCCCGCGCGGTGGCGATTCTGAGGGCGCGCGTCTCGTCGACAGCGTGCGGTGGCAGCTTGACGATCTGCTCCACCGCCCCTTCCACCAACCCGAGGTAGTGCTCGAGGTGTTCGTCCTTCGGTGTGAACCCCACGCCCTTGTTGGCGAGGTTGGGGACCGTTCCCCTGTCGTTCCACGTCCCGACCACGGGCAGGTGGCCCGCGTTGAACCGCACGTACTCATCGCGCTCGATCATGTCGTAGATGCGGCGCTTGTACTGGACCTGCCACGATACGAACTGCTCAGGCAGCTCCTTCACGGTGAACTCGCGCGCCGCCCTCCCGCCGTTGGCGCCCGTCCAGCGCGCCACACCATCGACGACCTGTACCTGTCCGGTGAGTCCGTTGGCTTCCACCAGGCTCATCGTTGCGTCTGCCTTGTCGCGGGTGCGTTCGAATCCGATACCGGGGTCAACGCCGGCGACGCGATCAACCGGTCACGGTCGTTGCGTGGCGGGCTCGTGCTGCCGCCCGGCGCGCCGCTCACGCCGCCGGCCATACCACCAGACGCCAAGCACCACACCGGCGAACAGGATGGGCGCCAGGACGAACAGCGCACCGACCCAGAACATGGCGGCCTCCGCCGCGTGGTGGTTCATCGCCCCAGAAACCGCCGCAGGTTCTTGAGGTAGTAGCCCAGCGCGAGCGCCACGACGCCGGATCCGAGGCCCAGCGCGAGCACCGCCGCCTGGCCGTTGGTCCGGAACCACAGCACCGCCCACACGGCAAACCCCGCGAAGAACAGAATCGCGGTACCGATCAGCAGCCGGTGAAACGGAATCACCAGACGTACTCCGTGATCACGGCGATCACCATGATCACCGCAAGCGGCAACGGGGCGATGGCCATGATACGCACCCGGTTGTTCTCGAATCTCAGGTGCATGTAATACAGCGCCACCAGCAGCGCCTTCCAGATCGCCAGGCCGATGAGAATCAGGATCAGCGTTTCCTTCGAGAAGATCGTCAGGAACGCCACCCCGAGCTCCACCAGCGTAAGCACGAAGAGCCACGCCCAGATGGCCAGGTAGTTCGGGTGGTGGCGTTTCGCGTCAGACATGGCGCGCCTCCGACCTCAGATGAGGTAGACAATAGTGAACAGGATGATCCACACCAGGTCCACGAAGTGCCAGTACAGGCCGATCACCTCGACGCCGCGATGGTCGGTGACAGAGTAGGCGCCGCGAAACGCCTTGAACGTGACGAAGCTCATACAGATGACGCCCATGGTCACGTGAAAGCCGTGGAACCCGGTCATGGTGAAGAACGTGGCGCCATACAGGGCCACCGACGCCGGCAACGGGGGGCCGCCTTTGAACGCCTCCCCCGCGGCCGCCGCTTCCGCCAGCTCGCTTCCCTCCACGTACCCGCCCGGAAGGAAGCCGTGATGCGCGAGCTGGAGGTACTCGTACACCTGCACGCCCACGAAGGTGGCGCCGATTAGCGTGGTGGCGAGCAACCAGTTCTTGAGCCACTTCTGGTCGCCGTCCTGCGCCGCCGCGAACGCCTTCACCATGGTCACGGAGCTGCAGATCAAGAGGAACGTGTTCACGGCGGTGACCGGCACGTTGAGGATCTCGCCCGGCGCCGCCCAGTGCGACGGATTGCCGAACCGGAGGATGATGTACGAGCCGATCAGCGCCGTGAAGAACATCACCTCCGAGGCCAGGAACACCCACATGCCGAGTTTTTCGTTGTAAACGCCCGATCCGGCCTCGGCCTCCGCCGGAGGCAGCATCACGTTGGCGTGTGCGTGCGTCATGACGCCGCCTCCTACTGACCCGCCGGCGCGGCGGCCGGCCGTGTCTGGCCCTCGAGCGGGCGGTTTTGCGGCACGTAGTCCTCCGTCGCGTGCGGGTGGCTGAACTCGTAGGGCATGTGGTACACCGTGGGCGTGTGGTCGAAATTCCCGTGCGGCGCCGGCGACGGCGGCACCCACTCCAGCCCCGTGTCCTTCCACGGATTGCGATCCGCCTTCTGTCCGAAGAACCAGCTGAGGACGAAGTTGAGCGCGAAGATGAGCTGTACGGCGAACAACAGAAACGCGGCGATGGAAATGAATCGGTTCGTGGGCGCAAGCGGCTGCAGGAACTCGTACTCCGAGGGGTCGTAGATGCGCCGCATGTGCCCCTTGAGCCCGAGCTCGTGCATCGGCCAGAACGTGAGGTTATAGAACACAAACGTGAGCGCGAAGTGCACTTTGCCCCAGAACGGGCTCATCAAGCGCCCGAACATCTTGGGATACCAGAACGTGATGGCGCCGAAGATGGCGAACAGGCTGCCGCCGAACAGCACATAGTGAATGTGGGCCACGATGAAGTACGTGTCGTGGATGTAGATGTCCACGGGCGTGGCCGCCATGAACACGCCCGACAGCCCTCCGATCACGAACATCGCCACGAACGCGATGGCGTGCAGCATCGGGACGTGGAACTGGAGGTTCCCCCGCCACATGGTCCCGAGCCAGTTGAACGTCTTGATGGCCGACGGGACCGCGATGAACAAGGTCGAGATCATGAACGTCATGCCCAGCGTGGGGTTCATCCCGCTCTGGAACATGTGATGGCCCCACACGATCCACCCCAGGAATCCGATCCCCACGATGGCGAACACCATCGAGTGGTAGCCGAAGATCGGCTTGCGCGAGCCATTGGCGATGATGTCGGACACGAAGCCCATCGCCGGCAGGATCAGGATGTACACCTCGGGGTGGCCGAAGAACCAGAACAGATGCTGCCACAGGAGCGGCTGTCCGCCGTCGGCCGGCAGGAAGAAGTGCGTGCCGATCGTCTGGTCGAACAGCAGCATGATAGCCGCACCCGACAGGATCGGGATGGCCAGCAACACCAGGATGGATGTGATGAACAGGGCCCAGATGGATAGCGGCAGCCGGAACCACGTCATGCCAGGCGCCCGCATGTTGATGATCGTGGCGATGTAGTTCATGGAACCCAGGATGGACGAAAGCCCCAGGATGACGAGGCTCACGCACCAGAACTGCTGCCCCAATGACACGCCCGACATCTCCGGCATGGCGCTGAGCGGCGCGTAGGCGGTCCAGCCCGCGCCGGCGTGCCCGCCTTCCACGAAGAAGCCCGCCACCATCAGGACACCCGCGGGCACGGCGATCCAGAAGGAGGCCATGTTGATACGCGGGAACGCCATGTCTGGCGCGCCAATCTTGAGCGGAATGAGGAAGTTGGCGAACACGCCCACGAGCAGCGGCATGATGGCGAAGAACACCATGAACGTGCCGTGCATGGTCACGAGCGAGATGTAGAACTCGGGCAGCAGCACGCCGCCCGGCGCCATGGTCTCGGGCAGCACGCCACCCCCGGGCATGGCCTGGCCGGGGAAGCCCAGCTGCCAGCGCATCACCATGGCCAGCAAGCCCCCCAACGCGAGGAACAGCAGGCTCATGATGAGGAATTGAATCCCGATGATCTTGTGATCGGTCGAGAAGACGTACTTCCGCAGGAAGGACCGATCGTCCACGTGCGCGTGATGTATCGCCTGATCGAGTGTTGCAGCGGTCGTCGCCATCGGCTCCCTCACCTCACTGGGTGGCGGCGGCCTGGGTCTGCTCCGCAAGCCACCTCTGGTAGTCCTCCTGGGTGTGCACCTCGACGAAGGCTTTCATCCGATAGTGCCCCAATCCGCACAATTCGGCGCACGCCAGCTCGAAGCGCCCGGTCTGCGTGGGCTCGAACCACACCCGGATCTCCATGCCGGGAACCGCGTCTTGCTTCAGCCGGAACGCCGGCACAAAGAACGAGTGGATCACATCCTCGGCCGTGAGCATCACCACGGTAGGCCGATTGACCACCACGTGCAGCTGATTGCGCACGGTGAAATCGTCGGCCGAGCCAAGCGCACCGTCCGCGCCCGGATAGGTCACGTGCCACTCGAACTGCTGCGCACGGACCCCCACCGGCATCGCGTCGGCCGGGACACTGTCGCGCCCCTTCACCTTGTTCCAGATGGGACCGCTCATGATGCCGAGGACGACCACGGTCACGGCCGGCACGGCCGTCCAGACGATCTCCGCCGTGGCATTGCCGTGTGTGTAGTAGGCTTTCCGATCCGGCCGACCACGGTACTTGATAACGAACCAGATCAGGCCCGCCTCGACGATCACGAACGCGATCGCCGTAAGGACCAGGATCACGTAGTAGATCCGGTCGATGTCGGGTGCGAAAGTGGAGAATGCCGGAGGGAGCATCCAGTCCATGGGCCCCTACTTCGCGCTGAAGGTGAAGTTCGCCGTCGCGTTCCCCGTGGCCGGCACGGTGACGTTCATCGTCTGCGCTCCCAGCTTCTCGTGCCACGCCTCCAGCACGTAGTTGCCGGGTGGCAGCCCCTGAATCGAGAAGCTGCCGTCGGGCCCCGTCACCGCGAAATAGGGATGGTCGAGCACCGCCAGGTTCGCGTGCATCCAGCCGTGCACGTTGCACTGCAGCGGGATCGGGACTTCCGCCGTGGTGAAGGTGCGCGTGGTCTTCATCCCTTCCCGGGGCTGGCTGATGTTGAACCCGCGGTTCTTCTTCGGTACCGCCTTGATGTTGTGCAGCACTGGATCGCTGTTCCGGATCTCGAGGGGCTGCTTCACCATGACCGCGACGGTGCGCGGCCTGTAGAGGCATCCGTGCTGGTCGATTACCGCCGGCGCAGTGGGGGCCGCCGCGGCCGCGCCCGGCGGCAGGCCGCTCTTCACGTACACAAGCACGTCCGCGAGGTTGCCGTTCGATACCGTCACGACCGGATCGGTCGTGGCGCTCCCCGCGCAGGCAGCCTCTTCGCTCATGTCAATCTTGGGATTTGCCGGCGGTGTTCCGGTGAACTTGACCGTGCCGGTGATACCGGCCGGCGCGTCATCGCCGCCGCGGTACCAGCCAAACGCACCCACGGTGATGACCGTCAAACCGGCAAGTGCAAGCTGCTTCATGATCCCTCCGAAGTTGAACGACCCGACGCGCGCCGCTGCGCGCGCCAGACGACCACGACGCCCAGTCCGGCCGTGAGCCCTGCGGCCACGACCGGAATCACGAACACACTCGGTGGCGTCGGCACGTCGAAATAGATCCCATACCACGCGCTGACGGCACCGCGCATCTCGTCTTCTCCATTGGACCCGTCCGCGGCGGAAAACGCGATGGGCACCAAAACGCCGGGCGCGAAGCTTGGCGCCTCCGCCGAGTCGCTGGACGCAAGGGATCGGGTGAGCTGCACCTGCCACTCCCCCCGATCGTAGCGCGACTGGTGCGTGACCTGGTGTCCACCGGCACGGGCCGTGAACCGTCCTAGACCGCTCCCGGCGCCTTCCTCCACCGCGTCGGGCGCGCTCGTCCATCGCCACAGGTGAACCGGTCGTTGACGATCCCCGCCCAGGAAATACGGGCGTTCGAGGTCGTCGGAGAGACGGCCGGGAAATTGTATCGTCAGCCGATCCGGGCCCTGCGTTGCGGCGAGCGACCCGTCAACCTCCGGCACCGCGGTGGCCATCGCTGCCAGCCACTCGTCCCACGCGGGATCCGGGCTGTTGGAGCGATCGGTCCAACTGAGCCGTAACGCCAGCGTCGAGCCATCGTGCACCGCCTGCACCCACACGGCTTCGACGGCGGGCGCGAACCAGCGGGGCTTCTGGATGATCTGGCCGACCAACGGAATATAGTATTTCTCCACCCCGTTCCACGCGCTATCCGCGGGACCCGCGGGGAGCGACCCGCTCACGAGGTGCGCGCGGATCACCTCCCGCGGCGCGGGCGGCCGCTCGGGCGAGAGGCTGCGAACGTATTGCGCCACGCGCCACAGCTGCGCATCCGTGATGACGCCCGCCTCGATCACGTCGCTGAAGCTGGGCATGGGGGTCCCATCCAGCCCGGTACGCAGCCGGCGGTAGATGTCCTCCACGCCCGAGCCGCCGTTGAAGGTCCAGCTGCTCGTGAGATCGGCGGCCCGAATCGGCATGTCCCAGTCGTCGCGCAGCGTGGGCGCAGACGGCCCATCGCCGCGGCCGGCATCGCCGTGGCACTTGAAGCACTCCAGCGTCTCGTACGTGGCCCGGCCCTCGGCCAGCCCGTCCGCGGAACGTCCCGGCTCAGAGCCGATTTCGAGTGGCGTGGGCGCGGCGCCCTCGAAGAACGTGGAGAACGACTTGAGATACGCCACGAGGTCATTGCGCTCGGTCTCGCTCAGCTTGCCACTCCAGGCGGGCATGGCCGTGCCCGGCATGCCGTTGTCAATCACGCGGCGGATGTCGGCGTCGGTCGGCAGCTCGCCGCTCGCGGTCGTGCGGATCTGGTACACCGCGCCCGTGAAGTCCCGCGGCCGCGGCAGCATGAACGCCGCCGCCGCGCCATCCCCCGCGCCGGTCTCGCCATGGCATTCCAGGCACCACTTGTCGTACACGACCTTGCCGCGCTGGGCCGACTCCGAAAGCGGAGACTGCTGGGGAGACGGGCCGGTCGGCGGGGTGGCGGGCCGGCGGGCCGGCGGCACCGTGGGGGGCATGGGCGCAAGCAGCAACGCGACGCACGCCCCCGCCGTCGCAACGCGAATGCTCACCGCGCCCCGGGGCCGAGATCGATTCCCCGACCCGCCGCCCCGTCGCCCCGTCTCAGTCATGCTCCCCGCCTTCACCCTCGACCCCCAGGCGCCGCGGATTCAGCCCCGTCTGCTCGTACAGGAAGATGATCACCTGCCAGATCTCCTCTTCCGTCAGGAAATCCTCCCACACGGGCATCGCCGAATTCCACGGCGTGCCCTCGCGGGGGAGTCCGGGGCCGCCTTTGGCGATGCGCCAGAACACGAAGCTCTCCCGCAGCTGTGCGATGGTGCTCCCATCGAACGGGAGCGGCGCGGGATTGAACCCGTGGGCGAAGTGCCCGCGCCCGTCAAGCAGGTCGCCGTGGCACGGCAGGCAGTTCTGGTAATACACCCGCTTCCCGGCCGCGTAGTGCGCGGCCAGGTCTCCACTGGCACGCAACGGGTTCTCCAACGTCGCCAATTCCATCGCCTTGCCGCGGAACGTGATGCGCACCGGAGACGCGGGGTGGACCGAGCGAAGCGCGGCGGGCGCCGAGACCGTTGGGCGGACCTGCTGGAACGTCACGAACCCCACGAGCACGGGGAACATGACCAGCAGTGCGCTGCGAACCCCTCGTCGCTGCGGCTCCACCAGCGTGCGCTGGATCGGCTCCTTGAACCGGCTCCACCGCTGCTCGTTGTCGCTCACGAAGATCAGGACGCCCACGGCCGCCGTAAGCATGTATTGCAGCACCACCGACCGCGGGACCGGGGCACTCACCCATCCGATCACGAGAATGACGAGGTAGGCGGCGACGAGAATCAGCACCGCCTGCCAGAAGGGATGGCCCAGGGCACTCGCGCGACGCGGATTCACTTGCGCCCCGCCAGGAATTGGACGATCGCCTCGAGCTGCGCCGCGGTCAGCTGCGAGCCGAACGTCTGCGGCATCATGCCGGCGAACTGCGCGAAGCCCTGCGCGGTATCCGCGTTGGGAGACAGGATCCCGCGCCGAATGCGCTCCGCCGAAAGTCTCGCTCCCATGCCGTCGAATGAGGGTCCAATCGGCGGACCGGCGCCGTCAATCGCGTGGCAGCCCAAGCACGCGTTCTGCGCGAGCAGCTGCCGCGGGTCCGTTGTGCCGGCCGACGGCCCGGGTGCTGGCCCAGGCGCTCCTCCACCTGATGCTCCCGCACCTCCCGCCGTCTGGTCCAGATCGCTCGCACTGACCGTCACTTCCCCGCCCTGCGATTGCAGGTATGCCACCACCGCCCAGATCTGATCGTTGCCAAGCTGAGTGGTCATCGCCGGCATGATGTTCTGGAATCCCGCCAGCACCGAATCACCAGGCGTCACCAGGGAGCGGTGGAGATAATCCTTGCACCGCTCACCGAGCTGCGCCGCGCACCGCTGGCCGATGGGACCCTGGCCCGCGTGGTCGGCCTGGAGATTCGGGGCGCGCGTGCCAAGCCCGTGGCAGGCCGTGCAGACCTGGTTGTAGATCTGTTCGCCGGCAGTGACCAGTTCTTCCGGACTCGCGCCGGCGCCGAGACTCACGGCGGCCGGGACCTCGGACTCGAGCTGCGGAATGAGGTGTGCGATGGTCGTGTAGAACCCGATCACGCTCAGCGCCACGACAACGATCGCGAGGTTCGTGCGCCACATGGCGATCACGCCGCCGCCGGCCGGTGCTTGGTCATGGCATGCTCCGCCAGCCCGCCCAGCCAGAAGATGAATGCCACCAGGCCGAGGAAGATCAGCACGCAGACACTGATCATGTTGGCCGCGTAACCCAGCGCCGGCGTGGCGGCGTACGGGCTCGTGTCCCGCATCACTTCCCACACGTGCCAGTGCTGCCGGATGCCGCTCCTCGCGAACCCCATGAGGCCCATGAGCCACGTGAACGTGACGGCCAGTACGAACAGCGCGTACTGCGAGCGCGGCGGCATGTGGCCCCAGCGAATCTCGCCACGCGACTCGGCCCCCCGCAGCAACGCCAGGTCAATGACCGTGACGCCAATGATGCAGGCCAGGACCGCCAGCACCTGATACACGCTGAACCCGATCCGCACCACGTCTTCCACGAAGTAGCCGTACACGCCGTAGAACAACACCACGGCCGCGGAGAGCGCGAACATCGCCCCCTGGATCACGGTTCCACGGCCGGCCCATGCAACGACAGGCTGTTTGTTCGCCCGGCGATACAACAGAAACGACAGGAACGTGGTCAGGATCATCACGTTCACCGCCGTGTTCTTGGCGCTCATCACCCCCAGGACGTCGAGCAGCGGGTGATACTGGCCGCCCATGGCCGCCTGCTCCTCACGCGTGGCGATCATGGTGTGCGGTGTGGCCCACACGATCCAGCAAATCACGAGAATCAACAGCATCCATTTGGTGTACGGCATGTACCGTTCGGCACCGGGAATCCGCTGCATCCCGATCCACAGGTAGTAGTTGGCGGCGAGGAACAACACGCCGATCAACACGGCCTGGATGATCCACAGCCAGCTCATGAAGCCGCCCATCATGGTGATGCCCATGGACTGGTTGTACGCGTAGATCTCACGGCCCAACCAATACCCGGCGAACGGCAGCACGATGAATGTGGAGATCGCGATGAAGTTCCCGACGTATCCCATCCAGTCGTAATGCGCCCGCTCCTCGTCGGTCTTCGCGGCGAGAAAGCGATACGCTGCGTAGGCAGCTACGATGGCGCCGCCGAACACGGCGTTGGCGATGAGCCGGTGGATGTTGATCGGCATCCACGTGGCGTTGGCGAGCGCGTTCCACAACTGGACTTCGGACGGCAACGTTTCCGGCGTGACGTTCGCGGGCGGCGACATCATGTACGTGAGCCACCCGTTCGCGATGAACATCACGATGGTGCCCCAGATGTTGAGCAACAGGCCGAGGCTCCAGTGTCCCCACTTGGCGCGCCCGGCCTTCCACCGGTCCCAGCCGTAGTAATACAGGTAGAGCGTGAACGATTCGACGAAGAACAGGCTCACGTAGATCCACATCGAAAGCCCGAAGATCTGCGCCATGTGCCCCCAGAACCGGGGGTACAGCGTGGTGAGCAGGAACACCAGCATGGCGCCCCATAGCGCGGTGGCGCTGTAGGCGAACACGAGGAGCCGAGTGAACTCCTTGGACAGGCGATCGTACTTCTCGTCCTTGCCCACGATCCCGATCAACTCCGTGATGACCGCGAACATGGGCACACCCAGCACGAACGCCGCGAACATGAGATGCACTTCCGCCGCCACCCAGACGGCCGCGCGCGCGCCAACGACCGGGAACCGGCCGTAGGCGCCCGTGGTGTCGGCGGCGGCCTGGACCAGCGCGGAAAGCTCAGTCACGATCGGCGAAGAAGGGCAGACGTTTGGAGAAGTCCACCGGCATGGCTCGGCGAACTTCCTGCATCAGCTCCACGGTCACCTCCGCGCGGCCGTGCTTGATGGCGTATTGCTCGAGCCGATGGATCACCACGCCGCGCACGAACGACGGGATGTTGCGCAGCCGCTCCTCGGCGGCAGCTGACCACGGCAGCCGACGTTCGACCTGGGCCCCGTACGTCACGGGCCGCGCGGGCTCGATCACGGCATGGCCGGCGGGCTCGTAGGCGCAGCCGGGATCTTCCGCGAGTGGATCGCCCGTGTCGGCGAACGCGCGCGCCCGGCACCCGCCGCACAGCGCGCGGTACTCGCAGCGCCCGCAGCGCCCGCCCAGCGCCCCCGATCGCAGCGCGTGAAACAGCTCCGAGCCCGCCCACACGTCCGCGAAGCTCTGACGCCGCAGATCTCCCGCCACCGCCGGGAGATACGGACAGGGCGTGAGCTTGCCGTCGGGCGTGATGCGGCAGTACTGCACGCCACACGGACAGCGCGTCTCGTAGTTGAGCATCGGCGAGTCCGGCACGGCCAGGTGCACGTGCCGCATGAAGTGCGGAGCACACTTGGCACGCACCATCATCCGCCCCAGGTATTCCCGGTGGTACCCCACCAGCTCGGCCAGCACCGCCTCGTACTCCGCGGCCGAGAGGTCCGAGAGCCTGGCGCCCCGGCCCGTGGGCACGAGGAAATACGCGTTGAAGCACACGGCGCCCTGCTCCGCCGCCCAAGCCACGAGACGTCCCAGCTCGCCGCGGTTGCCCTTGGTGATCGCAGTTTGGATCAGAAAGTCCACCCGATGGCGCCGCAGGCGCTCCAGCGCTTCCGCCGTGGCCGCCAGCGCTCCGGGACCGTGGCGGAAGTTGTCGTGATGGCGCGGCTCCAGCGAATCCACGCTCACGGCGAACCCGGTCACGCCCGCGTCCACCAGGGCCGCCACGCGATCGTCCGCCAGCATCGTCCCGTTGGTGCCCACGACCACCGTGGCGCCCCGGCGCGAGGCGTGCCCGGCGATGTCGGCGAGATCGGGGCGGAGCAACGGCTCTCCGCCGGAGAGGATGAACAGTGGCGCGGGGTTGAGCGCCAGGATCTCGTCTGCAATGCGAAGACACTCCGCCGTCGCCAGCTCGCCCGTGGCGGTCTCTTCGGGCCCCGCGGAGATGTAGCAGTGGGCACACTCCAGGTTGCAGCGCCTGGTGAGATTCCACGCCACCACGTGCGGGACGTCATCGGTCGCGCTGCGGGGTCGGACCGGCGCCTCGACCGACAGGTGCGACGGGGCCGTCCGCGCGATCACACCGCATCCTCCTGCTGCTGCCGCTGCTCGAGGAACTTGAAGACGGCCGCCTTTGCTTCTTCCGGCGTGACCGTCTTGAAGTCCACCGGACACTGGGCCATCTGCGCCTCGATGTCCCGGATGGGGCAGCGGGTGATGCCGGAGGCCTTGGCTTCTTCGATAAACCGCCGCATCTCGGGCGAGAGCGCGCTGCCGCCTTCGGCTTCGGCGCGAATCTGCTTTGCCCGCAGCTCCTGGAACATCACCATCATGGTCTCGGCGTCGAACTCGTCCGCCTCGATCATGGCCTGCTTGTTGTCGTCCATGACGTGCGTCGTGACCCGCCCGATTCCATGCCGCCGCGCGAACCGCTCCACCGTGTTGCGCGCGAGCGGGCGCGCGATCAGCGGCACGTTCCGCAAGCGGGCCCAGGCCTCCTCGGTCCAGACGATGGGATCGGTTTCGACCCGCGGCCGCACGCTCACCCGCCCCGTCACGGGACACCGCACCTCCACCATCCCCTCGGCCGGTTCCGGGTCGTCGTCATGGCCCCGCACCCTGGTGGCCTTGAGCTGCTCTTCCGCCTTCATCTCGGCGAGCGCGAACTCTTCGGCCGAGCCGATGCCCATGATGAGCTGCATGTGGGTGGGAAGCAATTTGGCAATCGCCTCGTCCAGCCAGCGGTTGGTCACGGTGGTGCTCTCGCCGCCCGTGCGCTCGAGCACATACTCCTCGACGGCCCTGCGCGCGATTCCCTGCGCGAACGGCGGCACGCGGAGGATCCGCACCTCGGCGTCGGGCGCCCACGGCAGGCCGGCCACGCCGTCCTCCTCGATCCAGGGAATGTCCTCGGGCCGCACCCCCTCGGTGCCCACGAGCAGAGTGTTGCAGGAGGCCAGGCGGAGCAGGTTCTCGGCCTGCGAGCCCAGGTCCGTGCCCTCGATGCGATGGGATCCGTGACGCGCCAGGACCAGTAACGAGGGCTCGATCTCCTCCGCCCATTGGAGCACCACCTGGAACGGCTTGCCGATCAGGATCTGGGTCGTGAGCGGCACGCCCGGGAACTGCTGGGCCATGACCGTGGCGCGCTTGATGTTCGCCTGGCACAGCTTCAGCAGGCCTTTGTCAATGATGTTGTTGTGCAGCTCCTCCTGCTCTTCGAACTTGAAGACCTTTGTGGCCTGCACGGTGAGCACGTCTTTGATGTTGCGGAACACCACGTGGTGGTATTCGACGTCGAACGCGCTGCACACGTACACCGACGCCTCGAACGCCTGGGCTAGCTCCAGCGCCACGCGCATCGCCTTGAATCCGTAGGACGACCCGTCCACGCACACCATGATCCGCCCGCCCTTCAAGGGCCGGTCGTCGCGAATCACGAGCACGTCCTTCGTGATGCCGCGGATCGCTCGCGCGGTCACGCCGCCGAGCTGCGAGGCAGGCTGCCGTCCCAGGCCGTGCGCACCGATAATGACCAGGTCGTACGTGCGGCCCGAGGACCCGGCGAGCTTGCCGGCCGCGTCTTCTTCCTCAGCCACGATCCGTCCGTTGTCGCCGACGCGGACGTCGCTGCGCACGCGCTCGCCGCCGTCGTACGTGGCCGCGCGATTGGGATCGAACCCGATCAGCCCCGGCAGCCGCCCCGCGCCGGAGTTCACTTCCTTGATGATCTCTTCGTAGTTGATGCCCTCGAGCAGCTGGCGCGTGAGCGGCACGCCGGCCTTCACGCAGCGTTCGGCCACCTGCTCGAGGAAGCTGTCGGCGATGAGCTGGAGGCCCTTCTCGATCAGCTTGTCGTGAATCTTGCGCTGGCGCTTGATCTCTTCAGGCGTCTGGAATTGCGCGGGCAGACCGGTCTCGAGTTGGCGGAACCGAACGTCGTGCAGCCGGGCGGCGTATACGTGGTTGGCCGTGACGTGACCGCCGGAGGCGCGAGCCAGCTCGATCGCGCGATCCACGGCCCAGTCCGAGTGGTGCGAGTTGTCTACCGGCACAAAGACTTCCCGGTACACGGCGCCCTCCGTCGAGGGGTGGCCTCACCTCAACGCCGAGCAGACGTTGAGTCGGATGCGATGCACTACGGGATCGAATAGACCGCCGAGGATTTCACGGTGCGGAGGCCCGGCGTCAGGCGGATAGATTGGAAGGCGGGGCGCCGCGCGTCAAGGGACCAGCTGCTGCCCCGTCTCGTCCCAAACGGTGAGGGCGTCCACGGGGCACGTGCCACAGGCTTCGATCAGCCGCTCGCGCGGGACGGACTGCGGCGCGACGAAGCTCACCACGCCGTCGTCGGCAATCACAAAGGCCTCCGGCGCCTCCTTCACGCAATTACCGAAGCCCACGCACAGCGTGCGGTCGATGCGGATCCGCAGCCCGTGAACGATGCGCTCGTCGAAGTCCGCCATCACATCCCTTCCAGCCCGAGGTCGGCGCGGGCCCGGTCCATCACCTCCGGCGTGATCTCCGGAATGGCCCGTTCGGCGGCGTACTCGGCGTAGATCTTGCGCACCATGCCGCGAACGAACGAAGGCACGCGGGCCAGGCGATCAATTGCCTCTGGCGACCAGGTGGGAGGCGACTGCAGGCGGCGTGACGACGTTTGCCGCGCGGGCGTGTCGCTCCCGAACGCGTCGCGGCGTCCCGCCACGTTTTCCCGCACCAGCTCCATCGGTTCGGGGTCGAGCGTGCGCCCGCCGATTTCCACGCCGAGCGACCGCACCAGCTGCGACTCCATCGGGTTGGCCAACATGGCCACCGTGTGTCCGCACCTGGCGCACGTGAAAGCCGCGGCGAACGTCCCGTCGCCCGGCTCGCGCCGTTCCTGGAACGTCATCTGCTCGTCGCAGTTCACGCACAGAAACTTCACGCCAGGGTCCCCTGGAAACGATCGAGCAACGCCGCCGACACACCGACGCCATGAGCCGAAAACGGCACCTGGCCGAGGAGCGGAACGCGGAAATCCTCCGCCAAACGCTCACCCGCCGACCCGGGGAACAGCGGCTTGACCCCGCCACACGAGGGACAGTGATATCCCTTCATGTTCTCGATCACCCCGAGCATCCGAATGCCTCCCTCGCGCGCCGACGTCATGGCTCGACGAACGGACTGATAAGACTCATCGGTGGGGAGCGTCACCGCCACCGCTCCAGCGAGACTCGGCGCCAGCTCCGCCACGTCCGCCACGCCATCCGCGCCGGGCGGCAGGTCAATGAGCAACAGGTCGAGCGGTCCCCATGCCACGTCGGCGAGGAACTCCCGCAGCACGCCTGCCTCGAGCACGCCCCGCCAGACGAACCGCTCGTGGGCCGGCTCGCGCCACGCGAGCGGCCGGCCGTCGTCGAGGAGAAACTCGGTCGAAATCACGCGAACGCCCTCCTCGCCCACGGCCGGGCGTACGCCGTCCGGGGTGATGGCGAGCGGTCCGGTCGCGTTCAACATCCGCGCCACGGTCGGGCTCTTCAGGTCGGCGTCCACCACGCCGACGCCCCGCGACATCCGCGGTGCCAGGCCGCGCGCCAGCGCGGCCGTGACATAGCTCTTGCCCACCCCGCCTTTCCCGCTCATCACCGCGACCACACGCCCCACCTCGACAAGCCGCGCCTCCACCCGGCGGCGTTGCTCTCCCACCTGGGCCGCGAGCCGCGATCGATCCTCTCCCTCGACCTCGAAGTAGGTGCGAAAGCTCACAGGTCCCATCCCGCGCGCGCGAGCATCCACAGGTTGATCATCACCACCAACAGCGCCACGCCGTAGAATTCCGGGCTCAGCCGCTGTTCCGGCGAGGGGAAGAACGTGTGGCCGATGAGCGTGGGCACGCGGAGCGCCGCGATCGCCCACACGATGCGCGCGACCCACACGTTTTGCCAGCGCGCGAGACCCCACACCACCGCGGCCACGATCCCGGCGCCGATGATCATCCACAGCCAGCCCGCGCCCCGTCCTTCGGGCAGGAGGCCGCGCCGCCACATGGCGAACGTGGCCCCCTCGTACAGGATCCCGACGTGGAGGTACACGAACGCCGCCTGGCGGAACTTGCGAGCGCGCGGCTCGGGCCAACGGGCAGGTGCTTCCCTCGAGTTCATCCGGCGCCTACTCTCCTCCCGAGCCGATGACGGACCATGCTTCGAGCACCACCGCCGCCCCGCATTCGCCACGCGGGGCAACGCCGGTCCTTCTGACGACGGGCTTCGCGCTGTTCGTGGGCGTGCTCGCCGCCCTCGTCGGGGCAGCCTTCGCCCGGCGCGACGTGGCAGTCTACGTGCCGACTCCCCCGCTCGGAACCCCCGCGCGCTCCGGGGCGATCGACACGGTCACGATGGACGCCGGCGACCCCGAGCGGTGGCGCTACTTCAGCTTCACGCGCGGGGTTCTGCCGCCCGGCGATACCGCCGCCTGGGATCTCGCGTTCCGGCGATTCCACGTCATGACGTCGGGGTCGATCGCCACCGATAGCGTGCAACCATTCGATCGGCTCGTCGAGGCACCCGCGGGGGGCTACGTCGCGACGACGTTCGCCTCCGACACCGTCAATCCCGCCGTGGCGCGATGGTACCGGTACAGCTTCGTGACCCACCTGCTCAAGCCCGCGCCCCGGGTGTACGTGGTCCGCACGAACCGCGGCGCGTTCGCCAAGCTCGAGTTCCTCGGTTACTACTGCCCGGGACCGGCGCCGGGGTGTGTCACCTTCAGGTACGCGCAGGCGCGAGAGGGTCGGCGTTTTGAGTAGCGGCTATTGCGCTCAGGCGGGATTCCATGTATTAGGGGCGAGTCTCAGCTCCTTTCCCTCCACCAAGAGGAGCGCCGCATGGACGTGCAACGCATTCTGCGTGAGGGCTTCGTATCGGGATTGATCGGGGCCGCCGGCGTGGCCGCGTGGTTCCTGATCGTTGACATCGTCGCCGGGCGGCCGTTCTTCACGCCCGCCATGCTGGGCGACGCCCTGTTCTGGGGGCTGCGCGATCCGTCTCAGGTATCCATCGCGTTCCCCACGGTCATCGGCTACACCATGGTGCATGTCGTGGCGTTCGTGCTCGTGGGGCTGGCCGCCGCGCTGCTGGCGTTCGAGGTCGAGCTGTTTCCGCACACCCTGTTCATCGTGGTAGTGTGTTTCGCCGTCTTCGAGTTCGGCTTCTACGTGATCGTGGCGACGCTTGCCCGACCGCTGCTGGGGGCGCTCGCGTGGTGGAACGTGGCGATCGGCAACGCCATTGCCGCGGCCGGCATGGGCTACTACCTGTGGCGCATGCATCCCAAGCTGCGCGAGGAGCTGAAGGCGCACCCGCTGGGCGAGCCGATGGAGCAGGGCGTGGACGAGCCGGTGTGAAACAGGCGGCGAGGGGTGAGACGTGAGAGGTGAGCTGGGGGCCGAACCGCCGCGCGACGGGCTGAGTCGGGCAGGCAATCCCAGGCCGCCCGCTCAGGGGAACGCTCGATGGTTCGGGTCGAGCGCACTTACGGTCCCCCGGCGACGCCCGATTCTGCGCCCTGCTCCTCCTCCCGCTCCTCCCGCGACCACCGGAACCACACCACGGTCATCGCCGACCAGAACACCAGCATCCCCGGCACCCACATGGTGAGCCCGCCGATCCGCTGGTCCTCAAGCGGACTCAAACCGAAGAGCCGCGGCACCGAGACGTAGAACTGGTACAGCGGATGGTCGGCCAGCGTGATCATGGCGCCGATCAGCGACATGGGGAGGCCCAGCGCGAACAGGTACAGCATCTGCATGGGCCGGGAGAGGCGCGGCAGCCGCTCGCTGGGCGACAACAGGGGCCACCACAGCATGCCTGCCGTTACCATCATGGTGAGATGCATCACGATGTGAACGTCGTGGCTCTCCATCGCCAGGCCATACGGCCCCGGGAAGTGCCAGACGGCGAGCACGGCGTTGGGAATGGCGAAGGCTACGAGCGGCCGCGTGAGGAATCGAGCAAGAGCAAACACGGGTTCCGCACGCGTCAGATGATCCACCATCCAGCCTGACACGCCCGCGAGGAACAAGGGCGGCACGAGCAGCGTCAGGAGGAGATGCTGCACCATGTGCGCGCTGAACAGGTACTCGTCACTCAGATGATGCAGCGGTCCGTTCAAGGCGCCGAGGATCACGAGCAGCGACGCCGCATACGCCACGACCTGGCGCGGCCGCACGGGCGGTCCTGCGAGACGGCGCCGCAGAGGTCCCACGAACCAGGCATACAGCCCGGCCAGCACCAGCACACCGATCACCGTGCTGGGATGCATGTCCCAGTCGGTCCAGGAGAAGTCAGCGGCTTGCGTCAGCGATGCTGGGACGGAAAGCGTCACGGCGCTGCGAGTGATGGGTGGTTGCGACGCGGGGACCGCGCCACCCCGCCGGGTTGCGGAACCGGGGCGACGACGCGGCAATCGAGCGGGGCGCCAGGTCGAATACCCGCGGCGCAGCAACGCCCCGACGGCGACGTGCGTTGGGCCGTCTATCCCCGCACGAACGCGCCGTAGAGGAACAACAACGCGATCCCCACGCCGAGCGCCAGCAGCAGCGGCAGGCTGAAGATCAGCGTGAAGAGCTTGTGGTCCATCTTGAGATGCATGTAGAACATCACCACCAGACAGAACTTGATGGCGGACAACACCAGCAACACCGGCGCCAGCACGCCCTGGAATGCCGGCACGTAGAACACGCCGACCTCGACCAGCGTGATGATGGTCAGTACGGCCGCGACGGCGAGGTAGGTCCCCGTGCCGGGGTGTGCGTGCTCAGTGGTGGTTGCGTGTTGTTCGCTCATGACGCGGCCGTCACTGAATGAGGTACACAACGGTGAAGATCACGATCCACACCACGTCCACGAAGTGCCAGTAGAGCCCCGCGATCTCGACGTTGATCGCCTTGTCCGGCCCGAGCTTCCCCTGGAACGACCGCACGAGGAGCGTCAGTAACCAGACCACGCCCACCGCAACGTGCCCCCCGTGGAAACCGGTGAGCGTGAAAAACGTGGAGCCGAACAGGTTGGTGGAAATGGTGAGTCCCTCGTGCACGAACTCCGTGAACTCATACGCCTGGAACCCGAGGAACACGAGGCCCAGGAATGCGGTCGTGCCGAGCCACACGCGGGCCCATACGCGATCGCCGCGCTCTACCGCGGCCAGCGCCAGCACCATGGCGAGGCTCGACATCAGGAGATCGAACGTGCTGACGGACGTGAGGGGGATGTTGAGGATCTCGTGCGGCGTCGGACCGCGGACGCTCCTCCCCTTGTACACCAGGTAGGTCGAGATCAGGGACCCGAACAGCAGGCACTCCGAACCGATAAAGGTCCAGAAGGCAAGCTTCCGGCTGTCGAGCCCCGTGCTGGTCGCGTGCGCGTGCGTCACTCAGACCTCGAACGGCTCGAAGGCCCAGGCATAGATCGAAACCACCAGAAGAGCCGCTCCCGCGAGCACCACCCACAGCGTGTGGAGCAGCGCGCCGCTGGCCATGATGGCGATCGCGGCCGCCGTCACCAGCGGCCAGTGGGAGCCGCCCGGCACGTGCACCGGCTCGGGCGGCACGTCGGGAATCGCGCGCATCTGCGTGCGAGACCAGCGGGGCAGGCGGCTCACCACCTCAGGAATCACCGTGAAGTTGTACGGCGGGGGCGGCGACGGAATGGTCCACTCGAGCGAAGGCGCGCCCCAGGGATCGTTCCCTGCGATCTCGCCGTGTCGCCAGCTCCGCAGCGCGTTGTAAATAAACACGAGGATGGAGACGCCGATCAGGAGCGCGCCGATCGTGGAGATGAGGTTCAGCGTGTCCAGGCCCAGCTCCGGCCCGTAGGTATAGATCCGCCGCGGCATGCCGAGCAGGCCGATGAAGTGCATCGGGAAGAACGCCAGGTTCATACCGATGAAGCCCAGCCAGAAATGCGCCTTCCCCAACCGCTCGTTCATCAGCCGGCCGGTCATCTTGGGCCACCAGTAGTAGATCCCGGCGAAGATGCCCTGGATGGCGCCGCCGAACAGCACGTAGTGGATGTGCGCCACCACGAAGTACGTGTCGGTCTGCTGGAGATCCGCCGGCGGCGAGGCGTGCATCACGCCGGAAAGGCCACCAATAACAAACATGGCGATGAACCCCAGGGCGAACAGCATGGAGGCCGTGAAGCGCAGCTGGCCACCCCACATGGTGGCGAGCCAGTTGAAGATCTTCACGCCGGTGGGGATGGCAATCAGCATGGTGGTGCCTGCGAACACCGAGTCCGCGATGGGACCCAGGCCCACCGAGAACATGTGGTGGCTCCACACGCCCCAGCCCATCACGCCGATCAACAGGCCCGAGTACACCACCACGGCGTAGCCGAACAGCGGCTTTCTGGAGAACGTGGGCAGGACTTCGGAGACGATCCCCATGGGCGGGAGAATGAGGATGTAGACCTCGGGGTGCCCGAACAGCCAGAACAGGTGTTGCCACAAGAGAAGATCCCCGCCGGCGGACACCTGATAGAAGTTGGTGCCGAAGTAGCGATCGAACATCAAGAAGACGAGCCCGATCGTGATGACGGGGAACGCGGTCACCACGAGGAACTGGGTCACGAGCGTCATCCAGGTGAATACCGGCAGCCGCATCAGCCGCATACCCGGCGCGCGCAGATTGACGATGGTGACGATGAAGTTGAACCCCGCGGCGAGCGAGGCGATGCCCAGCACCTGAAGCCCGATGACCCAGAAGTCCACGTTGGCGCCGGGGGAGTACGCTCTGGACGTGAGGTTGGCATAGCCAAACCAGCCCGCGTTGGGCGCCACGCTCAGCGAGTTCGCTCCCAGGATCGGCCCGGCGATGAAGCTCGCGTTCAGAATCAGGCCGCCGAACAAGAAGACCCAGTAGCTGAAGGCGTTCAGGCGCGGGAACGCGACGTCCCGCGCGCCGATCTGGAGGGGCACGATGTAGTTGAAGAACGCGGCCGAGAGCGGCATGACCGCGAGGAACACCATGGTGGTGCCGTGCATGGTGAACAGCTGATTGAACGCCTCGGCGCTGACGAGGTCATTTTGCGACCGCGCGAGCTGCAGCCGGATCAACAGCGCTTCGAGGCCTCCGATCAGGAAGAACGCGAACGCCGTGACGCCATAGAGAATTCCGATCCGCTTGTGATCGGTGGTGGTGATCCAGCTCCACAGGACGGAGCGGGCGCGGGCGGGCGGGGCGCCGCGTTCGGCGCTCATCGCAGGCTCGCGAGATACGCCACCAACGCGGCGATCTCCTCTTCGGTGAGGCCGATGCGCGGCATCTTGCTCCCCGGTTTCACGGCCGGCGGATCGGAGAGCCAGGCGGCCATCCCCTCCGGCGTGTTGAACAACGTGCCGGCCGCGAGGGTGGAGCGGCTCCCCACATGCGTCAGGTTGGGGCCGAGCACGCCGGCCGAGACGCCCTGCACGGCGTGACACGCGATGCAGGAGTTGCTCGCCGGGTCGCGAATCTGCCGGAACGCCTCGGCGCCGCGCCGCGCGAGCTCGGGCAATGTGTCCGCGCTGGGCGGCGCGGCGCGCTGATCCGCCACCCATCGCGCAAAGGTGGCGGAATCATCCACGAACACGCGCAGTCCCATCCTGGCGTGCGATTCGCCGCAGAATTCCGCGCATTGGCCCATGAACACGCCCACCGAGTCCGGCGTCAGTGCAATGCGCGTTGTCCGCCCGGCAATCGCATCCCGTTTGCCGCCGAGGCGCGGCGCCCAGAAGCTGTGGATGACGTCCCGCGAGGTCAGCCGCAGGCTGACGGGCCGGCCCCGGGGCAGGTGCAGTTCGTTGGCCGTGGTGATGCCGAATTGGGGGTAATGATATTCCCACCACCACTGGTGGCCGATGACGTCCACTTCGAGCGCGCCCTCAGGCGGAGTGCCGTCCACGCGGAAGATGGTCTGCATGGTGGGGGTGGCGATGAGAATCAGGATCACGGCGGGCACCAGCGTCCAGCCGATCTCCAGCAACGTGTTCCCGTGCACACGCTCGGGTTCGGGCGCCCCCGGGCGGGCCCGGTAGCGCAACACCACGTACAGGAGCAGCGACTCCACCACGACGAACACGCCCACTGCGAACCAGAAGATCCAGCGGAACAGGTCGTCAATGTGCGAGCCAAAATCAGCGGTGGGATCGAGCGTCGACTGCGGGAACGGGCCTCCGCAAGCGACAATCCCCAGAACAGTGACGCCCAGAGCGAGCGCCGTCAGCGTTCGCGCGCGCGGCAAAGTAATCCTTGCGATGTCCGATCGTGAGCCGAACCAGGGCGGCGCCTGCCGCCGGAGGGCGGTGGCACGAGCCGCCAAGATGGTAGCGGCACCGGTCGGCCGGGTCAATGTAGCAAGAAACCTTATCCTGACACCGCGGGTCAGGTATGCTGCCTGGTGCACCCGCACCCTGCTTGACGCGCGCTTGATCGCCCGGGATTAACCTACGAGCAGGCGTAAGTGTGGAGGCCTGATGGTTCGATTAATCCGGCGAAGCATCACCATGGCGTTCTTTCTGGTGCTGGCCCCCGGTGCAGCGGTCGGGCAGGCCACGGCCGCCGACACGGCTGCGGTGCTGCTCGAAGCCGCATCGAGGTTCCAAACACAGGGCGACCGCCGCATTGCCGAGGCCCTGCTCGCGCTGATCGCGCGAGACTATGCCGCCACCCCCGCGGGGGCCACGGCGGCCGAGCGTCTGGCGGGGTTGCAGGGTACTGCGAGGGCGGAGAGCGGTCGCGTTGAGCTGATCGTGTGGGGAACGCTGTACGGGGCGTGGCTCGGCACGGGCGTCCCGGCAATGTTCGGGGCCGACGATCCCGCACCGTATGGAGCCGGCCTGTTGATCGCGGCGCCTGTGGGGTTCGCCGCCGCCAGGGCCTATGTCCGCAGTACGAGCATGAGCCTGGGCCAGGCGCGGGCCATCCGCTGGGGGAGTATCTGGGGCACCTGGCAAGGCATCGGCTGGCAGGAGGTATTCGACATCGGCGATCGCACGGAGCGTCTCTGCGACCAGTTCAACAACTGCTACGAGTATCCGGTGGAGTCCGAGCGAGCCCCCGTCACGGCCGCGGTGCTGGGCGGGGTCACGGGTCTCGCCACGGGCGTCGCCATCGCACGCTCCAGCGACATTTCGCCGGGCACGGCGACGCTGGTGGAGTTCGGCTCACTCTGGGGCACGTGGTACGCGGGTGCGGCCACGGTGCTGCTGGACGTGGATGGCGAGGACGCTGTTCTCACATGGCTCCTGCTGGGCGGGAACGCGGGTCTTCTGTCCGGCGCGCTGGCCGGGCCGCGGCTGGGATGGAGCGCCGGGCGCGCGCGACTCGTCAGCATCACCGGGGTCGCGGGACTCGTGGTCGGATTGGGGTTCGATCTCCTGCTCGAGGTGGACGACGACAAGACCGCGATGGCGATCCCGCTGGCGACGAGCGTGATCGGTCTCGCGCTCGGGACGAGCTGGACGCGCGACTATGACGCCACGAGGCGCGAGCTGGGCGAGCGCGCGGCAACCGCGCTGGTCAACGTCCGCAACGGCCGCCTGGGGGTGAGCGTCCCGATTCCCGCGCCGACCATGCTGCCGCTGGGGTTCGAGGGCGGGCGTATGCGACGCGCGCCGGGACTCAGCCTGCGGTTGCTCGACGCGTCGTTTTCGACGGGACGATAACGGCTTTCGTAACCGCAAGCGCTTCGACGTCCGCGAGCGCGCGGCCCGCTTCGTCCAACCCATAGCGGCCGCCGATGACTCGATCGAGCCGCAGGCGCTCGCGCTGTTTGGCGAGAAGCCTGAGCGCGCGATAGACGTGGTTGAAATCCGTGCCCCACTGGCCGCGGACGTCGGCGTGCTTGCGATTCACGTCCTTGTGGAAGTTGACTGTGGCCGTGCCCACATCCGTGTAGTGGCCCGCGATGACGTACGTCCCACCGTCACGCAGCAGCCGGAATCCCTCTTCTATCGCTGCCGGATTGCCTGCCGCCTCGATCACCACGTCCACACCCCGACCGCCGGTGTGCTCCCGCACCTGCGCCTCGCGCTCACGCGCCGCTACGTCGGTGAGTGAGAGCGTGACGTCCGCACCGAGCGCTCGCGCCAGTTCGAGCCGCGCGGCCGGAGCCCCGATGACGATGACGAGGCTCGCGCCACGCAGCGCCGCGAATGCCGCCGCGGCCAGACCCACCGGGCCGGCGCCCTGCACCAGGACGGTATCGCCCAGCGCCATGTCCGATCGCTCCACCGCCGCGAATCCGGTGAACAGCCCGCAGCCGCCGCCAATCACCTCATCCGCGGTGAGGGGCTCCGGGAGCCGCAGAACGCGCACGCCCGGTTTCAGGTAGATGCGCTCGGCCCAGCCGCCGAGCGGGCCCTCGTTGGCCGAATAGGTGATGCCGTACACGCGGCGACTCGGACAACGGTTGGGCTGCTTCGCCACGAGGCAATACCAGCAGGCTCCGCAGACCTCGTGCACGTCGTAGAACGTCACGACGTCCCCGGCGGTCACGGAAGTCCCCGCGAAGTCCTGGGCCACGCCACGCGTTTCGAGAATGCGCCCCACGCTCACGTGTCCCGGCACGATGGGATACGGCACTCCGGCGAGCCGGCCATGAGACAGGTGCACGTCGGTCCCGCACACCTCGCTGGCGACAGTCTCCAACAGGATGCTGCCAGGCTCGAGCAACGGGTCCGGAAGCTCCCAGACCTCGGGAGGCTTCCCCGGGGCGGTGAGAACGGCGGCGCGGATGGGCACGTGGTGATCAGCGGTCAGCCGTCGGCTGCACGCTTCAGCGGCCCACTCGTC
>DATMAW010000188.1:0-7784 GCA_035559715.1 Gemmatimonadales bacterium | reverse complement strand
CCGACCCGCCGGCCCACCGGCCCATCACTCCGCGGTCCAGGCGATCCACCGATTTGCCAACCTGCCCATCCGCCGACCCGTCTCTGCGCCCATGAACCCCGCCATGAAGCGCCTCTCCGTGCTCATGGCCGCCGCGTTCGCGGACATGGTGGGTTTTGCAATGGTGTTCCCGCTGTTGCCGTTCTACGCGCTGCGGTTGCAGGCCCCCGAGTGGCTGATCGGGTGGATGATCGCGAGCTACTCCGTTGCGCAGCTCGCGTCCTCACCGATGTGGGGGCGGCTGTCGGATCGCTATGGCCGCCGGCGCTCGATCTTGCTCGCGTTGTCCGCTTCGGGCGTGGCGTTTCTGGTGTTCGGCTTTGCGACGTCCATCTGGATGCTGTTCGCCTCGCGCCTGGTGCAGGGCGTGGGTGGCGGGATGACCGGCGTGCTTCAGGCCTACGTTTCCGACGTCACGGAGCCAAGAGATCGCGCGAAGGCGCTGGGCTGGCTGTCGGCGGCGACGGGCGCGGGCGTGATGATCGGCCCGGCCATCGGCTCGGCCGCGTTCGCGATCGGGCCCGAGTGGCCGGGGATCGTGGCCGCGCTGCTATGCATCGTCAACCTGCTGTTCGCGCGGCGCTGGCTGCCGGAATCCTCCCCGCGCAAGGGCGCCGGCGCGGGCGGCGCGGCCGGCGCAGGCGCGGAGCACCGCACTCCACGCTCGATCCAGACCATGCTATGGGAGGTCCTGCGCCACCCCAACGGGGTCGTGGCCCGGCTGGTGTGGATCTACGCGCTCGGGATGCTGGGCCAGATGTCGGTCTCGGCGGTCCTGGCGCTGTACCTGAAGAGCGCGTACGGCATCACCGAGCGCACGATCTTCTTGTTCTTCGTCTACATCGGCGGGCTGGGCGTGGTCATGCGGGCCGTGCTGCTCGGTCGGCTCGTGGACTGGCTCGGGGAGACGCGATTGATGCGGCTGGGCGCGGTGGCGTTCGCGCTCGGCATGTTCACCATTCCGCTGCCCGGCTCAGTGTGGTTCACCGGGCTGCTCATCGGGCTCATTCCAATCGGGGCGGCGTGTCTGTTCCCCGCGGTCACAGCGCTCGTGACGCACCAGGTCCACGATCATGAGCGGGGGCAGGCGCTCGGCGTGCAACAGGCGTTCGGCGGCGGCGCGCGGGTGTTGGCGCCGCTGTGGGCCACGGCGGCGTTCCAGGCCCTGGGGCACACGATTCCGTTCTTCATCTCCGGGGGCGTGGCGGCGATCGTCGCGCTGCTGGCCCTGCGCGTGCGGGAAGGGCCGGAGGCGGCGCACGCGCATGCCCCGGCGGGAGCGACAGCGGGGTGACGACGGAGCGGAAAGCGAGAGCTCGAGGGGTGCCGGGTTCCCTCACCACTCACCTCTCGCCTTCAGCTCGTACGCCTTGTTGCGACGGCGGGTTACGGTACCGGCTTCGTTTCCACCTCCGCGAGCGCCGCGGCCAGCAGGACGATCTGCTTCGTCCCGATCTTCGCGGACTGGATGTCCGACCACTCCGACAGCGTGTGCTGTTCTCCGCCGCGCGAGCGGCCCACGGCAATCGAGGGAATCCCGCGCACCACGCCGACGTTCGCGTCGGTTGAGCCGGAGGGGCTCGCCTCACGCCCCGCGGGAAGCTCGAGGCCGAGGTAACGCAGCACGTCCACGGCCGTCTGGACGATCGGGTGTGCGCGACGATCGGCCAGGGCCTCCGGCCGCCCGCCCGCCTCGTTCTTCTGAATGAATTCGCGCTGGAAGCCCACCTTCTCCTGCATGGCCGCGCGGCGGCAGGTGTTCACGATCGCCGTGTCGAGCTGCGCCAGCAGCGCCGGATCCACCGTCCGCAGATCGACCGTGAACGAGACCTCCTGCGGGATCGCGTTCACCACGTGCCCGCCGCGCAGCATGCCCACGTTGTAGACCGCGCTCACGGGCGCGTTCGGCGGCGGCAGGGGGATCCTGTAGATGTCCGTGATGCACTGCGCCGCCGCGCGCGCCGGATGCGGCTTCCCTCGCGACGTGTTGGTGTGCGATCCCTCACCCGTGAACACCATGCGCGACCAGTAGATGCCGAGCGCCCCGTAGTTCACGGCACCCAGCCCGCCGTCCAGCGCCACCAGCATGTCGGTGACACCGGGATGATGGTCCAGCCAGTACGCCATGCCGCGGAGCCCCAGTTCCTCCTGCACCGTCGCGACGAAGATCACATCGCCCTTGGTGACGACTCCCGCTGCGTGCATGGCCCGCGCTGCCGCCAGCATGTTGGCCACCGACGCGCTGTTGTCGAAGATGCCGGGCGCGTGCAGCTGCTCGCCGCGCCGCGTGACGGTGACGTCGGTCTCGAGCGGATGGACTGTGTCCATGTGCGCGGCGAACACCACCGTGGGTCCGCCGCCCGTGCCGTTGCGAACCGCGGTGACGTTCCCCATCGAGTCCACGGTCACCGGGAGCCCCAGCTTCTCCAGCTCCGCCTTGACGTACGCCGCGCGTTGCGCCTCGTGCCGTGACGTACCCGGCATTTCGGTGATCCGAATCCACTCGGCCACCTGCGCGTCGAACCCCTCGTCAATGCGGCGCATGGCGTCTCGCACGGCTGGCAGCTCGGCGATGGCGGGCGAGAACTTCGTCGGGAACGAGCGCTGCTGTCCGAGCAGCGGTCCCGTGGCGAGCAGGGTGGCAAGAACCCACGTCAGCGTGCGCGCGACGAGCGCGCGGTCCATGGCGGCTGCGCGATCTCGTCGCAGGGGTTGTGGAAAGACGGCCATCATGGTCTCCAGGTAGATGCCGGAAGGTCCGGCCCATCCGAACACCTGTCAACGGGGATCGGCAGCCGGCGGCGAGTCAGCCGAGGCGGTTGATCGCCGGCCCGCGCCGGGGCACGTGGCGGAGAATGGAGAGCGACGGCGGCATCATTTGCATCCCTCGGCGGTGCAGCGGGCGATCAAGGAGGCGTCGCGGCGGGCGGGCATCACGCGGCCGGCCACGCCGCACGTGTTGCGGCATTCATTTGCGACGCACTTGTTGGAAGGTGGGTACGACATCCGGACGGTGCAGGAGCTGCTGGGGCATGCCGATGTCAGCACGACCATGATCTACACGCACGTGTTGAACCGTGGGGGACGTGGGGTGGTGAGCCCGGCGGATCGGCTGCGGGCGGTGCGCTCGGATGCAGCCCATGCGACGTAGGCTGCGATCGGGGCGGCGGTAGCAGGGCGGTCAAGTCGCCGGTAGCTTTGTAGGAACGTCGAAGTACAAGTTAGACAGCAGCCAAGCTGCGCTTCAAATCGGGAAGGCAGATGCTTCTTCGGAAAACGTTCCTTATTTCCGTAGTCGCAGCGGCGTGCTCGAGTTACACGGCCCCGGGAAACTACCCCGCACCTGAGCCACTCGTTATCCCTGCGGGCCCCGACTCGGTCTGGCCTGCCGTGGTAGATGTGGTCACCGAACACCAACTCGCCATCCAAACCATCGACCGGGCTAGCGGCATTCTGCAGACCTCCACCATGCGCTCTCGGGGAAGCCACTACTGGGATTGTGGCACCCAGCGCATCCAGGATCCCGACGCCGCGCAGCTGGGCCAGATGAAAACTGTTGCGATCGCCGATCTCGGAATCGTCGTAAGACTTACGATTTCTGCCGTAGCGCGTGCCGGCGGCAGTACGCTGGTTCGCGTAAGCGCGAATCCTGATCGTGCGTACGAGCGGTGCGTTTCGAAGGGTGTTTTTGAAGCAGAGTTTGCGCGCCAGATCGAAACACGATGGCGCGAGCTCACCGGTCGTTGAAGCTCCTTGCGCGTGTGCTGCTGTCTAACCACCATTAAGAAGCGCCCTGTCAAGAGAGCATAGCCACCCAGGCGGCGAGCGCAGCTCGCCGCTGCTGTTCCCGTTCCGTTTTCAGTGCCTCACTCCACGCCAGCGCCAGCGGCACCTGCCGGTCGTATCGCCATGGGCGTCACACGGGCTCCCCCGCTCGACACCGTTGAGGCCGAGCGGTCGCCTCGCCCCGAGGCGGTCCCACATACGTCGTTGGCACAACGCCGGGCTTCCCAATCAAGGCAAGTGCCCCCCTGCGGGAATCAGTTGGGCGGATGGGCTTGCCCGGCGTGACCACTGCGCGTGCTTCCGACGACTGAGCGGACGGCCTTTGAACCGCCCGTTGAAGTCCTCCTGCTTGGTCAACACTGCATACACGATGCGCGCGAGTTCCAGCGCGACGAGGGTACGGGCGATCCGGATCGGCTTCTTGCGGGCCTTGGCCTTGAAGAAGCCGCGGATCTCGGGGTTGTACTGGACGGCCCGAATGCCGGCATGACTGAAGGCGAGCTTGAGGTAGCGGTTTCCCGCCTTGGACCCGGAGCGATGCCGGGTGCGGCCGGCGGAGTTGTCGGCCCCGGGGACGAGGCGGCAGTAGGAGAAGAACTGCCGGGGCGAAGCGAACCGAATGATCCCGGCGATCTCGGTATAGATCGTACAGGCGTTCACCTTGCCGAGGCCGGGGATCCAGAGGAGCCGCTGCACGTCGACCTCGGGGATGAGATACGGGTACAGCGCACGCTCGAGCGTGCGGATCTGCTCTTCGAGCAGCTGGATCTGGGCGGCATGGCAGCTGGCCTGGAGCTGATAGAGCGCCTCGAGTTCGCAGACGTCGGTGGCGTTGAACTTCTCCAACAGGCGATCGATGCTGTTCTGGGCGCCAACGGACTTGGCGACCAGGCGCAGCCGGGTGCGCATCAGGTCCCGCGGCCCGCGCTGGGCGGGCGCGATCATGTGGGCCGCTGGGATGAGGTCCGCCCGCAGCAAGAGCGCCAGCGTGTCGGAGTCGACCTTGTCGGTCTTCACCTTGGCGGCCGCGATCGCCTTGACGCGGGTGGCGTGGGCCAGGATGAGGTGCACCCCGAGGGCGGCGAGGGTGTCGGCGAGCCAGTACCAGCCCCCCGGGGATTCGACCACGGCCTGGTGGGGACCAGGGAACTCGGCGAAGTACTCCCGGAGCGCGAGCGGCGTGCTCGCCACGCGGGCCTGTTTGACGCGTGGCCCATCGGCGCCGTACGTTGTGATCACGCAGAAGGCCTTGTGCTGGTCGATGCCGGAGTACCACATGGAAGTGCCCTCCTGGGGTGACGGGTCCTGATCGTGGTGGATCACCGACACGCTACTCCTTGAGGGCACTTCTTGGAAACATCATGGCAATAGAGCGGTCGAGCCGCGGCGCGCGGGCCCTATGTGCACTCGTATCTTCCATGAGCGCTGCGGTTCGCCGCTCATTGCCTGGTCGTTAAGCGCCACTTGATCCCCGCGGAATCCCTTACCCGCACCTCGGAGGGGCCGGCAACGATGACACCGCCAGCAGGTCCAGCGCTCGAAGCACTGGCGCGCGACGTTCGGCTCTACGTCTTCCGTCAAGCCGCCGAGACTGGTCGTGTACCTCAACCTCCCCAAATTGCCCAAGCCTTACGACACTCGCAGACTGAGATCCAAGGGGCGCTGAAGCACCTTGCCGCAGGCAAGGTGCTGATTCTTGCCCCGAACGACGGCAACATCTGGGCAGCGAACCCGTTTTGTGCGGTGCCCTCGGGGTTCCGAGTTGAGGCGGGGGGCAAGACCTACTGGGGAATCTGCATTTGGGACGCGCTCGGTATTGCGGCCGCGCTCGGAAAGGACGCCGTGATTCGCGCACCCTGCGGCGATTGCGGCGAGGCCATGACGCTCGAGATTCGGGACCGCAAGCTCGTGCGTAGCGAGGGAATTATCCACTTCGCCGTCCCCGCCCACCACTGGTGGGACAACATCGGCTTTACCTGAAGCACTATGCTCCTCTTCCGGGCAGAAGAGCACATCGATCGCTGGTGTCTGGCGCGCGACCTGTCGCCGGGCGCCACCCTCACGCCGGAGCAGGGGTGGCAGCTCGCCTACGCCTGGTATAAGGACAAAGTCAAGCCAGACTGGCGACGCCACACGCTTGAGGAAGCCGAGGCGCTTCTGGCGGCAACAGGGCTTACGAGTTCTTTCTGGAACCTACGCGGGGAGTGATCCTCCCCTCCGGCACGCTCCAGGCGGATCAAATGGCGCCTAACCCGACCATATGAAAGCGCGGAGCAGCGCTCGGGCGGCTCCGGAGGTTTGCGCGGAGCATCGCCTGGAGGGCCACCTTTGGTGGTCCCACACAGGAGGCTTCGATGCGTTGGGTCGGGCTGGATCTGCACAAGCGGTACATCACAGCGTGCGCCCTCGACGACGACGGCCAGGTCGTGGCCGAGCAGCGGCGGTTGCCCGCGGGCGTGGTTCCCCTGGTGGCCTGGATTTAGGCGTTGGGCGACGCGGTGACGGTGGCCACGGAGGCGACGCGGGAAAGCGAGCGCCCGTGCGACGGCTGGCGCCGTCGCAACTGATAAGGAAGAAGCGTTTGTGTAGAACCCGCAGGTCACCCGCAACTGAGCGCTGGCCGTTAGGTGGCGCGGCGCAACTGGTCCCATAGTTCTCGAGGCGACACAACCTTGATGGGCAGGCCCGGTGCGGTCAGGAGGCCTTGATCGCCCGTGACGAGGAGGTCGACGGCTCCGGCCGCTGCCTCAGCCACTACCGCGGCATCGGCTGGGTCCACGCCCTTGATCGGAACTGCCGCCGCCGTCGTCACGACGCTCGCCTGGCGCCGGAGGAACGCGATGGTCTCGTCGATGGTCTCCTTGGGCAGCCCGAGCTTCCGGCGCAACACGCGGGGCAGCTCGCCCAGCATCGCCTCACCCACCACGAGGTCATGTTCCGCCAGAACGAGCTGCAACACGTCCGCACACAGGCCGCGGGTTGCCAGCGCGCTGACGACAACGTTGGTGTCGAGGTAGACCTTCAAGACACGTCGCGGAAGATGTCCTCGTCCGTCAGATAGCCCCGCGCCTCAGCGAAGGGCATGATGCGGCGCCGCAGGTCGCGGAATTCAGCCAGCGCGAGTTGCCGACGCAGCGCCTCGCGCACCAAGTCGCTCCGGCTCTGGCCGGTGCGCCGGGCCAAGCGCGCGAGCCGTCGCTCCAAGTCTCGATCCAAGCGAATGGTGAGTGCGGAACTCTTCATGTCATGCAATGTAATACACGCCGCCCCACCCAACAAGCGTCGGGCGCGCCCGGTTGATAAGGAAGCCGTTCATTTGCGCTCCGGCCGGCATCGCCGCGCGTTCTACTACAGTGCGCCGGCGGGTGAGTCGCCTGCAGGCGAAACGCAATGCGTTATGCGGCGCTTGGACCAGTGCACGCCTTGACGTCTACTTGACGCCTCGAAATCACCATCCCGTGCGCGGCTTCTTCGTGATGGTGCAAAAATGCGGATCACGCTCTCCACAGCGCGGGCGATGAGACACCGGGGAACGTACCTAGCCGGGGGGCTCATCGCGTCGTTTCTGGCCACAACGGCACCAATCCACGCGCAGCACGTGCAGCGCCGGCCACGGTTGACGGTACCAGTCCTCACGCCACCGCTCCTTCTCCCCGTGGCTCCGCCCCTGGGCGCGGACTCACTGGCTCGCGGGGCCATGCAGACGCCACGTAAGAGCGAGGTGACCGCTGGAGCCTTGAGCGCACTGATTCCCGGAGCGGGCTCCTTCTATGCCAAGGCGCCGAATCATGGCGTCCTCCACCTCGGCATCCACCTTATTGCTGTGGCGGGTTGGTATGTCACCGAGGAGCAGCGCACGCAGACGGTGACGTGGGCCTTCCTCGGGAACACCTTTCAATCTCAACGGACGGTCACGGTCTGCAGCACCGATTGCTGGGTGTTCCGAACCGCAGCCATTG
>DATMAW010000187.1:0-3526 GCA_035559715.1 Gemmatimonadales bacterium | reverse complement strand
ACCCGCGCGCGCACGGCGAATGGCTCGAGCGCCACCGCCGATCGCGCCCGTTCCAGCAAGGGAACGCTGTCGCTGAGCGGCTGTCCCGGCAGCAAGACTGCAAACTCCTCGCCGCCGTACCGAAACACGCGGCCGTCGCCGAGCACTTCTCTCAGCCGCGCGGCCACCGTGCGCAGCACCTGATCGCCCACGTCGTGGCCGTAGGTGTCGTTGAATTGCTTGAAGTGATCCACGTCCACCATCGCCACGGTGTACGTGTCGGAGAGCCGCGCCAGCGCGTCGTCCAGCGCGCGGCGGCCGGGCAGCCCCGTGAGCCCGTCGTGATAGGCCAGCACGTACGACGCCTGGATTGCCGCGACCGTTGGGATGGCGGCGGCGGCGGTGAGGAACACCGCGCGGTCCACGGCGTCTGTCCCTGAGTGAAACGCCAACAAGACCGCGCCCTGCGCCCAGCCGTAACCGCGGCCGGTGGTGTCGGGTGCGAACCAGCGACCCAGCGCGATGAGCGCGCCGGCCAGCCCAAACGCCGCGAGGCCGAGTGGCCCAACCGGCGTGAACGGCAGTCCCTCCGGCTGGAGTGCGCGAACCAGACCAGCGGGTGCGAGGTCGCGCGCCGCCAGGTCCACCATCATGTACGTGATTACGGATTCGATGGCGAGCGCGGTCCACATCCAGGCTCCCGCCGGCGTGAACACCCCGCGCTCGGGAAGCAGCGCCACGGTCGCCAGAGTGAGCGGCAGCAGGACCGCCGCGACCTGGAGCGCAACGGGATCGGCGGGCGCCCAGCGAGCGAGGAGCTGGCTCACGAGCGCGAGCGCCGCGACGGCGAACACGAGCCGGCTGCGCTTGAGTGGCCAGGCCACGAGCAATCCCGCGAGCCCCGCGCCAATCGGCGCGAGCAGCACGAACTCCGGCCGGGAGCGCTCGAGCGGGACCCACAGCGCCAGGGCCACCGCGATCAGGAAGAGCAGTGGCTCGGGACGGAGCAGCGATGACAACAGCGGGGCCATGAGCGCAGAACGGTACCGGGGTGTGCGCCCATCTGTGAAGGCGCTCTCAGAGTGGGTTCATCAGGTGATCAACGTCTGGGGCGTAATTCGGATATCCGCATCATGAAGACCGAAAGAAAAGCCATGTCTGACGCCGCCGTGACCGCGAGACCCAGGAATACGGCGCCGCCGCTCGCGATCGCCGGGGCACCGGGAGCGGGCGAGATCATGCCGCCGTTCGTCCTGCCGGGTGAGCACTTCGCCGCGGCCCTCGTGTGGCTCGCCCTCGGCGCCGCCGGGCTCGCGTACGTCGCCCGCGACCTGGCCGCCGGCGCTTTCCTCTCGCCCCGCGTGATCGCCGTAACGCACTGCTTCACGCTCGGCTGGATCACCACCTCGATTTTCGGGGCGCTGTATCAGCTCTTCCCGGTGACCCTCGGCGTGTCCACGAGGAGCACTACCCTTGGTCACGTCACGTTCGCGTTGCTGCAAGCGGGAGTCGTGCTTCTCGTCGCGGGAACCTGGTTCTGGCGGCCCGCCGCCCTGGGGCTTGGCTGGCTCGTGGTGCTCGCGGCGCTCGCGCTCCACACGTGGAACGTGGTGGCGCAACGCTCCGCTGCTACGCGGGGTCAGACAATCGGTCGATACGTGATGGCGGGACACGTGGGGCTGGCTCTCGCGTTGCTCGTGATCGGAGCACGGATCGGCGACATGCTCGGGCTGTGGCGGGTGGAGCGCATCGCCCATCTGTCCGCACACGCGCACCTCGCCGTGGTGGGGTTCGCCACGATGACCGTGGTGGGGGTGGGAAGCCGCCTGTTGCCGATGTTCCTCCTGTCGCGCGGTCACGCGGCGTGGCCGCTGGCCGGGATCGGGCCGTTGGCGTTCGGGGGCGCGATCGTGTTCACGCTGGGCTCCGGGCTGGACGTTCCGGCGCTGAGGATCGTCGGCGGGTCGGGGATGGCCGCGGGTCTCGCGCTCTATCTCTTCCTCGCGGCGCAGTACTTCGGTCGGCGCACGCGACGGGGATTCGATCTTGCCATGGCCCACGTTGCCGCGGCTCACGCCTTCCTCGCCGCAGCCGTGATCGTGGGGCTCATGCAGCTCGGCTCAGCGGGCTTCAGTGCCCGTGCCGCCACCGCGTACGCGGTGCTTGGCGTCTTGGGCTGGCTCAGCCTGTTCATCGTCGGCATCTACTACAAGATCCTCCCGTTTCTCACGTGGATGCATCGGTTCAGCTCGCATGTGGGGGAACCCGGCGTGCCTAAGGTGGCCGACCTGACCGTTCACGCATTCGCCTGGGGCAGTCTGGCCCTCACGACCGTTGGTATCGGGCTGTTGTCGGTGGGGATCGGCGCCGGTAGCGGCGCCGCAGCCAGGGCCGGCGCGATAACCGCGGCGCTCGGCGTGTGGCTCGTGGTGGCGCACCACACGCGCCTCGTTCTCGTGCGGGGGGGCCGGCGCCCGTGAGCGGAGCCACGAAGGAGGAACGCGCCGCCGACGTGCGCAGGCAGCTCGAACGTGTGATCGATCCAGAGCTGGGGATGAGCGTGGTCCGGCTCGGGTTGATCTACGACGTGCGGATAGATGAGGACGCGGTGGAGGTTGACATGACGCTGACGTCGCGCGGCTGCCCGCTCGAACGGGCGATCACGGCGGGCGTGCACCGCGTCGTGAGCGAATTGCCGTGGGTCCGAGCCGTGGTGGTGCGTGTGGTGTGGGACCCGCCGTGGAACCCCGAGATGATCCAGAAAGGAGACCATGCCGCCTGAGACGAAGCCGGAGACGATCGCCCTCGATGTGCGGCCCATCCTGGCCGCCGGCGAGGAGCCCTTCACGGACATCATGCGCACCGCGGCCAGGGTCCCGCCCGGCGGCGTGCTGGAGCTCACCGCACCGTTCGAGCCGCGGCCCCTCTATCGCGTCATGTCGGAGAAGGGGTTTGCTCACGTCACCGACCCGCGCGGCCCGGCGGAGTGGGTGGTGCGGTTCACCAATCTCGGGATCACGGCGGAAGCGGTCGTGGGATCGGTGTCCGAGCAATTCCCCGGAACGGGTGCGGTGTTCGCCAAGTATGGAGTCGATCCGCAAGCAAGCGGCGTGAGCACGCTGGGCGCGGTGGCGCAGGCGCACGGTGTGGCGCTGCCGAGCCTGCTCGCGGAGCTACAGGACGCCGCACTCCACGGCTGAGCCCGTTCTCATCGGCCGCAGCCGGGGTCGAACGGGCGCCCACCCGTGGCGAGACGTGTTACGGCAGCGGCGTCAGGACGTTCCCTGAGTTGCGATTGTCGTGGTGGAACTTGGGCCACGGGGTCGCGGCAAGGCCCCCGTCGGCCACGCGGAAGGCGTACACCGCGTTCCCTGCTGAAATGAACACAGGGCCGTCCTCGCCAAGGGCCGGGTGCGAGAAGATGGGCGCGGTGGTGAGCTGCCGCCACTTCAGCGTACCGTCCGGGTTCACCGCGTAGAGGTGACGGTCCTCGGAGCCAGCGTACACGGTTCCGTCCGCGCCCACGGCGGGTGAGGAGAACACCTCC
>DATMAW010000186.1:0-7281 GCA_035559715.1 Gemmatimonadales bacterium | reverse complement strand
CGCCGGCGAGAACATCCTCGTCACGGCGGACCGAGTCTACACCCTCGAGGACCTCGCGGGCGGCTTGATCCTGCTCGATCGAACGAAACGGGAAAAAGGCCGGCTTGATCGCATTGAGGTTGCCCGTCCGTGTCGCCCGTTCTGCGGTTTCGCGCTCGAGCACCAGACGGTTCAACCCGACGTGCTACAGGAGAGCCTGACCTTCCTGGACGGCGGGACGCGCGGGTTTTATTGCTCGCTTGGCGGGGATGGCAGGCCGGTGACGGTGCAGTGCGGGGACCTGGTCGCCGTGGCGTGAGCCTCTAGCAGGAACTCCCCCAGTCAATCTCGAACAGCAGTTCGCACACGGGACATTTCCGCTGCGTATCGTTCGGGTCGAGATTGGCCCGCCCGCGGCAATTGGGACAGACGCCGTAGGTGGGTCCGAGGTTCGCCTGCGCGGCGAGCTTGGCTTCGTCGTCCCTCGGGTTCCATCGCACCACGCTCCACTTGTGCGGCTTGTGGCTGGTGATCTCGAGCAGCGAGCGATCCACCGCCACCGACTGCCGGTTCACGTCCACCGTCACGACGTCGCGGTCGCCATCGTCCAACACGATATACCACGCGCCTCGTCGCAGGCCGGGACCGCCGGGACGCTTGAGCCGGGCCCACTTTCGCGTAGCCGCTGTGGTCTCTGGAGAAGGCGGGACAGGGGACATGGAGCGTCAAAGGGGGAGGTTCGAACGTAAGGTGTCGGCGCCCGTTGATCAACCGCCAGCGCTGCCTTGACGGAGGCGAGGGGGACAGACCGGCGACTGTGAGATCAGGGGAGCGGCGGGTCTCGCCGCGGTTCGTTCAGCAGGGATGGTCCCAGTCCACGGGGAACTCCCGGCCGCATTCCGGACACGTGAGGCGTTGCGTCTGGGGCGGAAGCTGAGCGCGACCGGCGCACCCCGGGCAGACGCCGTAGACGAGACCGAGGTTTTCCTTGGTCGCTCGCGTGGCGCCGGGCTGCTTCTCGTCCCACTGGACCACGCTCCAGTGCGTGGGCGGCGCCTCGCTCAGGTCAACGTGCGCGCGAAGCACGGGGACGTTGTCGCGGCGCACGTTGAGCACGAGCATGCCGGAATTGGGATCCGCCACGACGGGATACCACGCCCCGCGGCGCAGGCCGTGGGTGCCGGACCGCTTCACGCGGGCCCACTTCTTGGCGTTCATCACCGGCCGTGGCGGTGCGGCGGAGGCGATCACCCGCACTCGCTGTAGCCGCACACGTGGCACTTCACGCAACCCTCGGCGAACTCGAGCTGCGAGCCGCAGTCCGGACAGGCGCCAATGAATTGCTCTTCGCGCATGCCCCCCACCTGATACGACTGACCTTCCACGCCCGACACCACGCTGCGCGGCGCGGGCTCGGGCGCGTGACTGCCCGCCAACAAGTCCTGCTGTACGCCCTGCTTGTCGTGCAGCCACCGCTCGATGGCGATCCCGATCGCGTCCGGGACGGACATGACCTTGTTGGGGCCCAGCCCGGTGACGCGATCGGACGAAATGCCGCGGAGTTGCCGGTGGATTTCTTGAATCGGGATCCCCGCGCGCAGCGCAAGCGAGATGAGGCGACCAATCGCTTCCACGTCTGCCATGAGCGCGGCGCCAGCTTTCCCCAGGCTCATGAACACCTCGAACGGCTGACCTTTGTCGTCCTCGGTGATCGTGACGTACAGCGTGCCCAGCGGGGTCTCCAGCCGCCGCGTGGTGCCGCGCAGCAGCTCGGGCCGCGAGCGCTTGGCGCGCCGCTGCAGGTTCTCGCTCTCCACCTCGTGCAGCTTCTTCCGCGTCATGATCAGCTCGGCCTCGAGCTCGGCGTTGAGCGCCTTCAGCTCGGCCAGCTCGGACCGCGCGGTCGGGACCGGCCCGTCCTCCGGGGGCACCGCCGCCTCACCCGCTTCCGCCTTCTCCTGCACCTTCTTGGCGGTGGCCCCGGTGGACAGCACTTGCTGCTCGCGGCTGCCGTCCCGGTATACGGTCACACCCTTGCAGTTGAGACGGTACGCCAGCTCATAGATCTGCCGGACGTCATCTTCGGTGGCCGAGTTGGGGAAGTTGCACGTCTTGCTGATGGCCGAATCCGTGAACTCCTGGAACGCCGCCTGCATGCGGATGTGCCACTCCGGCGTGACGTCGTGCGCCGTGACAAAGATCCGCTGCCACTTGTCCGGCACTTCGGCGAAGTGGATGTGCCCCGCTTCGGCGATCCGCTTCATCAGGTCGTCCGAGTACCATCCCTCGGCGCGCGCGATCGCGACGAAGTCCTCGTTCACGTCCGGCATGAGCACACCGGCCTGGTTCCGCATGAACGCCACGGCGAACAGGGGCTCGATCCCCGAAGAGCACCCGGCGATGATGGAAATCGTCCCGGTGGGCGCCACGGTCGTGAGGTTGCAGTTGCGCAGCCGCCGCATCGGACGAATCCGCCGGCCCTCCGCGTCCCTGGCACAGGTCGCATCGGGCCCCCAGATGCTCCGCTCCCACTCCGGGAACACGCCCCGGGTCACCGCCAGCCGTTCGCTCTCCACTTTGGCTTCCTCGTCCACGAACTTCATCAGCTCGCGCCCGAACTCCACCGCCTCGTCCGAGTTGTACGGGATGCCCACCCGGACCAGCATGTCCGCCCACCCCATGACGCCGAGCCCTACCCGCCGGATGCGCCGCGCCAGGTCTGTGATCTCGGGCAACGGGTATTTGTTCGCGTCAATGACGTTGTCGAGGAAATGCGTGCACAGATGCACGGCGTTCCTGAGGCCGTCCCAATCCACGCGGCCGTTCTTGACGAACAGACCCACGTTGATGGAGCCCAGGTTGCACACGTCGTAGGGCAGCAGCGGTTGCTCGCCGCACGGATTGGTGGCCTCGTAGCTCCCCAGGTGCGGCACCGGGTTGAAGCGATTGGCGCGGTCAATAAAGAACACGCCCGGCTCGCCCGTCTTCCAGGCGCCGTGCACGATCTTGCGGAACACCTCGCGGGCGTCGAGCCGCCCCACGACCTGCCCGGTACGCGGGTGGATCAGCTCGTAATCCGTCCCTTCGTCCACGGCCTGCATGAACCGGTCGGTCACGGCCACGGAGATGTTGAAGTTCGTGATCTTGGTGATGTCGTCCTTGCAGGTCACGAACTCCAGGATGTCCGGATGGTCCACCCGCAGGATGCCCATGTTCGCGCCGCGACGGGTGCCGCCCTGCTTCACCACGTCGGTCGAGGCATCGTACAGCGACATGAACGACACCGGCCCCGACGCGACGCCCATGGTGGAGCGCACCACGTCGTTCTTGGGCCGGAGCCGGGAAAACGAGAACCCGGTCCCGCCACCCGACTGGTGCACCAGGGCCATGTTGCGCAGGGTGTCGTAGATCCCGCTGTGCCCGTTGGACAAGGCATCGTCCACCGGCAACACGAAGCAGGCCGAGAGCTGACCCAGGGGACGGCCCGCGTTCATCAGGGTGGGGCTGTTGGGCATCCACACCCGGGTCGCCATCAGATCAAAGAAGGCCTCAGCCAGCGCCTCGACCGCCCGCGGGCTCGCGCCGTAGCTGGCATCCGGCTCGGCGATAGTCCGGGCGACGCGCCAGAACAGGTCATCGGGTGTCTCCGCCGGCTGGCCGCGCTCGTCTTTGATCAGATAACGGCGGCGGAGGACGGTCAGCGCGTTGTCTGACAACTCCAACGGACGGTGTTTGCTCGAGGCGGTCGAGGTCGGCATAGGCTCTGTCGTCGTGTTGCCGTGAAATCTAACTGCGGAAGCGACCGAGTCGCCCCGGTCGCGGCGACGTGAGCGCACAAGGTAGGAACGGCCAGAGGGCCACGCAATGGGGCGAGATTCGCCGCGGCGGACGCGCCGAATCGAATTTGCACATCACAAAACACACAACACCGGGCGATCCCGGCACTCGCCGCCAGGCAGCACGGCTCCGCCGCCCGTCATCGCCCGCCATCGCCCGCCCCTTCCGGCAAGCCGAACTCACCGCTCCGGTGCCGCCGGGCCAGCTCCACGTAGTGCCGCCACGTACTCTGGATCCTGGCGGCCAGTTTTTCATCCACCGGCCGCGCCACTTTGCCCGGCACGCCCATGACCAGCGATCCCGGCGGGATCTCCGTGTTCTCCGGCAGCAGGGCTCCCGCCGCCACCACCGACCCCTTGCCCACGCGCGCGCCGTTCAGCAGGATCGCGCCCATGCCGATCAGGCACTCGTCCTCCACCGTGCAGCCGTGCAGGATGACCCGGTGCCCCACCCCGACCCGGGCCCCGATGGTGCATGGGAAGCCCTCGTCGGCGTGGACCATGGACAGGTCCTGGATGTTGCTGTCGTCACCGATCGTGATGGGCGCGGAATCGCCCCGGACCACGGTGTGGTACCAGACGCTGGCATTGCGGCCCAGCGTGACGTTGCCCAGGACGACGGCGCCCGGCGCGATGAACGCGGTGGGGTGGATCAGTGGATCAGCGGGACTGGGGCACGAACTGCATCAGGACCCACCCCTCGACCGGCTGTCCGCCCTTCTGCGCGGGATTGTACCGGTTCTGCAGGGCGAACGCGCGCGCGAGCGCCGTGAAATTGGGGTCGTTTGAGCCCCGATCCACGCGAACCAGGAGCGGGCGGCCGTCGGTGGCGACCTGAATCCACAGGGTAACGCGCGTGGGCGTGCCCTGCACCCGGTCGTCGAGCGGGACGAACGGGGCGAACAACGGTCGGGGCGCCGAGTCAAAGCACGCGTTGTCCCGGTTGTACCCCGGTCCGGGATCGGCGCAGGGATCCGACGGCTCCTCGGGTGCCGGCTGCTGGGGTTGGGCCACGGGTTGGAGCCGCGCCATGCGCACCGCGATCGTGGTATCGCCCCCGCGGCGCACCGGCACGGTGACGCGGTACTCCTGGTAGCCGGGCGTGGTGATCGCGATCGTTCGGGACCCGGCGAGCACCATGAACTCCGTGCTCTGTTTGACCTCGCCGTCCACGGTGATCCGCGCCCGGGCGGGCGCGCCCTGAATGGCGACCCGCCCGCTGTCGGGCAATGCGGCCGCGGGAGTCTCGGTGATCGAATCGGCCCGAGCGGCGGCCGGCGCGCTGTCGGGTGCCGCAGCGGAGTCAGGGGTCGCGCTGTCCGTGAGGGCGGTGACCTGGACGGGCGCCGGACCCGGCGCCTGAAGGAACGGTACCGGCCGTTTGAGCACCATCACCCAGTAGTAGGCGCCGCCACCCCCGCCGCCCAGCATCAGCACCAGGAACAGCCCCACCAGCGCGCCGCTCCGCTTTTTCTTGACCGGCGCGCGGGGCCGCGGCTCGGTCTTGGGAACGGGCGTCGTGGGTGTCGTGGGCCGGGCGACCGTGGGCAGTCCCATGAGCGGCGACTGGATCGCCACGGTCGCGGCGCTCGAGATCGCCGCCACCGAGGGCCGGCCTTCCAGCATCGCCAGCAGCTCTTCGGCGGTCTGGAATCGGTCGTCCGGCATCTTGCCCATCATGCGCCGGATGACCTCGAACAGCGCGCGGTGTTCCGGTGTGGGGAGGTCCGGCACCGGCACCGGCTCGGTGATGTGCTTGTAGCCGATCGAGAACGCGTCCTCGCCGTCGAACGGGACGCGGCCCGTGAGGCACTGGTACGCCACGACGCCGAGCGAGTACAGGTCGCTGCGGCCGTCGAGCGGCTGGGCGCGGGCCTGTTCCGGGCTCATGTAGTGTGGGGTTCCGATCGCCATGCCCGTGCCGGTGAGCCGGGTGCCGGTGCCCGCTTTGGCGATGCCGAAGTCGGTGATGACGGCGCGGTTCCCCTCGTCGAACATGATGTTGTCGGGTTTGATGTCGCGGTGCACCACGCCATTCTGATGGGCGTAGCCGAGGGCCGAGGCCGTCTCGTGCAGCAGGCGTTTGATTTCGGGTGGTGGGAGCGCGCCGCGGCGTTCGAGCACTTCGGAGAGCGAGGTGCCGCGGAGGAACTTCATGACGAAGTAGATGACGCGGCCCGAGCGGCCCACCCGGTAGATCGGGATGATGTTGGGGTGTTCGAGCCTGGCGGCGGTGCGGGCCTCGCGCTGGAAGCGTTCTACGAACTCGGCATCGAAGGCGAGCGAGAACGGCAGGACTTTGACCGCGACTTCGCGGTCGAGCTGTTTGTCTTTGGCCTTGAACACGATGGCCATGCCGCCCCGGCCCAGTTCTTTGATGATCTCGTATTCGTCTTTCAGGGCGGCGCGAACGACGTCTTCCTCGCTCGCTTCCGTGGCCGCGCGGCTGGCGGCGGCGGTGGTGGGCGTGAGGGTGGAGAGATCCAGGCCGCACGTGGGGCAGAACTTGCTGCCGTCGGCGACTTCGGTTCCGCAGCGCGCGCAGTACATGGGGATAGCGGTCGAACTTATGGAATGGCGGGGGGCGGGGCAAGGAACGGGGCGGGTTGGGCTGCCAGCTTTTACTCCAGTCCCACCTTCTTCAGGGGCGCCTGGGACCTCGGGTCGGGGTGCAGTGGGTGCAGCGCTTCATCGTGGGCGAGGTAGGCGGTCGCCCATATGAGGTGCGTTGTCATGACGGGTCGTCGCCTCCGGTTGGTGCCGTGGTTTCGCTTACGATCGTACGCCCAGCATGACGTTCAGCACCCTTCCGCTTCACCTCGTGGGGATGGGCCACCATCACCGGGTACCCCGCCGCGGTGAGCTGGCGATGCCCCACGCCCACCGCAGCGTCGCTTCCACCGCGACCGTCGCGGGCCACCGAGTTTGTCGCGGAATCCCAGCAGCGTCTCCCGGGCCGGCGCCAGCTGCCGTTCCGTCGCCACCACCTGGTCCTGCCGTCGAGCGCACAGGCGGTCACGTACGTGTTGTGGAGATCCAGGCCGACCCAACGCATCGGAGCCTCCTGTGTGGCACCACCGAAGGTGACCCGCGAGGCGATGCTCCGCGCAAACCTCCGGAGCCGCCCGAGGGTAGCTCCGCGCTTCCATATGGTCGGGTTAGGCAGCCGCATTCTCGCACACGTGCAAGAGACCCAGTGCGTATGATTCTGGAAAGAGCGAAAGCTGGTGCGGAGCGGGTTGGCTCGCTGGCGCACAAACACAAGTTCCTTATAAACGTGCACGCCCGCCAGCAGCACTTGCTGGCTAGACGGTCCTCAGTCGTCACTGACGAGATCCTCCAAGGCATTCGCGGCACATGACTCGAAGGTCGTCTGGTTGATGCGCGCGTAACGCCAAGTCGCTCCGGTCGCCACGCTGATTCGCTCGCACCAGGTCTTGAGCGCCTGGTCTTTCGCGTCCGTCCC
>DATMAW010000185.1:0-4232 GCA_035559715.1 Gemmatimonadales bacterium | reverse complement strand
TCCGGATCTCCGTCGTGGACACGCTGAGCTGCGGTCCCGCCGCCGCGACGATCCAGAGACCGACCGCCAGGCCTCGGAGGACGGGTGGGGCTGCGCCGACCCACCGGCGGAGGCCGGTGGGCGCGGCGAGCGCCGTGACGTCGCTGAAGCTCACGACGGATCTGCGCCGCTGGCGCCGAAGCCACCAGAGCGGCAGCAGCGCGAGCAGGAGCAGGAGCCAGGGACGGGCAAAGAGCATGGGTCAGGAGCCCATGGAGCGTCGCGGGACCAGCGTGTCCACCTGCTCCACGAGGGACATGAGGTCGGCGGGGATGGCCGGCGCATAGCGAGCCCGTTCGAGCGCGCCGAGCGTGTCCGCGATGGCCGGGAGCGGCCAATCGGGTCTCGTGTCGCCCAGCACGGCAAGCAGTTCATCGAGCGCGAGTCCGCGGTGCGCGCGCGGCTCCGCGGCGGCGATCGCATGACGCAGGCGATCCGCCGCAACGACGGCCACCGCCCGCGCTTCGCCCGCCGCGAGCCAGCGGTCGAGCGGCGGCGGCGCCGGCTCCGCCGGTGTGTGCGCAATCACCACCCGCGGCCCGCGCCTTCGCCGCACGGTCCACCAGCTGGCCGCGCCACTCAAGACCACGCCGATCAGCACAACCAGGGGACGCAGGCTGCGCTCCCCCCGCGGCAGCGGCCCGAGCGACGGCCGCGGCGGCGGAAGCGTGTCGCCCGGTGGCAGCAGAGATGCAACAGTGACCCAGGCCGTGTCTCCCGCCACGGTCTCCGAGACCCCGCCCGGCGCGAGCATGTCCACGTCCGGCATGGCGAGACCGTGGGAGCCCGGCGCGAAGAAGGCCACGCGGTAGCGTACGATGACTCCGCCGCGCGCGGGCTCTACGGACGGATCGGTGAGCGGCTCCACGACCGGCGTGCCGGCCACGGGCCGCACTCTGGCAGACGTGGCTCCGGGGAACGCACGCCACAGCACCACCGTGTCGCCCACCGATGGCGCGGTTGGTGTGACGTTCCACGGCCCCGCTGCTTGCGCGGCGAGCGTCAACGCCGCGATCAGGCTCATCGGCTCAGCCGTCTCGCGCGCCGGGCAAACGCCTGGTGCAGCTCTTGTGCGTAGGGTCGGTCCGTGCGCAAGGCGATGTGATCCACCTGAGCCTGGGCCAGCGCGCGCGCCCGGCGGATCCGCGCCTGCTCGGCCGCAATGCGAATCCTCGTGCGCGTCGCGGCGTGCGACGTATCCACGAGCAGCGTGCCACCGGTCTCGGCATCCTCCAGCTCGATCCACCCGGCGTCCGGCAACTCGATCTCCCGCGGATCGTCCACGGTGATCGCGACAGCCTCGTGCCGGCGGGACAGGCGCAGCAGCGGCTGTTCCCACTCGCTCGCGCGGAAGTCGGAGATCACCACGATGATGGAGCGGTGACGCAGCAACCGGGCGCTGTACGTGAGCGCCGTGCCGAGGTTGGTTCGCCGCCGCTCCGGCCGGAACGCCAGGAGATCACGGATCACCCGCAGCGCATGGCGGCGACCCTTGGCCGGCCGCACCACGTGGTCAATGCCGTCGGAGAAGATGAGCGCCCCGACCCGATCGTTCTGCCGCGCCGCGGCGAGCGCCAATACGGCCGCGACTTCGACGGCGAGCTGGGCCTTGGGAGTGGGCTCGCCGAACTCCACCGAGCCGGACCGGTCCACCACCAACAGGAGCGTGAGTTCCCGCTCCTCCATGAACGTCTTGACGAACGGGGAGCCCATCCGCGCCGAGACGTTCCAGTCGATCGCCCGGTAATCGTCGCCCTGCTCGTACGCGCGGACCTCCGCGAATTCGATCCCGTGACCGCGGAACACTGACCGGTACTCGCCCGAGAACAGCGACGCCACGAGACGACGCGTGCGCAGCTCGATCCGTTTGACGTGCCGCAGGACCTCGCTGCGCGGCAACACCGCGGTCACGGCACGGCCACGGCCCCCAGCACCCGCTGGATGATATCGTCCGACGTCATATCCTCCGCCTCCGCCTCGAAGGTGAGCAGCACGCGGTGCCGCAGCACCTCGGGCGCGAGCGCCTTGACGTCCTCCGGCACCACGTAGGTTCGTCCCCGCATGAACGCGTGCGCCCGGGCAGCCTGTGCGAGGTAGATCGAGGCCCTGGGACTCGCGCCGAATGCGATCAAGGGCTTCACCTCCCCGAGCCCCACGGCCTGCGGCTCCCGCGTCGCGCGCACCACGTCCACGATGTAGTCCACGATCTTCTGGTCCATGTACAGGTCGGCGATCGCCGCGCGCAACGCCAGGATCTCGTCCGGGTCCGCCACGGCATCCACCGCCGGCAACCGACCGCTCGCCATGCGCCAGAGGATCTCCTTTTCCTCATCCCGCGAGGGATAGCCGACACGCACCTTGAGCATGAACCGATCGAGCTGCGCCTCGGGCAGCGGATAGGTGCCTTCGTGCTCGATCGGGTTCTGCGTGGCGAGCACCAGAAACGGCTCCTCCAGGGCGTGCGTCTCGCCGCCGATGGTGACCTGCTTCTCCTGCATCGCCTCGAGCAGCGCGGCCTGCACCTTGGCGGGCGCGCGGTTCACCTCGTCCGCCAGGATGATGTTGGCGAACAACGGCCCCCGCTTGGGGTGGAACTGTCCCGTGCGCTGATCGAACACCAGCGTGCCGATGATGTCGGCGGGAAGGAGATCCGGCGTGAACTGAATGCGCGAGAAGCTGGTCTTGATCGCCTCGGCGAGCGTGCGCACGGCCAACGTTTTGGCCAGACCGGGCACACCCTCGAGCAAGACGTGGCCACCGGCCAGCAGGCCCACGAGGAGCCGCTCGATCATGGCATCCTGTCCCACGACGCGCTTGCTCACTTCCCGCACGATCGCTGCCGTGACCGGGGTCTTCGTTGCTCCGGAGGTCCGAGTGGCCATGAGCTCCTTTCGGGGAAAACGCTGACCGTTATCGCTTGATCCTGCTCCCACCATCCTCGTATTTGAAGATCCACGCCGCAAACGCGGAGGGGGAGATTGCATCCCCGGGCTCGATCGCGTCCCAATCGAACGCGCTCCCCGACCCGTTCCCCCGCGCTCCCGCCTGCTCCACAACGCGCCGCGCCCGCTCGATCCACACCGTCGCGTTCGACACCCGCAGGTCCACCCAGCCGCGCGGGATCACCTGTTCGGGATCCGCTGCGGGCGGCACCACGATGAACTCCCCCCGGTAGACCTTGTTCCCTTCGACCACGATCGGCAGGCCGATCGAGACGATGGTGGACCGAAGATCCTGGTCTCGCGAGATCAGCTCCGCGGCGTGCGCGGCCAGCCGGTTCGGTTCGCTCGCGGCGAGCCCCGCAACGGTGGAAACGACCTCGGACCACACGCGCGCCTCGTATAGGATCTTCGAAAGCCGCGGGGGACCCAACATCTCGAAGGCCACCGACCGAACGCCGTGTTCTTTCTCGAGATTCCGCAGTTGCTCTACGGCCGCCCCACGCAGCATGGCGGCGCGATAACTCGGCCCGGCCGTGGAGGCGTCCAGCGCGGCGACAATGTCCCGCCCGGTGGAGCGACCGTCCAGCTCCATGATGACGAGGTCGGCGATCTCCTCCGGCGTGACGAGCTCCATGGACCCGAGCGAGCTAACCGTCTCGAACTCTTCGCGCGCGAACGCGCCGTTCTCCCCCATGTCGATGTAGACGGACTCGAGTGGCCGGCCCGTGTCCCGCCACCCGGAGGCACCGGCCCCGAACGCGCGATCGAGCGGCAACGGCGCGGGGCAGTCCACCCGCCGGATCTCGCGCCCCGCCCGGCGCACCGGGCCGTAGCGAATCCCCCCCCATCCCACAGCCGCGGTCGGCTTGATCTCGATCGTGGCCGGCGCACCCGGCGTCCGGCCCAGCAGGAACAGCAGCAACGACTGCGCGCCCGCGATGGCCGACTTGGTGAGCAGCATGCGCGAGGGCCGTTCCTCGGAATGCGTGTATGGAATATTGAACCCCATGCCGCCCGTGCCGGATGTCCCGACCTTCACGTACGCCAGCGTCCCCGCGCGTCGAAAGGCCTCCACCGCGATCTGCGTGTGCCGGATCAACTCCGGAATGCCGAGCGTCAGGACGTGTCGCTCGGCAAACTCGCGGTCCACTCGGCCCGCGGCGGCGCGCTCGAGCAGTTCCTCCACGCTGTGGTACACGTTCTGATAGGCGAACGCCGTGGCGGTGTTGATCGTGTCCACCACGATCTCGG
>DATMAW010000184.1:0-2465 GCA_035559715.1 Gemmatimonadales bacterium | reverse complement strand
CCGCCGCTGCCAGCGGTGCGCCCGACGTGTTCGGCCTCGGCCCCGGCATCTTGCTGGGACTCGCCGTGGCGTACCTGGGTCAGGGGAGCATTCACGCCGCGCGGCGACGCAACGCCGTCGATGTGCGGGCGGAGGAGGCGGCGCTCGACGCCGGCGATCCCGCCGCCATCCGCCGAGTGCACATGCGCGGGATCGGCCGCGACGCGCTGCGCGCGCTCATCGTGACGGCGGTCGGTCTGCTCGGCGCCCTTGCACTGCGCACGATGCCGCCAATTGGGGTGCGCGGGTCCGCGCTGCTCCAGCTCGTGTCGCTCGGCGCGGCGATTGGCGTCGCATCGTTGGGGGCCGCTCGCGTGGCCGGGTCTGGAGTGGGGCGAGTCTGGCTCGCCGCCGGCCTCACGCTTGGATTGGCGTGGGTGATCCTGCGATGAACAGCGCGCTTCCGCGGGCCTTGCTGCGGTCATTCGGGGTGCAGGGGTCGTTCAACTACGAGCGGATGGTGGGCGTCGGACTCGCCTACGTGATGGAGCCGTTATTGCGTGACCTCGCGCGCGCCGCCGAGCCGGCGCGGTATCGCCGCGCCCTGGCGCGGGCTGCGTCGTTCTTCAACGCGCACCCCTACCTGGTTGCCATGGGTGCGGGAGCGCTCGCGCGCGCTGAGCGCGACGCGGTGCCGGAATCGCAGATCGAACGGCTCAAGAGTGCGCTGGTGGCGTCGCTCGGGTCCGTGGGAGATCGCCTGGTGTGGGCCGGGTGGCTTCCGGTGTGCTCGGCCACGGGCCTGATCGCGATGGTGACGCTCTCTCCAGCGGCGGGCGTTGTGGCATTCCTGGTGGCGTACAATGGACTGCACCTCGGCGTGCGCTGGTGGGGGCTTGCCGCCGGGTGGCGAGAGGGGAGCCGGGTTGCGGCTGCCCTATCAGGGCCGGTGATGCAGGTCGCTCTCCGCGTTGTGGGTCGCGCAGCGCCCTTCACCGTTGGCGTCGCCCTTCCCGTCGCGGCTGATTGGCTCACGCGGGCCGTTCCCGTCAGCGCCCGTACCGGTGTGGCGGCGATCGCCGTTGCGGCGTACGCACTCGGGCGCTGGCTGGCTCCCGCGCTCGGCGGCGTGAGGATCGGGCTGGTCCTGGTGGGTTTTGCCCTTCTCGCGGGGGTCGCATGGCGGTAGCGGAGCGCACGGTCGAGATCGTGAACGAGCTCGGCTTGCACGCCCGCCCGGCGGCGGAGTTCGTGAAGATCGCGTCGCGCTTCCGTTCCAACATCCAGGTGGCACGGGACAACATGACGGTCAATGGCAAGAGTGTGCTCGGGGTCATGACGCTCGCCGCCGAACGCGGCAGCTCCCTCGTTATCCGAGCGGAAGGCGACGATGCAGATGCCGCCGTGGCCGCCCTCGAACGATTGGTTCGTAATGGCTTCCACGAATGAGTGAGCACGACCGCATCCTCACCGGCATCGGTGTCTCGCCCGGCGTGGTGATCGGCCCGGCGATGGTCCTGCACTGGACCATCCCGGAAGTGCCGCACCGCGTCGTGGCGCGGGACCAGGTTGAAGGTGAGGTGGCGCGGCTGCGTAACGCCATCAAGGAGGTCCGGGCCCACCTCGAGGGACTGCGTGATCGCGCGGTGCAGCGGATTGGCGCCGAGGAAGCCGGGATCTTCGATGCGCAGATCATGATGCTCGAGGACGAGAGCTTCATCGACGCCGTGACTCGGATGATTCGCGACAACCAGCTCTCGGCGGAACAGGCATTCGAGTTCCAGGCGCTCGAGATGCGCGCGCTCTGGGCCCGCTCGCCCAGCCAGCGGTTGCGTGAGCGGGTGGTGGATCTATCGGCCGTGCAGCTTCGCGTGCTGAATCACCTGCTGGGCACACCGATGGACCTGGACGTCATCGCGGAAGGCCCCGAACCCGTCATCGTGATCATCCGCGAGTTGACGCCGGGGCTCACGGTGCAGTTCGACCGGGACAAGGTCGCGGGGTTCGTGAGTGAAGAGGGGACGCGGACCGCGCATGCCGCCATCCTTGCCCACAGCCTTGGCATTCCGTGCGTCATGGGACTCGTTGGGGCCCTCAGCAAAGTGCAGACCGGTGTCCGGCTCATCTTGGACGGTTCCACGGGGCGAGTAGTCCTCCACCCCACGCCCGACGAAATCCGGGAGGCACGCGCGGGCGAACGGCGCCGGCGCGCCTTCGCGCGGGAAGTCGAGCGAGCCGTGGGGCAGCCCGCCGTGACGCGGGATGGAACCCACGTGGAACTGCTGGGCAACGTGGACCTCCCGGAGGAAATCGAGGCCGCCATCACTCAGGGCGCAGAAGGGGTGGGCCTGTTGCGAACGGAGTTCCTGGTGCTCGGGCGCAGTCAGATGCCGAGCGAAGACGAGCAGGCCAGTTACTTCATTCGCGTCGGCACGCGGTTCAAGGGACGCCCGGTGGTCATTCGGTCCTACGACCTCGGCGGCGAC
>DATMAW010000183.1:0-20825 GCA_035559715.1 Gemmatimonadales bacterium | reverse complement strand
CCGCCGAGCCGCCCAGCGCTCCGCATCGGTCTTGCCTTCCTGCGCGAATGGAGTGAAGCAACGGCTGAGCAGGTGGTCGCCGAGCGCGAGCGGAACGGGCCGTTCCGGAGCCTGGGTGATCTGGTGCGCCGTGCGCCGATCAAACTGTCGCGCAGCGCCATTGAGCATCTGGTGTGGGTGGGCGGCTGTGACGGGTTCGGGCTCACGCGGCGCGAGTTGGTGTGGCAGGTGGGCCTGTGGCTCCCACCCAGGAACGACGAACGCGATCCCTCGCGCGTGCGGGCTCAGCTCGAGCTATCCCTCAATCATCCGTTCGAGAATCTGCGATTCGCCGGTCTCGAAGCAGACGAGCGGCTGCTGGCCGAGTATGAAGTGCTGGGCTTCGGGACAAGCGGCCATCCGTTGCTGCTCATCAGAAGCGCGTTGCCGCCGGGAGTCGTGCAGAGCGACCGGCTTCCAACGCTGGAGGACGGCATCACGGTGGAAGTCGCCGGGCTCGTCGTGGCGCGGCAGCGGCCGCATACGGCCAAGGGATTCGTGTTTGTCTTGATGGAAGACGTGGCCGGCATGATCAACGTGATCGTCCGGCCTGACATTTACGATCGGGACCGTACGGCGATACGAGCGGAGCCGTTCCTGTGGGTGATGGGGAAGCTTCAGAAGGATGACGGAACGCTGAACGTGATTGCGGAGGAGGTGAGGGCGTTGGCGGACCGGCGGATCGGCGGCTCGACGGATCGTAGCGCCTCCGATCCGCGACCTGCCAATCCGCCGGTCCGCCGATCCACCGAGCTATCCCGCTCCCCGTACCGGTTTCTCAAGAGCATGCGCCGAGTGGCTCCGGACGCGAAAAGCTGGGGCTAGCACGCCCCTCACAGCAACCAGCTCAACATCGTCGCGAGCCCGAGGAAGCTGAAGAACCCTCCGCAGTCCGTGACCGTGGTCAGCACCACGGACGACGCCTGCGCCGGATCCAAGCCCAGCGATGTCAGGATCATTGGCACAGACGCCCCCGCGATGCTCGCGATCACCATCGAACCGACCATCGCCGTCCCGATGACCAGCGCCATTCCGGTCGAGTCGCTCCACACGTAGACGCCAAGGGAGGTGACCAGCGCCACCGCGATGCCATTCATGGCGCCAGCCGCCAGTTCCTTCATTGCCACCTGCGGCCAGTGGCGCAACCGGATTTCCCGCAACGCGAGCCCGCGCAATGTGACCGCGAGCGCCTGCATCCCCGTGTTCCCCGACTGCCCCGCCACGACCGGAAGCAACACGGCCAGTGCCGTGGACTTCGCGATGGTATCCTCGAACAGCCCCACCACCGCCGAGGCGAGAAACGCGGTGGCCAGGTTGATTTGCAGCCAGGGCAAGCGCCGCCTGACGGCAAACGGCGCCGGAGACAGGGCACGCTCGTCCTTACTGGCGCCGGTCATTGTCTGGATGTCCACCGTGGCCTCCTGCTCCGTGGCGGCCACCAGGGCATCGTTGCGGATCACACCGACCGGACGCCCGGTGTGATCCACCACCGGAATGGTCGTTCCGATGCCGCGCTCGAACACCTCCACCACTTCCTCTCGGGACGTGGTGGCCTGAACGCTGACCGGCGTCCGCAGTCTGAGGCTGTCGATTCGCACTCCGGGGTCCGCCACGGCCAGGTCCTGCAATGGCAACGCGCCGATCAACTGACCGGAGTCGTCCACGACGAACACGTCCGCGATGGGCCGGCCTCGCAGTGATCGGAGCTTGGTCAGGGCTTCTCGTACCGTCGCGTCAGCACGAAACGTGGTGACCCGAGCGTCCATCACCGAGCCGGCCGTGTCCGCCGGGTACTGCATGAGTTCACGTATTTCCTTGGCCTCTGCGGGTTCGAGTAACGAGAGACGGGCCTCGCGCGCGTCCGGCTCCAGCCGCGCGAGAAGTGCGGCGGCTCGCACGGGCTCGAGCGTGCGCATGAGTCCGCGGAATCCGTCTTCAGAAACATCGCGTAACGCCTCGGCGGCAAGATCGGACGTGAGGCGCTGCAACACCCGACTGGAGGCAGGAACGGTATGAGACTCGAGTGCATGAACGACGTCGCGCAGTGGCGCTCGTTCCAGGAAGCGAGCCGCCTCGTCGGGGAAGTCGGTGAAGTACCGCTCCGTCAATGCGCGGACCGTTCGATCGGTTGCGCGGGACATGATCACTCCTCTCGAGAGGGTGGAGGGGCCTCCCGGTTTCCTCCCAGGCCCGCCAGAAACGCGGACAGACCGGCCCAGTACAGCTCGCCGAGGCTCACCAGCGTGCGGACGGCTGGCTCTCCCTGCCCCGGACCGGTTCCGAGCCCCGTCATTTGACGCAAGGTGCGGTGCCGCACGATGCCCATGAACACACCGCTCGAGTCCACCACCGGAAGCGCGTCGAATTCGCGCCATCCAGGGTGCATCGTGATCGTGGCGAGGTCTGAGGACGCGGGAATGCGTACGGGGTCACCATGCATCACGCGTTGCAGCGTGTCCTTGGCCTGCGCGAGCATGAGTTCTCGGATGTCCAGCGCACCCACCAGCCGGTGGTCGCGATCCACCACGTAGACGTAGTAGTACGCCCGTTCAGCCGACCGGCGGAGTTGTTTTTGCGCTTCGCCAACCGGCAGGTCGCTTGGAAGCGCGAGCACGAGCGGGTCGGCCAGCGCGCCGGCCGTCCCCGGCGGATATCGCAGCCTGCGGCGCAGTTGCTCGGCTCGATCCGCTGGCAGCAATGTGAGCCAGCGCTCGCGGACGTCTTCCTCAGCGCGCCTCAGGAGACGGGCGGAGAGGTCCAGGGGGACCTCTCCGAGCACCTTCGCCACCTGCTCACTGTGCATGGAGCGCAAACAGTCCACCGCGAGCGAGGCACTCAGGCGCGCAAGTGCATGCGCGGCGAGCCCGGGATCGAGTTCAGACAGCAGGGCCGCGGCGTCGCTGAACGAGACGCGCTCGAGAACCGCAGCCGCCTCTTCGGGGTGGTCCTCGAGGAATCGCGTGGCAACCACCAGGTCGATTTTCACCGTCAGCTGGATTCGGTCACGAGCACGGACGCCTGTTCGCTGAAGAGATGGGCCGGAACCTGGACCTGCCCCTCCTTGGTGTCGAGGACGACGGCCGTGGAGGTCGTCCGCACGATCCGCCCCTCAACGCCGCCGACCCGGACCGTTTGACCGACTCGATAATTCTGGTTCACGTAGTACGCCGCGACGATGTTGCTCACTGCCGTCCTCGCTCCCAGCCCGAAGGCGAGCGCGGCGCCTCCGAGCATCGTGCCGATCACCACCGCCAGCAGGACCACGACCAGCTCGCCGTGAATCCCGACCTGCTCGAGCCCAATGAGCGTGGCGAGGAGCACCAGGGTCGCCTGGACCGCTCGTCCCACGGCAGCCGCGTAGCGCACGCCGCGTGACGCCGCCGCCGCGGCCGTCGCGCCGCCGGCGAGGCTCCCGACCACGATGCCCACCAACACAATCACCAGGGCCGTGATCGCGTTGGGCAGATAGGCGGCGAGTTGTTCGACCGCGCGACTGACGATCGGGAGACCGAGAACCTCGATCGCGGCTGCCGCGAACAGCAGGAAAATCAGCCAGTAGACGAATCGCCCGCCCAGGACCGAGACCGACCGGGCGAGATTCGCCGCGCTCACGGCGGCGCTACCCACGCCCCGCCGCCCGAGGCGATCCATGGCGGCCTGCGCCGCCCGCCGCGTGCCGGATTCGAGAAAGCGCCCAATCACAGAGCCGAGAAGCAGCAGGGCGGCGGCACTGAGTAAACGGACGAGATACGGTTGAAGACGCTGTACCAGCTCCGCTCCCTCAGCGAGCCAATCCTGCCAGCGCATGGTGCCCTCGGTGTGCGAGTCGGACACAAAGTATGGATTTCAGGGCCGGGCGAAACGGGGGCGCCCGTGAACCGGGTGATCGAGGGCCGCGGATGGCGCGGAGCAACCCGCCCTCAGGCGGGAACCGTGACCCCCCGCGAAGCGAGAACGCGCTCGATCGCCTCGCCAATCTTGTTGTTGGGTGTGGACGCGCCGGCCGTGATCCCGATTAACCGGACCTCTGGACCGAGCCAGCCTTCGTCGGCCACTTCGCTCGTGCCGCCCACGGGTTTGTGCCGAATCCGGCCGGACTCGGGCTCGATGCAATTCGCGTCCGCCACGTGATACGTGCGCCGCTTCTCCGCGCAGATCCTGGCAAGGTTATTGGTGTTGCTGGAGTTGTACCCGCCGATCACGATCATCACGTCAAGCGGCTGCTCGATGAGCTCCACCACGGCATCCTGCCGCTCTTGCGTTGCCGAGCAGATCGTGTCGAACGATCGGAAGTGCTGCTCCAGCTGGTCCGCGCCGTACCGGCGGCCCAGCGCCTCGCCAACCCGCCGCGCAATCGCGAGCGACTCGTTGGCCAGCATGGTGGTTTGGTTCGCGACGCCGATCCGTTCGAGGTCTCGCTGAAACTCGAACCCCGGCGACACTCGGTCGGCGAACGTTCGCACCAGCTCATCGAGGTTGTCCCCTCGCTCTATGAACCGGCACAACACTTCGGCCTCAGCCATGTCTCGCACGACGAGGTACTTGCCACCGGCGAATCGGGTCACCTGGCTGACGGTGGCCTTCGTTTCCTCGTGGTAGTGTTTTCCGTGCACCACGGCCGTGAACCCCTCTCGCGCGTACCGCTCCACTCGCTTCCAGACGTTGAGCACCGAACCGCAGGTGGTATCCACCAGAATGCAGCCGATCTCACGCAAACGCGCGAAATCGCGAACGGTGACGCCGAATGCCGGAAGCAGCACCACGTCGTCCGGCCGGACGTCCGCGTAGTCGAACGCACCGTTTGGCCCCGGCCGCAGGATCATGATTCCGCGCGCTTCCAGCTCGCCGTTCACGTGGGGGTTGTGGATGATCTCGCCCACGAGCCAGATCCGTTTATCGGGGAATTTCTTCCGGGTCTCGTAGGCGTACTCCACGGCGCGATCCACGCCGTAGCAGAAGCCGAACTCCTTGGCCAGCACGAACGTGAGGCCGCCGGCCGCAAAGCGGTTTCCTTCCGCACGAATGCGACTCACCAGTCGGCTGTGATAGGCCGCCAGGTCCTGCTCGATCTCCTGGCGGAGACCGAATCCTTTCCGGAAGTACGTCTGGTCCACGCCGGTAATCTACCTGACCGAGTCCGCCGCGGCGGAATCCGTCCGGGCTTCCAGCGCGCACAGCTCCCGGGGCCACGGTTCGATACGCACGTCCCGGAACGAGCCGACGTAGCGCATCTCGCGTTGCGTCGTCACGTCAGCCAGGGTCACGTCGAATTGGCCGGTGACGCGCCGACCCAGGTCGGACACTGCAACCCAGCCGCCGACACCTCGGTAGGCCAGCGCGAGATACTGGATTCGTTGGACCCCGAGCCGGGCCGTCCCCGGGCTTGGAGCGGCGCTATCCGGAAGCACGACCCGATAGACCGTCGTGCGCGGGCCGCTATCCGGGTAGGCGATCAGAACGAGCACTCCGACGCTGTCGCTTTCGGCCATCACCTGAAGGCTGGGAGGACTTGGGCATTCACCAGCCCGAGCTGCCCAGGCCCCGCCCAGCTGCGACGGGTCGTCCGTGCGCGCGGCGAGAAAGCCGGGTTGTGCGGCGGGTGGCAAGGAGTCATGGACGAAGGCACCGGCGGTGTCCTCTCCTTGCGGCGCATCGCCCACGGACGCGGGAGGCTCGGGACCACCGCAGGCCTCAACGGCAATCGCCAGGGCGAACGCAAGACGGAGGGCCGTGCGGCTCACGATCCTGAGGTCCCGCCCGTGGTGAGGTGCCTCCGAGCCTCGGCCTCCGTCAGCGCGAACGTGGCGAACAGGGTCTTGAGCTCGGGAGGAATCGGGCGAGGTCGCATCGTGCCTCGGTCCACGCACACCAGGACTTCGCGCCCGGCCGCCGCAAGTTTGCCGGCCGCGACGTGCAAGACGTCGAAATTGATGTGGATTGAACTGTTGCCGAACTTGGTGAAGTAGGCCGCCACCCGCAGCCTATCGTCCAGGCGAGCCGGATGTTTGAAGTCGCACGACAAGTGCGCGCGCGGCAGCCAGAGGTCGAATCGATCGAACACTTCGCGGTAGGGCACCCCGGCCGCGCGGAACAACTCCGTTTCCGCGATCTCGAAAAACCGGACATACGAGCCGTAGAAGATGATGCCGGCGTAGTCCACGTCAGACCATCGGACGTACTCGTCCACAACGAAGGGAGCATGGGGCACGGGATGCAACGTAGGCGGGCCGCGAACCTGGCGCTAGCGAGGCTCAGGACCTACCGGAGCAGACGAAAGCCCATGTCAAACCGCAGGTCAGTCGTTGGGTTCAGCCCTTTGGAGACGTCGAACCGGAGGAGCCCCGCAAACACAGACAACCCCACCCCGATCCCCACGAGCGGCTCGGCTCCGCCGCTGACGTTCCCGACGTCGGCGAATACCATCGGCATGAGTACCCCATGCGGCCGGAGTCCCACGTCAAGTTGGGCGGCCCACCCCAACGTGCCGACTCGAGTCCCGTAATCGAATCCCCGAACGGTGCGCGGGCCGCCTACGCGGAGCAACATCTGAGGTAGCTCATCACCCCACAGGACGCCGCCGCTGGCGCCGAGCACAACCGGGTGGCCGAGTGCGCTGGTTGCGGCGCGGAGGCTGCCCCATCCGCGCAGCGCCGTCCCACCGTCGCCCGTGAGGATGTCCACGCTCTCTCTTGTTTCTAGCGGCCCCAGACGATCCGATCTGTTGGCCGCCGCTCTCAGGTAAACCCCCTCCCACACTGGCGGGTTCGACGTGAGACTGCCATCGCCGCCGAGCAGGTCGTTCACGCTGGAGCGAGCGAGTGTGGCCACACTCGACTGTTCTTCCAGCACGACAGAGATCCTGGTGTCACGCAGCGGGCCGCGATTTGGTGTGAAGACGAATCCGCTGCCATGAGCGAGGTAGTAGTCGGCGTCGTCGTGACCCGCAAACACGGCGTTGAGCGTCCCGCCAAAGCCCGGCGGGAGCCACGGTTCCACTTCCTGCACCGCCCGGTATGCGACCACGTCCACCCGCGCCTCGGGTCCGTCCCAGCGCCATGTGAGCGACCCCGTGAGGCGGTGGTCGGAAAGCCCAAAGCGAGCCACGCCGTTCACCGACGTGAACGGCATCGAAGTGTTCACGGCGTACCCGAGCCCGAACGACGCACCCTGGATGCGGTTGAATCGAAAAACATCGACGGCACGCTCCCAGGCGAAGCTGAAGCGCCGCCGGCCCACGATGTCGTCCGGCAGGTCTTCAGCGAGCCGCGCCAGCGCGGCCCGGGCCTCGGCAAGGCGATGCTCAGTCACCGGATCGGTTTCCACCTTCATGGGAGCGGGCCATTCATAGGTCCGCAGGAGCTCCGCCGGCGGAACCGTGACCTCCCATCGGCCATTGCCCCAGCGTCCGCCACGGTGATACCCCAGCGAATCCGGCGTGCGGGCCAAAGCGGAGTCCGAGCGGGTGGAATCCAGCGAGCACCCAAAGCATACCCGGATCCAGCGGCGCCGTCTCCCCTCATCGGGCAACCGGTCCTCGGGGATTGAGAACGCGATGGCGCCATTGGTGTTCACGCCGTAATCCTCGAACGTGGTCACGGCACGAATGGGGATCGTGGCGGACGTGAAGAACGGCACACGCAGCGTGACGAGCACGCTCTGGCGGTGTGGGAGCCAGAGCCGGTCGCCGTGGAGCGCGTACTCCAGTTCTGCTTCCGCGGTCACGTACCTTTGCGCGCGGCGATTGTCGCGTCGCGCCCGCGCGCTGTCTCCCGGGACGTCGCTATCGGGTCGACCCCACAGAAACTCGCCCACGAATAAGACGCGGAGCCGCACCAGGTCCCCACTCTCCGCGTCCAGCCACATGTCCCCGGCCACCAGGGACGGGCCGGGGCGCCGGGGCGTCACGCGCACTCCCATGGCGCGCACGGTGCGATCCCGCAACTCGAGGACAACCGAGTCGGTCAGGGCGTAGTCGTAAAACGCCTCGGCGCCCGGCGCGAGCGGATGCAGCGCGCCGATCTCCGGTATGCCCATCAGGTGAATGCTGTCGCTGAGGCCGCGGGGGACGAACCAGGGTCGATCGAGCCAAACATCGGTTTGGAGTTCGTCTTCCAGCTCGGCCTCGTCCTGGTCTTCGAGCTTCACGCCCGCGGCGCGCAGCATCCGAAGCAAGGGAATCGCTGTGCGCGTTCCGAGGATCTCGACTTTGAGATCATTGGGCGCCCGCCACCTGACACGGGCGGCGGATTCGTGCGCCAGCAGCGTGCTGAGGCGGGCAAACCGGTTTCGCCCCGCCACCATTTCGAAGCGGGTCCGGACCGAGGCCTGGTAATCCCGCACCAGGGAGTCCTGCCTCAGGTGTCGCATGCGGCCGCGTGCCACGACGACCGCGGTGAGCGAGTCGGCTCGCTCCGGGCGGGTTACCTGGCCAGGCAGGAGCGCGGCGAGGGTAGTAACTGCGCAGGCGCTGAGGATGCAGGCTCGTGATAAGGCAGTCCAACGGATCACGACTCGCCGTCGCCTCGCGTGAACCCATACGTTCGCAGCCGGCGCCACAAGGTGGTGCGCGAGATGCCAAGCTGCCGCGCGGTTTCCGCCAACCTCCATCCCGTCGCTTCGAGCCGTTCGAGGATTGCCTGTCGCTCCCGGGCCGCCAGCGTGCCTGGGTCCTCCCCCCCGCGGGAGTACAGTAGGTCCGCGTCCCCGCTGTCGTGGATGCGGATCACCGTGATGTCCACGTTTCGCACACCGATGTCTTCAAGAAACGCAGCAAGGTCGAAATCCTGGCGCTGGAGCGGATCGCCGATCGAGCGCCGGGCCGCGCGATTGACGTGCATGAGGCGGCCATCCCACCCGACCAGCACAACAGGCTGCTTGAGGACGTCAAGGATCCTCGCGGCAAACTGTGAGGCAAGGGAGTCGTGCACGTAACCGACTACGCTCCCAGGAGACGAGCGGTTTCAGCATGCATCACACCCCTTGCGAACGGAGTGACCGGAACATCAGATTACCAACTGACCGACCGGTCAGCCAAATTAATGACTTCACGCCAAGACGCCCGGGGCGCAATCCTCTCGGCTGCCGAGAGGCTGCTGCGAAAGCGGGGAGTTGGCATTCCGACGCTTGAGGCCGTGGCGCGCGAGGCGAGCTGCGCCAAGGGCCTCGTCAACTACCACTTCTCCTCGAAACGGGACCTTCTCGCGGCCGTGGTCGAGCGAATGGGTGACGAACGTGCGCTGCGGTGGTCGGAGGCGTTTACCGCGCCATCGGCCGAGGCTGCCATTCGAGCGACCTGGGACCTTATACTGGCCGAGCGGCGGGATGGTCGGAGCGCCGCCTGGGCGGCGCTCCGTGCGGAAGTCGCCAAGGAAACTGTCCAGGCGGTCAACTCGCAGACTGTTCGGTTTGCCACCACGTTGAGTGATGGCGCGCTCAAGCTGCTCAAGGCGCTTGGCCTTGAGCCTGCGGTAGCCGCGGCGGAACTCGGATGGTATCTCGCGGCGGTGGTTCAGGGGACGGAGGTCTTGCTGAGTGTGGGCGCGGCGGCCACTGAGCTTGAGGGCGCGTACGCCGCGGCCTGGCTCGGCATCCTGTCACTCACGCGATCCGCGCAGTCCCGCTGATGTTCCAGTGATCGCTGCGCCGCGGTCTCACTGTCTAAGCGCGACGTCGCCCCATCTCGCGTGGCAGGGAGCGCAGCGCGGTGCGCATTTCTTCCAATGACCGGGCTTTCAACACCTCACGTTTCCCGCGCAGCACGGCGAAGTGGATCGGCCGGTCGAGCGTGGGAAGATCGGAGGAGCGGACGCGCCGGGCCTGTCCCTCGCGCAATCGGACGCGCGCGATGGCGACACCGTCTTCGATGTCGTAGCTGAGCGGGACGCGGTCGCCAAGCACGTGCATGGAGGCTGGCAAGGCGTCGAGCGATCTGCGTCGGTGCTCGGGAATCGCGTCGAGTGACAGCCGGACGGGCGTTTCGAGAAAGCCTCCCCAGCTTGTCACGGTGTCCAGTTGGCGTCGCACCGACTGGAACACGGCGCGGGGGGCGGCATCCGGCTCCGTGCCACCTGAGCGCCGCCAGTACTCATCCAGGCGATCTGCCACTCGGGCCACGGACGCTTCGTCGCGATGCGAGGTTCTTCGGCCAAGCAGGCCTCTTGCGAGGGCGTCCCGCGCCGAGTCTTCGAGCTCGGGAGGAAAGCGCCCGGAAAGCGGGTGCCGTTCGCGATCCAGTTCGAATCCAGCGAACTCGGCGCGCCTCTCCACCACCAGCGCGGGTGCGCGACCATCCCGCAGCGTGACGAGTGGTGCGGATACGCGCGCATGGCGGCGAACCAACTCGAGAGAGAGGTTTGTTCCTTCGATGGCGGCCCTGGGCACCCCGAACCGGTCCGCGAAATAGCGCACTGTGCCCATGACCGCTCCCCAGTCCGAGCACATGGAGCCTTTGGCGATCCGCACCGGCTCTCCGCTGGCGAGCGTGCCGTCGAGTGCCACATCGAACGGTGCGACCCTCGCCAGCAGTTCACGGAATTGACGCGCGGCCCGCTGATCCGCCCGCGGGAGTCGCTCGGGGAGCGGGAGCTCGAGGGTTCGGTACACGGACGCCGTGCCCAGGGCGATATCCTCGATCGCCTTGACGAGAATCCCGCGGCGCGCGGCCCAGTCCTCGACCTCGTCCGCGAACAGGTGCCGGGGTAATCCGAAGACCTCGCCGACGTACCCGTACGAATTCACGGCCTCCGCGACCACATTGTAAGCCGTGAGATGATCGCTCCCGGGCACAACCAGACCGCGGAGGTCGCGCTCACCGCGGGTCATTCGATGGAGCGACTCCACGTTGGAGGCCACCGCGACGTAGGGCAGCAGGGACGGGTCCGCGTGCACCAAGAGTTCGCCCCAGGGGCGCTCGACCGGCATCGCCTCCACGTCCCGGCCGTAGGTGGTGAGCTTCCCGCCGTCCACGATTCCCCGGGTCTCGAGCAGATGGACCGCATCGCGGTATGCTTGCCGGTCCAGCGGCACGGGCAGGTCCAATTCGGTGAGATCAATACCGAGCGCCGCCGCAGTCATCGCCACGCGCTCGGTGTCACCGGCGAGCTGGAACTCGGGCGGCACCGGCCGTAGCGAGGCGAACTCGACGGCGCGGTCGGTGAGAATGTAGACCTCCCCGGCGGGCACGCGGCCGTGCACGCGGCCTGCCATCTGGAGCAGCTCATTCGCCCCGAGGTACTGGCGCGTCAGCACGTTGCGCCCGCGTTCCACAATGTTGGCGTAACGCGCGTCGTAGATCACCACGGTATCAAGCCCGGAGATATTGAGCGCCGATTGTCCGGCTGCCGTCATCGCCAGGAGAAACGGCTTTGGCGCCGTTCCCTCCAGGAACGGCCGGATGACGCGGATGGGCTCGCCACCGTGGTAGAACGCCGCCGTCAGGCGGCGCCAGCGATCGCCCAGGGATTCGGCGAGGTCCTCCACCTCCGCGCGGGTCGGGAGAAACACGGCCACGCCGCGGCGTCCGCGCACCACATGCCGCAGGAACTGATCGTCGAGGAACTCATGGGGTTTCTGCCGGCGAGTCACGACACGCGCGGCGAGGGCGGGATCGAAAGCGGTCGTCTCCAGCACGTGCGCCGACTCCAGATACTCGGCGTAGAACGAAGGATCGACCGTGGCCGACAACCAGATAAAGCGGCAGCCTACGCGCTTGCCAAGCGCGAGACACAGCTCCAGTTCCGCCGAGGTCTGGTGGATCTCGTCCACGACCAACGTGTCGCGAGCATCGATCAGGTTCGCCTGGAACCAGCGTCGCGCGATGCCGGTGGTGACGATCACCACGTTCCACGTGGGCGTCTCCGGGGTGGCTTCCCGCTCTCGATTGACCACGCCAACGCGGAGCGGAGCCCGCAGGATCTCCTCGGCAATCGGCCGAATGCCGAGTGTCTTGCCGGTTCCTGTTCCCGCCGTGATCCCGAACCCCCGGCCGCTGCGGGCGAGAGCGCGAATTTCCCCTCCGTGTTCGCGCTCCAACACCGTCTCGAGGTGGAGGTGCATGGCCAGCTCGATCGTCTCGCATGCGGCCCGCGTGGGCGCAATGACGATGACGCGCCCGGTCTCGGGCTCGGCCCGCCGGAAGGCATCACGGTCGGGAGGGAGGTAGCGGTCACGAATGCGAGGCTGGGACATCAGAACTCAAGAATAGACGCGCGTGTCGTCTGCCGGCATCGGGGCAACGGAAGTCTGTGGGCAGGATCACCTGGTCGATCAGCGCGCATGCGTGCCGCTAGTCTCCCAGGCACACCCCCAGCTCTCTTGCCGTCTGCACCGAGTCGCTGTCGATGGGAACTCGCTTGGGTTGCGACAGCGCCTCGGCGAGGGGCACGATCGTAATGGTCGGCGGATCAGCGGCGACCATCTGGCCGAACTTACCTTCGGCGATCGCTCGCACGGCGGCAGCGCCGAATCGCAAGCCGAGCAGCCGGTCAAACGTCGTGGGCGTCCCGCCGCGCTGGAGATGCCCGAGGACCAGGGATCGAGTCTCCTTGCCGGTCCGCTCGGCGATCCCCGCCGCCACGCGTTCACCCACCCCGCCCAGCCGCTCAACGGTCCCCACGCCGGCCTGCTCCTTCACGATCACTGATCCGCCCTGTGGCACAGCTCCCTCCGCCGCCACCACGATCGTGTAGTGCCGGCCCTGCGCCTCTCGCTCGCGAACCTTGTCGCACACCTTCTCGATGTCATACGGAATTTCGGGGATGAGGATGACATCAGCACTTCCGGCGAGACCCGAGTTCAGAGCGATCCACCCGGCGTGCCGGCCCATGACCTCCACGACCATCACGCGGTCGTGGCTCTCGGCCGTGGAGTGCAGTTTGTCGATGGCGTCGGTGGCGGTGGTCACCGCGGTGTCGTACCCGAACGTGATCACGGTGCCGCCGACGTCGTTGTCGATGGTCTTCGGCACGCCGACGATCGGGAGGCCCTTCCGCCAGAGGTCGTGCCCGATCCGAAGGCTGCCGTCGCCGCCCACCATGATCAGGGCGTCGAGCGAGTGCCGCCGGAACTGCTCGATCAATTCATCCGACCGATCGACCTCCTTCATTGTCCCGTCGGGCTGCTTCATCGGCCAGCGAAACGGATTGCCCCGGTTGGTCGTGCCGAGAATCGTGCCACCCAGGTGGGTAATCCCACGCACGTCGCGAGGGCCCAGCGGCACGAGTTCCGAGGCGTCGCCGAGCAACCCACCGAACCCTCGCCGGATTCCGAAGATCTCCCATCCCCTTTTCACCGCGGCCAACACGGCCGCCCGGATGACCGCGTTCAGGCCGGGCGCGTCTCCTCCACCGGTGGAGATGGCAATGCGCATCGTGCTACCCCCCTCCGGCTCGCCGCGCGGCGATCAAGCGGAGGACCTCGCCCGGCTCCGCGTGTCGTCCCAGCGCCTTCTTCGAGAACACGAGCTCACCGTCCACGGCGACCTCGAACACGCCGCCGGACGATTCGATGAGCTTCACCCGCGCCTCCGGGTGCTTCGCCTCGATCTCGGCCGCCAGACCGGTGGCCCTGGGCTCGTATCCTCAGACGACGCAGTACTGGATGCTGACCCGCATGAGACAAGGTTACCGGAGCGATGAGCACGCCGCCAAGAGCGTCGGCAGCGAGGCCCGGCGAACTTCCTCTGGCAGCCGGGATCGAGTGTTGTACATTCTCTCGGCATGAACCGCCCGCCATCTGGCCTGATCGCCGCCCGCGCACTGGTCTTGCTCGGGCTCCTCAGCAGTCCGGGCCTTGCCCAGTCTGGACGGGCCGGCCAGGTGGAGCTCGGCACCTTCGGCTCCTTCACCAGGTTCGATCGCTCCCCGGACCTGTCCAGCAATTACGGCGTCGGCGGGCGGCTCGGGCTGTTCGTCACGCGCTTTCTGGAGCTCGAGACGAGTGGCGACTACACCGTGACCGCGCTCGCGGGAAACGGTCCCAACGTGACGGTGTCCCGCATCGGAGCGACAGTCCTCCTCAACGGGAGGTTCTTCGGGACCACGGCGCTGTACGTGGGTGCCGGGGCGGAGCGGCAGTACCACCGCGGCGGCCTCGTTCTCGACGATGACGGGGCGCACGGCGTGATGGGACTGCGGCTTTCTCTCGGCGGGCGCGCGGCGTTGCGCGGCGAAGGACGGGCGGAGTACTTCCCGGCAGCGGCCGGCGCGCCACGCACCCTCAATTTCGGTGGGCGCATCGGAATCTCCGTGTTCGCCTTTGGTGGACCGCCTCGGGATGCCGACGGCGATCGGGTCGCCAATCGGCGCGATCGCTGCCCGAACACGCCAGCCGGCGCACGAGTGGACAGCGATGGATGCCCGACGGACGAAGATCGCGATCGGGTATTCGACGGGCTCGATCTGTGCGCCGCCACCCCGGCCGGCGCCACGGTGGATGACAAAGGCTGCCCGACAGACACCGACAAGGACAGCGTGTTCGACGGGCTCGACCTCTGCGCCGACACGCCGCAAGGTGCTACCGCTGACCCCAATGGCTGCCCCACCGACGGGGACAGGGACGGCGTCTTCGACGGCCTTGACCGCTGTGCGGACACGCCATCAGGCGCGACCGTGGATGGCGTTGGCTGTCCCACGGACGCCGACGGTGACAAAGTGTTCGACGGCCTCGATCAGTGTCCAGGCACGCCGCCGAATACGGAAGTGGATGCGCGCGGCTGCACGGTGCAGCGGGACGCCGATGGTGACGGGGTGCTCGATCCGCAAGATCGTTGTCCCAACACCGCTGCGGGCCAGGCGGTGGACGCGTTTGGCTGTCCGCTCGTGCAGCAGCGAGTTCAAGTGACACCCCCAGCCCCAGCCCCGGCCCCGGCGGCGCCCACACAGGTCCAGGCGGCCATGAGGTCGCTGATCGAGAACGTCGAGGGTCCGCGGCGCCCGGTCGTTCTCCGTGGTGTGAACTTCCGCACGGGTCGTTCGGACATCACGCCCGAGTCATACCCGATCCTCGACGAAGTGGCGGCATCGCTCGTCGCTAATCCCACGATCCGCATCGAGATCGGTGGGCACACCGACGCCACCGGGACCGCACAGCGGAACCTGGAGTTGTCTCAGGCGAGGGCATTCGCCGTTCGGGCCTATCTGGCCAGCAAAGGAGTGGCGCCGGAACGGATGGTTGCCCGCGGCTATGGCCCCGATCGCCCGGTGGCCGACAACCGCACCCCGGCTGGCCGGGCGCTGAACCGGCGCGTCGAGCTGAACAGGATCAACTAAGCTCGAAGCCAGAGCCTTTCCGCTAACTCCCTCTCAGTTAGCAGCTTGCGCCCTTGCCCTTTGGACTCGTGCGTTGCATATTGGCTGCCCTTTCTTCACGGGCGGCCTTCGCAGGGCCGCCCGTGGCGTCTCTGGAGGTCGTGTTGTTAACCAGGGCGACTCGCGGTGTTGCTGCGTTGATGATCGTCACGGGCGCTGCCTGGGGCCAGAATCCGCCCGAGGCTCAGCGTTCGCGCTCCTCCGTCGCCCCGTTCACCGCCAGCGACCTCGATCACCATGGCCCGCGCCCGGACTACTTCACGGAACTGGCGCTCGGCGGAACGGGAGGAAGCCTCATTGCACTGCCCCCACCTCCGCCGGGCGAACCGCCGGCACAGGTGCGCGCTCTGTACGTCAACGCATGGTCGTTTGGATCGAGTCGGTTCTACGACCTGGTACGGCTTGCGGACACCACCGAAGTCAATGCCCTCGTTATTGATGTCAAGGACGATACCGGCTATCTGACGTACCGATCGAACGTTCCCACCGCCGTGGAGATTGGCGCCAACGACCGCGTGCGCGCGGCGGACGTGCGAGAGCGGCTGGCCCTGCTCCACGGAAGGGGGATCCATCCAATCGCGCGCATCGTGGTGGCGAAGGACCCCTTGCTCGCGATTCGGAAACCGGGATGGGCGGTGCGGCACCGGGACGGTGGGTTCTGGCACGATCGGATCGGTAGCCGCTGGGTGGATGCCTACACCGATTCCGTTTGGATCTACGCCGCTGAACTAGCGGCCGAAGCCGTCATGATCGGATTCCAGGAACTCCAGTTCGATTACCTGCGATTCCCCGATGAACCCCGCTCGATGCTTGACAACGCCATCTTCCCGGGGCGTAGGCAGGGCGAGTCTCAGCGAGCGGCCGTCCGCCGCAACGTGGCGCTGATGCGCGAGATGACGCTGCCGCTTGGGGTTCCGTTCACGCTTGACATCTTCGGACTCACCGCGAGCGCCGACGGCGACCTCGGCATCGGCCAGGTGTGGGACGACCTTGCGCCGCTCGCCGATGTCGTACTCCCGATGGTCTATCCCAGCCACTATCGCCGCGGTACGTATGGCATCGCCCATCCGAACGCCTCTCCCTACCAGACCGTCCGCCGTGCGCTCGAGGATGCCGTTCTGCGCAACGCCCGTTTGGTGGGCGCGGCACGCATCCGGCCCTATCTGCAGGCATTCTCGATCTTCCGTGTGCGCTATACGCCGGAAGAAATCCGCGCGCAGATTCGCGCGGCCGAGGACGTCGGGATCAGTGAGTGGGTGTTGTGGAACGCGCGGTCGGTCTACCCGGCAGCCGCGCTGCGTCCGGATCGGGGCGCCGTGACCACCCTTGCCGAGGTCCCGGCGACGTCAGACACATCTCGTCGCTGAAACCGCACGGAAACGCTAGACTACCGAACCCACCGCGCCCGGCTCCCACGCCGTGATGTGACCCGCGATGGCGCTGGCGGCGGTCGTGTAGGGGCTGGCGAGATAGAGCTGCCCAGGTCCTGAACGGCCCGGGAAGTTCCGGTTGATCGCGCTTACCGTGACGGTGTCTCGATCATATGACACGCCGGGACCGGCGTTGATGCAGGCGCCGCACGACGGTTCGATGAAAACCGCGCCGACACGGGCAAACACGTCCAGGTAGCCCATCTGCTCGCAGTAGCGCTTGACCTCCTGCGAGCCGCACTGGATGTAGCACTTCACGTCCGGGTGCACGCGATCGCCGCGCTCCAGGGCCTCCCTGAAGACCCGGGCGTACATGTCCATGTCCGACTTCTTGCCGGCCGTGCAGGAGCCGGCGTAGGCGATGTCAATCTTGATCGGCCCGCCGAGTTCCTCGATGTACCGTCCGTTGCCGGGATCGCCGGGCAGCGCCACCATGGGTCGAAGTTCCGCCGCGTCGAATTCGAGCACCGTTTCGTACTCGGCGCCCTCGTCCGAATAGAGCCCGTCGAGCATCGCCCGAACAGCCACGGGTGCCATCTTCCGCTCGCGAGCCAGGAACTCCACAACCCTCTCATCCGGCCGCACGATGCCGGTAAACGCGCCGACCTCCGCGGCCATGTTGGTCATCGTGGCGCGCTCGTCCACCGAAAGCGCCTGCACCGCCTCGCCGGCGTACTCGACGATCTTCCCGATGGCCTGGCCACTCTTCACGTATGGATGACGCAGGATCAGAAGCATGAAGTCCTTGGCCGTGACATTCTCGGGTTTCGCGCCGCGCACCAACACCAGGACCGATGGCGGGACCTGGATGCGCACGTCCTTGGTGAGCCAGGAGTTGAAGATGGCGGTTGTTCCAACGCCGAACGCCACGGCTCCAATGGCGCCGGCGTGGGGCGTGTGAGAGTCGCTTCCAATGATCAGATGCCCGGGAAGAGCATGCTGCTCAAGGATCTTCGAGTGGCAAATGGCCTCTGACCCGCGCACTTCCATGCGACCCAGGCGGGGCAGCTCGCCGTAGAGCTTCACCCCTTGTTTGGCGGCGAACTCCTCCTGCTTCCGCTTCAACTCGAGGGCGACGTCAAGCAACCCCTCGCGCTTGCGGTCGTCGGTCATCGCCAGCTCGAGGAACGTCAGATGGTCCCGGAAGAGGAAGACCGATTCCGGGTCGGCGATCGGCTCGTCCTTTCCGACGAGCTGCTCCCAGAAGATGGCCGCCATCGGCGTTACGTACTCGTGGCTGAATCTGATGTCCGTGCGCACGAAGCCTTCGTCTCCCGGCCTGACCGCCGGCACACCGACGCGGTCGCGCGCGAGATCCATCACCCAGTGACGCGCCAGGATTTTCTCGGCGAGCGTCATGGGGCGCGGCGGGGTCGTGACCGGAGGTACCACGACGGTGCCCTGTAGCCGCGCCACGTTATACTGAAACAGTCCGCCGTACTCGATAATGCCCCGCGTGATCTCCCCCTCGCCCTCCGTGAACACGCCGAGCGGGATCTCCTCGCCGCGTCGGATTCGCCCGATCAGGGAGAAGTCCGTGCTCGTAAGCATCCCGAGATTTTGACAGTTCTCCCGATAGATGCGCTCGATGCTCTCCGCAATGACCAGCTGAATGCCAGCGCACATTTCGGCGTACGGCGACTGCTCCCGTGATGAGCCTTTGCCGCGTCGCTTTCCGGCGACGGAGCACACAAAGCCGTTCTTGCGGACCGAGCCGCGCCCGATTGGGAATCCGCTCCCGGCCTTGAGTCCCAGATATGCGAAGTCGCCAAGCGTTTCGTCGTAGTAGTAGCAGATGTACGCCGGGGTGATTTCGTCCGTGGAGATGTTGTCCCGCAGCGGTGCGTCAAGCGGCCAGTCCAGGTCCTCCCCCTCGAGCTGTCGCCGGATGAGCGCCTCGTCATCCACGAGAAACAGGATGCGCCCTGCCAGTCGTACACGGTCGGGACGTTTCACTACGCGCCGGGACTTGAGGCTGGCGATCATTGGCCGGTTGACGGGTCCATTCAATCTCGCCGCCCGCCTGCCTGCCGAGCAAGCGCGCGCTTAGTATTGCGTGGATGATGCCCGTTGCGGCCCATCGCCGATCCGCCCTGATTGTCGCCTGGTTGACACCGGGCGCCGCGAGTGCCGTGGCGCCGTTCCTGGCGACGGCGCAGCAACGCGTTCCCACCACGTTCGAACTAGCGGCTTCGTTGGCTGTGGGTGTGCGCGAGAGCTCCGGCGTGGCGGCGAGTCGCTCGCAGCGCGGCATCATATGGACCCACAACGACTCAGGTGACGGCCCATACCTCTATGCCATAACGCTGGACGGCAGGCTCGTCGCCCGTCTCGCGGTGCGCGGTGCGCGCGCGGTGGATTGGGAAGATCTCGCGCTGAGTACGTGCCCCGATTCCCGCGGTGACTGCCTCTACATCGCCGACACCGGTGACAATCAGGAGCGACGTCCGTTCGTATCGGTGTACATCGTGCGCGAACCGAACCTCGCCGCCCCCGGGCACCGCATTCAGACCGAGGTGGCGGCAGCAGGGGAGGTGCGCATCGTCTACCCCGACGGCCCCCACGATGTCGAGGCTCTCTGGGTGGCGCCGGATGGGGCGCTTGAACTCGTGTCGAAGGGGCTCTCGGGCCCCGTGATTCGCTACCGCGTGGCACGGGAGGCGCTCCGCAGTCGCGCTGCCCGATCCGAGGTCGTGGATACGCTGCCGATCAGGCCAGAGCGAATCCTCGGCAGGCTCGTGACGGGCGCGGCGATCTCTCGGGACGGGGAACACGTGGCCATCCGGACCTACACGGAGATCTACTTCTTCCGTCGCTCGCCGAACGGGCGCCTGGAGCCCGACGGCCCACCGTGCTGGATCGGCACGCGAGAACCCCAGGGGGAGGCCGTGGATTTCCTGGACGGCGAGACGCTCGTGCTGACAAGCGAGGCCTACATGGGACGGGACGGCACCGTCCACCGCGTTCGATGTTGAGGCTCCGGGTTGTCGCCCTGCTGGCCGCGATCGCGCCCCCGGCACTGGGCCAGCGGCAGGCGACGAGGCTTGTGGAGCCTCCGCCCAGCGTGCTCGCGGCGGTCGACTCCGCCGTGTACGAAGCACACTTGCGCTTCCTGTCTGACGACCTGCTTGAAGGGCGCTCACCTGGTTCACGCGGGGGCGATCTTGCGGCGCGGTACATCGCGACCCAGTTCGCCGCCGCCGGCCTCAAGCCCGTGTGGGACGCGGGATACCTCCAGCGCGTGCAGTTGCTCGGGGCCGCCAGCGAGGCCTCGCTCGTCGTGGGGGCGGGCCGCCGCACGATCGTTCTTGACGCCGGGACCGATTTCGTCGCCTGGCCGGCCCAACCTGACTCGGTGGTCATCCTGGACGCGGATCTCGTCTTCGGTGGGTACGGCATCGAGGCGCCAGAGTGGGGCTGGCGCGACTTCGAGCCGGGAGCCGTTGCCGGCAAAGTCGTGATGGTGCGGCCTGGAGAGCCCGGAGGAGCGGCGGACTCGACGCTGTTCCGAGGGCGTGCCGCCACACGTCACTCCCGCTGGGTGGCCAAGCTGGATTACGCTGCACGAGCGGGAGCTGCCGGCATCCTGTTCATCCACTCGCCCGAGGCGGGTCGGGGCCCTTGGGCGGCGGTCCGGTCGAAGTGGCAGCGGGAGACGTTCCTGCCCGAGCGGGCATCCCTCCATGGGCTGCGATTTGCCGCTTGGATCAGTGCCGATGCCGCCCGTCGCATCGTCGAAGCGACGGGCAGAGACTACGACCTCCTGATGCGGCGGGCCGACGTAGTCGGCTTTTCGGCCATTGACCTCGACGCCCGGGTCGCGGTGGACATGCGAAGTCGCTTCCGCAGCCTCGTGACCCCGAATGTCGTGGGTATGCTGGGTGCACCCTCAGCGGGCACCGATGGCGCCGTGCTGCTTGTTGGGCACTACGACCACCTGGGAATCGGCCCGCCCGTGGATGGGGATTCCGTCTACAATGGAGCGGTGGACAATGCCTCCGGCATTGCCGGGTTACTGACATTGGCTCGCGCAATGGCGGCGGCCCCAAGG
>DATMAW010000182.1:0-11568 GCA_035559715.1 Gemmatimonadales bacterium | reverse complement strand
GCGCCTTGGAATGCAACAGTTTGGAGCCATGACCCTCCCGCCCGACCTCAGCAACGCGTCCGACCAGCAACTCGTGGCCTGGTCCCTCGAGGGCCACGAAGAGGCCAAGACCGCCCTCGCGCTCCGCTACCAGCAGCCGGTCCTCACCGCCATCTCTCACCTGGTGGATGAGCCCGAGACGGCCGAAGACCTGGCGCAGGAGACCTTCCTCAAGGTGTTCGAGGCGCTCCAAACACACCGCCCCGACGCCAAGTTCGCCGCATGGATCTTCAAGATCGCGAACAACGTGGCGGTGAACTATCTGAAGCGCGAGCGCCGCATCAAACGCCAGCAGCTCGACACGGTGCCGCCCGCAGGGTCGAGCGATCCCTCGGCGCCGCGCAAAGTGCACCTGCGCTCCAATCCGCTGGCCGCCCCGAGCCTGCCCACGCCGCCACCGCTCGACGCCCCCGCCCTCGCACCCGCGCTTCAGGCAGCCATCGAACGACTGCGCGACAAAGAACGACTGTGCTACAAACTGTACGAGATCGAAGGCCGCTCCTACGGCTACATCGCCGAGCTGCTGGATCTGCCCGAGGGAAGCGTCAGCTGGTACCTGCGCCGCGCCCGCCAGGAGCTGAGACAGGAACTCGGCCCGCTGTACGACGCGCTGCGCCGAAAGCCGCCCCGCACGCCGGCCTGACGCAGCACCTCCTCAGCCACGCAATCCGTTTCCTTATTCTCTGTCGCCTGATCCGCGACCGGGACAGTTTCCACAGCCCTGTGGACAAATCGCGTAAGTGTATGAAGGTGGTTCAGCAACTTCTTCCTCCGCAGCGACTTACGACCTGTCTCCATTTTTTTACGACTTCGTTGTCTGTCTAAGTAGGGCCCGCAGTCCTCGCGGGCCCACAACATCAGGCACCGGAGGGCGGTCATGGCTGTGCACGTGGATCGGCGCTACCGCTTACCCCAGTCCGAGTACTTCGCCCAGTCGTACGGCAAGTCCGGCATCGCCATTCACCACACCGTGAGTGACGCCGCGGAGCGGACGCTGGCAATCTGGGAACGGGACCGGACGATGGCGGGAACGCCGAGGCGGGTCGGCACCGCGTACGTCATTGACCTCGACGGCACGATCTTCGAGGCGTTCGATCCCGCCTGCTGGGCCTGGCAGTTCGGTCTGTCCTGGCCCGAAACCGAGCGACTCCGCTTCGAGCGGCGGTTCATCGGGATCGAGCTTGTGAGCGAGGGCGGGCTCACGGAGCATCAGGGCCGGCTCTACGCCTACGGCCTGCTGTCGCGCTACTTCGAGCTTCAACCCGACGAAGCATTCGACGCCGGCACGCCCTATCGCGGCTACCGCTGGTTCGGTCGCTACGAGCGGGCCCAGCTCGTCTCCCTCGGCCGGCTGGTGGACGAGTTGTGCGGCCGGTTTTCCATCCCGCGAGTGTACCCGGAGCAGCCCTACCTCTACTACGGCGACGCGCTCCGGTCGTTCAACGGCGTCATCGGGCATGCCATGGTGCGATCCGACAAGAGCGATCCGGCGCCGGACCCGCGCCTCTGGGCCACGCTGGAGCAGGTGGGCGGCCTCAAGCCCGTGCCCCTCACGGCGCCGGCCAGCGTGGTGGACGTCGAGGCGCTTTTCGCCGGGAACGCGCGCCGGCTGGATCGCTTGAACGTGGCGGCGGGAAGTCTCGTGAAGGCGCTGCTCATGGAGCTGCAGCGGCGCGACGTGCACGTGAAGCTCAAGACGCCGCTGCCCGGCACGCACACCATCGAGTACGACGTCGTGCGCGGGGATCGGGCCGAGGTAGCGCGATTGGGCCGCGCGCTGGGCTTCACGCGCGTCACCGAGCGGGAACTCGAGGTGCGGCATGCGTAAGCTCGCGATCCTCGGCGCGGCGGGCCTGCTCGTCTTCGCCGTGTTCCAGCTGCGCGGCAATCGCCAGGCGATCGCGCGCGCGAAAGCCGAAGCCGCGGCGCTGGTGAGCCAGCGCGACTCGCTCGTCGCCGTGGTCGAGCGGCGGGAACGGGAACAGGCGGCGCTCACGCTCCGAATCGAAACCCAGGAGGCCGCGGCCGTGCGGCTGCGCGATTCCGTGGATGCGCTCGAGCGCCGCCGCGCCGCCACCCAGCTCACCGTGCGCCGGATTCGCGCCACGGGCGCCCTGATCGAGCGCCTCCGCTCCACCTTCCCGGAGCTGGCCGATTCGGCGTGGGGCCTCACCACCGTGCCGCTGGACGCCCGCGACACGATCGGCATCGAGTACCTCATGGTGCCCGCGTGGTTCGCCGAGACGTTCGTGATTGACCATGCCAACGCCGAGTCGTGGCGGGCGCAGAAGGACCAGTTGCTCGCCGTGGATTCGCTGCGGCTTGTGGTGGCGTCGCTCCAGGACTCCGTGCTCGCCCTCGAGACGGCGAATACGCGCGCCTATGAGGCGGGATACCAGGCTGCGTACGCGGCCTACCAGGACATCTCGGGCCGCTACGTCGCCGAACTCAAGAAGCCCCGGATCACCCTGGGAAGATCGTTCGGGCTGATCGCGGCGGCCGGGGCGGGCTTCCTGCTCGCGCGGACGGCCTATGAGTAGCCGAATCCGTAAGTCATTGTCGGCCAATAGCGTGGGCGCCCGGGGCCTGTTTCGGACTGCCCTGCTCCAAGCTTCGACCGCCTCGCTTCAAGCTTGGAGTCGGCTACCCGAAGCTTCGAGTCGCCTGCGTGAAGTCTGGGTCGGGGCGCTCGAAGCCTGGAGTGGCTCATCCGAGGCTTCGCCCGGCCGATCCGGGACTTGGAGTGCCCCGGACGTGACTTCGAATGCCTCGCCCGAGCTTAGCGACGCCCCGCACCGGCGTTCGAGCGGGCCGGTCGAAGCTTGGACCGGGCCACTCGAAGCCTCAAGTGGCGCGCTTCAAGTCAGGTCAGCGGCGGTCCGCGCCACGACCGGCTCACCCCAGCTCAGGCGCCGGCCACCTCCGACGTCGTCCGGCAGACCCGTGCGCAGGACTCGGGCGCCCGGCACTTCGGCTGCGCCGTCCCAGAGTTCCACACCCCAAGACGAAGGAGATCCACACATGCAGTTTCCCACGCGCGAGGCTGAGATTCTGCGTCTCGCAAACGACATCGCGGCCGGGCTCGCGGCGCACGCCGACGTGTTCCCCTCGCCGCCCTTCACTCCGGCCGACTTTCAGCAGGCGTTTGCCGAGCATGATAGCGCCCGCGAGGTCTCGATCCAGACCCGCGCCGCGGCGGCGCAGAGCACGGAGGCCAAGCAGAAGTCTCTTTCGAAGGTAGAGGACATGTCGAAGTCCGTGATCCGATACGCGGAGAACGTCACCGGCGGAGACGACGGCAAGCTCCAGCTCCTGGGCTGGGGCGGACGCCGCCCGCGCACGCCGTTCGTGCTGGAGCCCCCGGGGCAGGTCCGCACCCTCGAGGTCATCCGCGAAGGGAAGGACTGGGTCTTCCTCGACTGGAAGGAGCCGCTGGAGGGTGGTGAAGTCGCCGCCTACCGGGTCCAGCGCCGCAAGCGGGACGGCGGCGACTGGGCGGACGCCGGCATGTCGGTGGAGAGCGAAGTCACGCTCAATGGGCAGGAGGCCGGCGTGGAGTACGAATACCGCGTCGTCGCGGTCAACAAGGCCGGGGAAGGAGCGCCCAGCAACATCGCTCGCGCGGTCCTCTGACCGCCGGCTGCGACCGTGCTCGGGAACACCGAGCGTCATGAACCGCGCGCGTGGCAAACCGCGGAACTAACGAGCAACGCGCAGCGACCGATCGGATGCGCTCGCCGAAGCGATGCCGGGACGCGAACCCCGTGATCCGCGAGCCGGCTGCTAGTCGGCTCGGCCCATAGGCATCGCACAGGCCGGCGCATCCGATCGAGTCGCAAGCCGGAAAGCAAGAAGGGCCGAACCGTGATTGGCTCGACCCTTCAGGCGCAGCGGAACTGACTGCGCGCACGCCTCACAGACGTGCTTCACAGCTAGATCCGTGCCGGTCTGCAACTCGGCGCACGCCTGCACGGCGGGTACCGGCGGCGGGATTCGGAACCCGCCCCGGTTTTTCGCAAACGTGCCGACCGCAGTACGAGAATAAGACGACTCGGCGCGTGGGTGGTAACCAAACGAACGCAGAGCGTACCGGAATTACGCGGGAACCGGGGGCTTCATTCACCATGCGCGGTGTGTGAAAGCGAGAGGGTATGAGCGCCTTGGAGCCGCTGATCAACCTGCTGGTGCTGCTCAGCACGCTGAGCATCGCTGCCGAGCGCCTGGCGAACGTAGTGAAGCTCGAGCACCCGGTTCTGCGCCGGCGGAATGCTCGTGGGTCTCGCAGCGCGGAGAAAGAGCGCGAGCGGCGGATCGGGAGCCGGGTGCTGCTCCTCTCAGTCCTGCTGGCTGTCGTGGTGAAGGCGGACTTGTTCGCGATCCTCACGCACCTCCACGCGCCGTGGGACACGCTCGGCTGGACGGGGCATCGGCCTGCGTCGCCCGCCGAGCTGGCGATGAGCATCGCGGGCACCATTGTGACCGGTCTCGCGCTGGGCTTTGGCTCCAAGTTCTGGCACGACGTGCTGGACATCGTGTATGGCGCGCGGAACAGGCTGGAGCGAGTCGGCAGGTGGACGGATCGGCGGGTCGCCGGGCCGGCGGGGCGCAGATGACTCCGCCGGCGTGCGTGGCCGTTCTCGCGCTCGCAGTGTTGCCCGCGCAGGGCGAGGCAGCGGCACGTGAAGCAATCCGCATCGCCTCCTTCAACATCCAGGCGTTCGGGACGGCCAAGGCGCAAGACGAGCGCGTGATGGCCGTGCTTGCCCGGATCGCCCGTCGGTTCGACGTCATGGCCGTCCAGGAGTTGCGCGACGAATCGGGCGAGGTGCCCGGGCTGTTCCTCGCCGAGATCAACCGCCGGGCCAGGGACCCGTACGCGATGATCGTGGGCCCGCGGCTGGGTCGTTCAGCCAGCAAGGAGCAGTACGTGATCTACTATCGCACCGACCTCGTGGAGTTCGTGGACAGCTTCACCGTGCGGGACACGGGTGACCGCTTCGAACGCCCGCCGCTGGTCGCGCGGTTCGTCGCGGGCGAGTTCGACTTCCGGCTCATCGTGGTCCACATTCGGCCGGACGACGCGGCGGCCGAACTGGCCGCCCTCGCGCGGCTCGCAGCTGTAGTCGAAGAGCCGGAGGAGGGCGACGTGATCATCCTGGGTGACCTCAACGCCGACTGCGACTACTTCAATTCCGCTGGGCAGGACCATCCGCTGCAACGCCCGCGGTTCCACTGGGCGATCCCGACCGGCACGCGGACGGCCGTGAGGACCGAGTGCGCCTACGATCGCATCCTCTTGATGGAAGGGACGGCGGGCCACGAGTTCGTGCCCAACTCCGCCCGGGTCTTTCGCTACGACCGAGAATTTCGCATTACTAGTCGCGCTCTCATCAGGGCCGTCTCAGACCACTATCCGGTGTTCGCGGAGTATCGCATCACCGGGCCCGACGACGACGGGCCCAGGAGGAGGTAGCCGTGGATCCTGACGAGTTGATGGCGCAGCTGCAGCAGGCGCTCGAGGGCCGCTACTGGCTGAAACGCAGGCTGGGCGAGGGCGGCATGGGGATCGTGCACCTGGCCTGGGACCCGAGCCTGGAGCGCTGGGTGGCGCTGAAGATCCTGCTGCCGGCCATCGCCACCGAGGCGCACCGGGCGCGGTTTCTCAAGGAAGCGAAGGTGGCGGCACGGCTCACGCACGACCACATCGTGCCGATCTACGCGGTGGATAGCGCCGGCCCGTTCGACTATTACACCATGGAGTACATCCACGGCGTCACCCTGGAGGACCGGATCTTCGCCGAGGGCCCGCTCCCCGTGGCCGACGTGACCCGCATCCTGCGCGACGTGGCGCTGGCGCTCCATTATGCCCACGCCCAGGGCGTGGTGCATCGCGATCTCAAGCCCAGCAACATCCTGATCGCGCAAGAGAGCGGTCGCGCGTACGTCACGGACTTCGGCGTGGCCCGCGTGCTCAGCGAGACCGCGCCGCCCGGCAGGGGCCGCACGTTCGGGACGTGCGAGTACATCAGCCCCGAGCAGGCGGCCGGTTTCCCGGCCGATGCCAGGAGCGACGTGTACGCGCTCGGCCTGATCGCGTGGGCGATGGCCACGGGCCAGCAGCTGTTCGGCGGCTCACCCCGGGAGATCCTGAAGCACCATCTCCAGACGCCGGTCCCGCCGCTCGGCGTGTTCGGTCGCCACATGGACACCACGTTGGCGCGCGCGGTGGCCCGGTGTCTCGCCAAGGATCCCGTGGAGCGGTTTCAGACCGCGGGGGAGCTGGCGTGGGCCCTGTCGCAGGCGCCCGAGCTTGCGGCCGACCTGCCGCCCATGCTGCGGGAGTTCGTGACCCGGCTGCAGGTGCAGTCCCGCTCCGCCACCGGGGGCGTGCTGCTCGGCCTTTCCGCGCTCACCGTACTCGGCAGCGCGCTGGACGGGGGCAACTGGGGCAGGGCGGCCGGTGCGGCGGCGTTCCTGGCGCTCGTCGTGGCCTCGCCGCTGGTCGGCGCGCTCCCCGCCACGCGGCGGCTGCTGGCGCAGGGGTATGGCCGGGCGGACATCGTCCACGCGCTCAAGATGGAGCGCGACCGCCAGCGCCAGCAGCTGGCCGAGCGCTGGGGCAAGGCCGGTGATGGCGAATCGAAGTGGGCGCGCGCGTTGCTGAAGCTCTCCCTGGGCCTCCTGGCCGTAGGGACGGCGGCCGCGCTGATCGGCATCACGAGTCCGTTCAGGCTCGTGTTGGGCAGCATCGTCGCGGGCGCGTTCGGCACCGCCATCGCGGGAGGGACCGTTGTCGTCCGGGAGCGCCGGCTGAACCAGCTGTGGGGCAACCGCTGGCTCAAGTTCTGGGACAGCGCGCTGGGTGGGTGGGCCATGAAGCTCGCCGCTGTGGGCATGGGCGGCCTCGGGAGCGGCCGCGATCTCGCCGCGCTCCACGGGCCCGGGAGCGTGAAGGCCCTGCCGAGCGTCGTGGATTGGGCGGAGGTGTGCGCGCGACGCGGCCGTGAGTACCTGACCACGTCACAGGCCGCGCGGGAGCGAGAGCAGCGGGCGCCGACCGAGGAACAGGTGCTGCGCGAGCGGACGCTGGAACACCACGTGCTCCTGCTCGAGGTCATGGTGGACCGGTTCGCCGTGCCGGATCCCGTGACCGGAGTGCCGGGGACCCTCACCGAGGATCTCGAAGCGATGCGGCAGGCGTGCGAGGCGGTGGAGGCGTTGATCGAGGGGAAGAAAGCGGTGGGTCTCCTGTGAGCGGCCGCCGGCGGATGGACCCGGAGGTGTACAAGCGGCTCATCCTGATTCCGGTTGCCGGCGCGCTGCCCGCGGTGCAGGCGCATTTCGAGCAGTATCCGGATGATTCAGTGACGCCGACGGCAGAGGAGATGCGGAAGCTGGTGCGCCTCACGTACGAATACGTGGCGGTGGCGGAGGCGTTGCGGGTGTATGTGATGGTGCTGACCGGGCCGCCCCGGCCGAATTAGGCCGCGGTCCCTGACGACCGGGGAGGCTCACGATCGCGAAGCGGGGGTGAACACGCCCGTGGGGACGTGTCCAGCCGAGACACGGAATCTCGCATCAACATGTTGCAGGACACGTTTTCAGGATTCCCAGTTGCCCACCCCCGCTCATGGGGAGGGGGCCCGAGCCATTCGCAGCAGAGGTGCTGTAGCACTGACGGTGCCTCAGTTACCCGTGGCCGCCAGGCTCCCCGTTCCTGGGCCGAGGCTTGGTGCTCTCAAGCGGCCTAACACTGGTCTCGACAGTCCGCTTTGACGTTCGCTGGGCCGCCGCGGCCGCCTCGTCGTCACTCCGCTTCTCACGCAGCTCGGTCAGCTTTATCCGCTCATCCATTTTTTCGTATCACGCCTCAAGCAGGTCATAACTCCGTGCCCTCGTTTCTGGAGAGCGCGAGCGGACCAGGGGCTCCAACAGGTCCTGCGCCTTACGGCAGTGAGCTTGCTTCACAGTAACAGCTCGCAAGCCCGTGCTGAACGGTCGGATCATGTGGGGTGCTCGATGTCGTGGTTCCGCGAGTCGCGGATGTGCTGATGGACGATGCAGCGCGGTTGAGGTGAGGCGCGTTGCAGACGCGGCCATCCCAACCTCGGTCGTGCCTCGCCAATCTAGCGGACAGGTGGGTGGTCATCCCGTACTATCCTTGACATCCGAACTCAACTCGATCAGGTGGTGCGAGCGGCGAGTGATGCCGATGCCGTTCTCGACGAGTAGAACGACCAGCTGCGCGCCATTCATGAGTGCCAGCGGAACGGCGTCGGCGCGCGCCGCCTCCTGCCGAGCGCCCGCGCTGAAGTCGCTGGTCGTGATGATCAGGCCTTGCTCGTGGGTGCCCAGGCTACCTCGGACCTGCTGGACGACCGGGGCCTGGACATTCCTTTTCCACTTCTTGACCTGGACGGCCATGCGGGTGCGGATCACCTCGCCAACAACGAGCGTCGCGCGCACGTCGATGCCGCCGTCACCACTGCGGCCTGTCATCTCGATTTCGTCGAAGCCAACCTCTGCGAGGAGCCGGGCGATGAGCTCCTCGAACTCCTCCCACTTCATCTCGAGGAGGCGTTTGAGCAGAGCCTGCCGGACCTTCTTGTTGTGCTGCTCGATCTCGAACGCCAGTCCCTGACCCATCCACCGCGAAAGGCCCACGTAGCCTTTGCCGTGCTGGACGAATCGGGGTTGTTCCCCGCGCTTTTGGTACCTGCGGATTTCGGTGAGGATCTGCGCGTACATCGAGGCCTCGGGAGTCCGTCCTTCGGTCTCGAGCCAGCCGTGCTCCAGGGCCTTCTTCGTGATGGCCCGGTAGTGCATGGGTTGCTTGTTACCGAATCGTTCCAACACCTTCTCCGCCGAGTCCGTGAAAGAGAAGGTCTCCACCGCGGGGTTGGGTGTGGAACCCCCTTCCCTTTCCTGTCCGTCATCTTGCCGAGCAGGGGCGGCATGGCTGGATCGGAGAGAGAAGGTCTGGGGGGCTGTCAAGACGAAAGGTGAGCTGCCAGCGTTCCGCTTGATGTCCATGTAGAGGCGGGCAGCCACGGTCTGGTGCGGCGTTCTACCCGCGGTCTTCCATAGCTTCTTCGCCAGAATCCGCTTGGCGATCTCGCGGGCGTGGAGCGGAGAGCCCGCCTCCTTCAGCACGAGAGCCGCTGCCTCCCGGACGCTCATGGTCACCCTCTTCGCCCCCGCGACTTCGGAGGTCGGCTCGCTCCTCGTGCCGGCCGCAGTCGGCTCTTCTTGGCGTAGGCGGGGTATTTCTCGTAGACGGTCTTCAGCAGGGCATTGTGATCGAGCGCGCCATAGGTCTCGATGATCGTCGCCGCGTCCTCCTTGAGGTCATCGGGCAGGGCGTCGAGTGCCTCGTTCGCCTTGGCCGGATCGACGAGCGTGATCTTCGTCTTGTCCTCTTCGGAATCGTTCTCTACTCGCACCAGGCCCTCTTCCTGGAGCGCCTGGAGGTCGGTGTAGAGTTCCTTGGTGAACGGGCCGTAATGGTACGGCACGAAGTGGTACAGCCGCCTTCGGCCGCTGCCCTCCATCTGGAGGAGGAAAGCGTACTTCATGAGCGCCGTCACCAGGATCTCGGCCGCCGCCCGCGCCGTCCGCTTGGCCTTCTCTGAGAGCAGGGCGAGAAGGAGCAGCCGGGGCAGGCGTTCATGGAGAGCCTGCTGGGCGGCGATCCACTCCGCGTTGGCGGCTTCCCATTCGGCCGTCAGTTCGCAGGCAAACGCACGCGATAGGAGCGATTCGTAAGTAGCGGTCGCCTGGCTCTCATCATGCAGCAGCTTCTCTCGAACCGCTTCAAGTTGCTGGACGGCGTCCTTGTGGTACCGGAGTAGACTCTCAGAAGGCACCGGAACCTGAATCTTGAGAAGTTCCTCCCTGGATATCGATGCCTGATTTACCCACTGTCGGCACATCGACCGAAACGTGCCCCTGACCCAGAGGAGAACCAGCAAGCCCCAAAGGAACTCACCCGTGATGGGTCGAGCCGGACGAACGCGACTTATATGATTGCTCAGATACCATTCACCTTGTTCACGAAACAGCGCGGTTTTGCCGACGAGCTCCGGGCTATTCGTGTTGTTGAAAAGAACATCCCCCTCTTGCAGAAGGTAACGGCCGTGGTTCCGATGCCGAGTTACCGTCCGCACCAGAGTCTTGTCGAACCAGCCGTGAGTGGTGATGTTCTGCATTCTCACCTGCGGAATGCCGCCCTCGACATCCTTGTTGCCCGTTGCGAAGCCATTCTGCCAATCGTTGATTAGCTCGCCCAGTTCCGCGCGCGGCCACCCCTTAGGATTCGCGGCAGGATCTCCGAACATCTCCAGGAACAACGCCAACAGGGTCATGTCCGCCAGCTCCAGCGCCTCTACCCGCTTGCGGCGAATCTCATCCGCCTTCTGGAGGATCTGCACAACCCGCTCCTGCACGGGAAGAGGCGGAACGGGCAGAGATGCCTTTAGCAACTGGCGCGGCCCGAAGCGAGGCATCTTTGTTCCGCTGGCGTGCTGGACCGCGTAGTGCACGAACCGGGGAGTTCGCAGGTAGTACGCGACGAACTCGCGCAGGACCGCTCCTCTTGGAGCAAGGGGTAGGATGTCCGTGCTGCAGATGCCGGAAAACGTTGGCAGCGCAACTTTATTCAGATTCGGGCGGAGCTTTCCGTAGAGGATATGGGAAGGACTGAAGACGTATTTTAGGCTCTGGATGTCACGTCCATCGGTGTCCTGCGCGTTGAGGATTCGCCCCGTCTGTTGCTCAATGTCTTCGAGTCCGACATAGCGGTAGACGTCGCCGGGTTGCGGCGTGACGCCTTTGTTCTCGATGGCGACGACATCTCCGAGTTCCATCATCGGCCATCGGAGAGTTGTGGGTTTGCGCGTTTTAGTCATCGAACGTCCTCCCACCCGAGGACGTTCCTCGCCTGGTCGAGAAACCGGAGGGTCTCGCCCGCCTTCAGATATCTGGCCACACCGTCCTCGCAGAGCAACCACGCCGTCTGCGGAAGGGCCAGTCCAGACCGAAAGCGCCAGAGCGGCATCAGGTAAGTCTTCCACGCATCTCCAAAGCGCTCATGGTCGGTCTTCGAGGCGTAGGCCGGATCGGACCGCCGGGCCTGCTCCCGACTCATGGACGCGAAGCAGAACGCCCAGACATGGCTCGTGGAGTTCTCGGCTCGTCCCGTCTGCTGCCGGTACCCAAGGTGTTCCTGAACCCGTCGTAGGAGCCGCACGGGCGGACGACTTTCGGTCAAGCCTTCGTGCCAAAAGAGAACCTCGCTCGCCTCGATGCGCTGGCCACGCTTTTCGGTGAGGACAAAGAAAATGCACGGCTCGGTGAGCGCCGAGGCTACCGTGAAGGCGTCGGTGAGCAGGCGTCTCCACGTGGTAGCCGGATCGGGCCTCACGGAGCCCAACTGTAGAGTGGCGAGCGTAATCCCGGCCGGAAGCCCCCGGCCTCGCCGCGTCCCTGTTGCGGGCGCGCCCCCGTCGAGGCACTCCAGGGGAAAACGTT
>DATMAW010000181.1:0-11564 GCA_035559715.1 Gemmatimonadales bacterium | reverse complement strand
CCACCCGCCCCGAGACCATGCTGGGCGACACGGCCATCGCCGTTCACCCGGACGACGCGAAGACGCGGTGGGCAATCGGTGGCCGCGTGCGACTGCCGCTCACGGAGATCACGCTCCCCATCGTCGCCGATCACGCCGTGGATCCGGAATTCGGAACCGGATTCGTCAAGGTCACGCCGGCGCACGATGCCAGCGACTTCGAGATCGGCACGCGACACGGACTCCCCATGCCCACGGTCATGGATCCGGAGGCCCGGATGCATGACCCGAAGGACCCGGCGGGACGCCGCGTGCCGGCAGCGATCGAGGGCAAGGATCGCCTGACCGCGCGGGAATGGGTGGTGCAGCAGCTCCGGAAGGAAGGACTGCTCGAGAAGATCGAACCGCACCACCACGCCGTGCGGCGTTGCTATCGCTGCGACACGATCGTCGAGCCTCGTCTGTCGGATCAGTGGTTCGTTCGCATGCAGCCGCTCGCCACGCCCGTGCTCGAGGCGTATCGCGCGGGCAAGCTGCGCTTCGTCCCCGAGCGATGGGGAGGGGTGTACGAGAACTGGCTCGCCAACATCCGTGACTGGAACATCTCGCGTCAGCTGTGGTGGGGGCACCGAATCCCGGTGTTCACCTGCGAGGCGTGCGGTGAGACCTGGGCGGACCGGACGGATCCTATGCGCTGCCGCGCATGCGGCGCCGCCGGGATCAAGCAGGACCCCGACGTGTTGGACACCTGGTTCTCCTCGTGGCTCTGGCCCTTCGCCACGCTCGGCTGGCCTGACAAGACCCCTGACCTCCAGCGTTACTACCCCGGGCACACGCTGGTCACCGCCTCGGAGATCATCTTCTTCTGGGTGGCCCGCATGGAGATGGCCGGCTACCACTTCATGGGGCGGCAGCCCTTCCAGACGGTGGTGATCAACGGGACGGTGCGGGACAACCTGCACCGCCGCATGTCGAAATCCGCGGGCAACGGCATTGACCCGCTCGAGGTCGTGCGGCGCTACGGCGCCGACGCGTTGCGCTACACGCTGATCGCGGGCGCGCCGGTCGGAACCGATCTTGTCATGGACCCGAACGACCTCGACACCACCTTCGGCGCCGGCCGCAACTTCGCCAACAAGCTGTGGAACGCCGGTCGCCTGATTCTCTCTGGTCTGGACGACGCCCCTCCGCCGCTGACGAGGGACGCTGAACTGGAGTTAGCCGACCGCTGGATCCTCTCGCGCTGCCAGCGGGCCATCGAGGCCACCACGGAAGCGATCGCCCGCCACCGCCTCAGCGACGCGGCCGGGGCCGTCTACCATTTCGTGTGGGACGAGCTGGCGGATTGGTATCTGGAACAGGTGAAGCCGCGGCTCTACGGTACCGCTCCGGGCGGCGAGGTGGCAAAGGCCGTACTGGTGACCGTCCTCGATACCGCGCTCCGGTTGCTGCACCCCGTGATGCCGTTCGTCACGGAACAGCTGTGGGAACACCTTCCCGGTGAGCGCGAGACGTTGCTTGCCGTGGCCGCGTGGCCCGAGCCGGATGCCGCCTGGTTGGACGAGGAGGCGGAGGCGCGCTTTGCTCAGGTCCGGTCACTGGTGACGGCCGTCCGATCGGTGCGCGCCGAGTACGGCGTCGCCCCCTCGCGCATGGTTCGCGCCTTCGTCCGGCCGGGAAACGCGGCGGCACGTGACGCGTTCACGGCCGAGCGCGGTACGATCGAGCGACTGGCGAAGATCAGCGGCTTGCAGCTCGAGGGCGACCGGCCGACCGAGGCCGGCGCTCATGCCGTGCTGGCGGACGGAACCGACGTGTTCGTCCCCCTGGGCGACGCGATTGACGTGCGACGGGAATGCGATCGCCTGCGGGGTGAGCTGGAACGGCTGGACCATCAGATGCGCGCCGTTGCCGCGAAACTCGGCAACGCGCAGTTCGTCTCGCGCGCACCGGCCGAGGTTGTGGCGCGCGAGCGGACGAAGGCGGCGGCGCTGAGAGAACAGCGAGAGGTCCTCGCCTCCAAACTACACGCGCTGAACTGCCAATAAGAGGCGAACACAGGCCATGACGGGCGCTGGCGGGCGAGGTTGGCTTCTGGCGGGCGGGCCGTGTCCCTGACCGGAGGCCGGGTTCGCCCGTCATCGCCTGTCATCGCCCGTGATCGCCCGGCCCATCGCTGGTCACCCGCATTGGTGTTCGTTGCCACTGCCTGCGCAAGCGTGCAACCTCCGCCCGGCGGCCCACCCGACTATTCGCCGCCCACGTTGTTGAGCGTCGCACCGGACTCCGGAGCCGTCGTCGAGTCCTGGCGTGATCCGGTCGTGTTCCAGTTCGATGAGGTGATTGACGAGCGGTCGGGCGGAGGACTCGACCGGCTGATTCTCGTCTCCCCACTTCCCAAGGCAGTGGAGATTGATTGGCGTCGCAAGGCCATTGCGGTGAAGCCGGCGGAAGGCTGGCGCGCGGGAACGACGTATCACGTGCGTCTGGAACCGGGCCTCAACGACCTGCGCGGCAATCGGCTGACCACGGGAAAGACGGTCGTGTTCAGCACGGGCGGGCCGCCACCCACGGCTACGGTGAGTGGCACAGTGGTGGATTGGGAAGCTAGACGCCTGCAACCCCGTGCCCTCGTTCAGGCCGTCCTGTTGCCGGACTCGCTCGCGTACGTTGGCCTGGCGGATTCCGCCGGCGATTTCTCGCTCGGCGCCCTGCCCGCCGGCAGGTACCTTGTGGCCGCCGTGGTGGATGCCAACAACAATCGGCGCCGTGACGGGCGAGAGGCATTCGATTCGGTGACCATTCAGCTCGATTCGGTGGCCCACCGCACGTTTTGGGTGTTTCGCCACGACACGGTGGGACCGTCTCTGTCGAGGGCGAGCATGGTGGACAGCCAGACGCTGCGCCTGGAATTCTCGCAACCGCTCGCGCTGTCGCGGCCGGACTCGAGCGCCGTGAGCGTGCTGGCGCTGCCCGACTCACAAGCTCTACCCATCAAGGCCGTTTTGCTCCAGGCGGAATACGATTCCCTGCGCGCGGGTGCGGCATCGGCCACGCGAGCGGCTGGAACCGACACGGCCACCGCGGACACGCTCGCGCGCGTGGAGGGCGTGGCCCCGCCGCCCCCACCAACGGGTGCCGTGGCGGCGCCACCCGGCGCCCCCTCAGGAGTGCCGGTAGCCGCACCCGCGGGTCGGGCCCAGGTCGCGGACACTGGCCGAGTCGCCACGATCCTCGCCGAGCGGCCGCGGCTCAGTACGGGACTGGTCGTGCAGCTCGACGCGGCCCTCATGCCGGGCTCGCGGTACGTCGTGGTGGCCTCGGTCACCAACCTCAACGGAGCCGCTAACACGTCTCGCACGCTGTTGATCGTGCCCGAGCGAGCGGCGGCTGAGCGATGACGGACCGCCGGACGCGAATCCCGGCCGTTCATGCCCTCGCCGCTGATGCCGCCCGCGCCGGGATCGGGGCCGGCGTGCCACGGCCCGTGCTCGTGGCGGCGATTCGCGAGGTCCTGGCGGACGCTCGTGCTCGAGGCGGGGAGCCACCGCTCGAGGGCTGGCTCACGGCGATCTCCCGTCACCTCGCGCTGCGCGAGCGGCCCTCGCTCACGCGCGTGATCAACGCCACCGGCGTGGTGCTGCACACGAACCTCGGCCGCGCTCCGCTCGCGGAGCCGGCGATCGACGCGATCAAGGAAGCTGCCGGATATTCCACGCTGGAATTCGATCTGGACGAGGGCGCCCGCGGGTCCCGCCAGGATCACGTGCGAGACCTGCTGCGCCAACTCACCGGCGCCGAGGACGCGCTGGTGACGACCAACGCCGCGGCTGCCCTGTTCCTCCTGCTGAACACGCTGGCCGATGGAGGCGAGACCATCGTCTCGCGCGGCGAACTGGTGGAGATCGGAGACGCCTTCCGCATCCCCGAGATCCTGGCGCGGAGCGGCGCCGTGCTCGTGGAGGTCGGGACCACCAACAGCGTTCGGCGGCGCGACTACGACGCGGCGCTGTCGCCTCGCACTCGCTGCGTGCTCAAAGTGCACCGATCCAACTTTCGGATCTCAGGGTTCACCTGCGACATCTCGCTTGCCGACCTCGTGGCGGCAATGCGCCCGCGCGGACTCCCGGTGGTGCACGACGTGGGGAGCGGCCTGTTCCTGAGCCTGGAACGGTGGGGCCTCACCGGCGAACCCCTCGTGCCGGAGAGCGCGGCAACGGGCGCCACCGTGGTCTTCTCCGGCGACAAGCTCCTGGGCGGGCCACAGGCGGGGATCGTGGTGGGCCCGCGTGAGGTGGTCACCCAGGCCGCGCGAAACCCGCTGTTCCGGGCGCTGCGCCCCGACAAAGCAACGATCGCCGCCCTCGAAGCAACGTTGCGACTCTACCGTGATCCGGAAGGCGCCGTGCGAGCCGTTCCGGTGCTCGCCATGCTGACCGCGGACCCGGCCACGCTCCGGAGACGCGCCAGGCGCCTGGCACGGATGATCACCGGCGCGGCCACCGTTCCCGGGAGTTCGTCCGTGGGCGGCGGCTCATTCCCCGAAGCGGACCTGCCGACGACGCTCGTGGCGCTCGAGGCCGCGTCCTGCGACGCCTTCCTCGCCGCGCTCCGCCGTCACGAGCCGCCCGTCATCGCGCGGGCCACCGAGGGCCGCGTGGTGCTGGACGTGCGCACCATTGCAGATGCGGAGTTCCAGGCCGTGGCCAGCGCCGTGCGCAGCGCGCGGAAGGCGGAAACCTGATGGATCGAGTCTCGGGCGGCACGGCCTGAGCCGGTCAGGACGCGCCGTGACGATCTGGACCGCGGACTCCCCCATGCGCGTCGCCGTGCTCGCATCCGGCGGCGGCAGCAACCTCCAGGCGTTGCTCGACAGCACGAGCCCCCCTGCGCCTGCCCGCGTCGTCCTCGTCATGAGCGACCGGCCGGACGCCGGCGCCCTGAAACGCGCGCGACTGGCGGGTGTTCCAACCGTCGCGCTGGAGGACCCCGCCAGCGCACCCGAGATCCTGGATGCGCTGCACGGCGCCGGAGCAGACCTGGTCGTCCTCGCGGGGTATCTGAAGCTCGTCCCGGCCGAAGTCGTTCGAGTGCACGCCGGCCGCATCATCAACATCCACCCGGCGCTGCTGCCGGCATTCGGCGGACCCGGGATGTACGGACTGCGCGTGCATCAGGCGGTGTTGTCCGCAGGTGCCACGGTGACTGGCGCCACCGTACACCACGTGATCGAAGAGTACGACCGGGGCCCCATCATCGCGCAGTGGCCCGTGCGCGTGGAGCCGGGTGACACGCCCGAGAGCCTCGCGGCCCGCGTGCTCCAGGTGGAACACCGGCTGCTGCCCGCGGTCGTGCTGGCCGCCGCCCGGGCGGGCCGAGTCGTTCGACTGATGCCGCAGGCGGACTTCGGCATGCCGGGGCTCACGGGAGAGGCGTGAGAAGAGTGAGGGGAAAGAGGGTGACAGGCATGAGGTCGCGCGAACTCGCCGCACTGCTCTCTTACCTCTCACCGGTACGCTTTTCAACGTCCCCCCCAACTGCTAACCTGCCCCAATGCCTCGCGCCCTGATCTCCGTTTGGGACAAGACCGGCATCGTCCCGTTCGCCCAAGCGTTGGTCAGGCTCGGCTGGGAGATCGTCTCCACCGGCGGCACCGCCCGGACGCTGAAACAGGCCGGCGTACCGGTGGTGTCCATCGAGACCGTAACCGGTTTCCCCGAGATGCTCGACGGCCGGGTCAAGACCCTGCACCCCGCCATCCACGGCGGCCTGCTTGCGCGGCGCGACCTCGACGCCCACATGAAGGCCCTCGAGCAACTCCGCATCGCCCCGATTGATCTCGTGGCGGTCAACCTGTATCCCTTCCGCGAGACCATCGCAAAGCCCGGCGTGAGCCGTGCGGAAGCGATCGAGCAGATTGACATCGGTGGCCCTTCAATGCTGCGCTCGGCGGCGAAGAACCACGCGAGCGTATTCGTCGTGGTGGATCCGTCGGACTACGAGCGCGTGCTGGAAGCGCTCGAAGGAAACAGGCCGGCCGCCGCGCTGCGCGAGGAGCTGGCCGCGAAGGTGTTCCACCATACGAGCGCCTACGACGCCGCGATCGCCACGTACCTCGCGGGTCCGGTCCGTGACGATCGCCTCCCCGAGCGCATGATCCTCCATCTGGCTCGCGTTCAGCCGCTCCGCTACGGCGAGAACCCCGAACAACGAGCCGCGTTCTATGCGGTCGAGGGCGGCGGACTCGTGGACCTGGAGCAGCTCCAGGGCAAGGAACTTTCCTTTAACAACCTGCTGGACCTTGACGCGGCGCTTGCCGCACTCGTTCCCTGGGCGGGGGCAGACAGCCGCCCGGCCTGCGTCATTATCAAACACAACACTCCGTGCGGTATTGCCCTCGGCCGGAACCCTGAGGATGCCTATCGGCGAGCGCTCGCCACGGATCCAACGTCAGCGTTCGGCTCGGTCATCGGGTTCAGTGGGGTGGTGGACGAGCCGACGGCTACCGCCATGAGCGACCTGTTCGTGGAAGCCGTCCTGGCTCCTGACTTCGCCGCCGGGGCGCTGGCCCTGTTCGCGCGAAAGAAGAACCTGCGCGTCGTCCGTCTTCCCTCGACGACAGCTGCCCCCGCTCCCGGCACGGGCCTCGACTTCAAGCGCGTCCACGGCGGCTTCCTGGCGCAAGATCGGTTTCGCTTCGACTCGGACGAATCCGGCTGGACGGTTGCGACAACGCGCCGGCCTACGGAGGTGGAGTGGCGGGACCTGCGGTTCGCCTGGGCCGCCGTGGCGGCGGTCAAGTCGAACGCGATTCTGTTGGCCCGGGACGAGGCGGCCATTGGGATTGGGGCGGGCCAGATGAGCCGGGTGGACGCATCGTTCCTCGCCGTGCACAAGGCCCGGGCCGCCGGCCACGACCCTCGCGGGAGCGCCCTTGCCTCCGACGCGTTCTTTCCTTTCCCCGACGGCGTGGAACAGGCAGCCGCGGCAGGCGTGGCCACGATTATCCAGCCTGGCGGGTCGGTTCGGGACGACGAGGTGGCACGTGCGGCGGATCGGGCGGGGATGGCCATGGTCCTGACTGGGCGAAGGCAGTTCCGGCACTAGCCACCCGACTGCCCCCCCTCCTTGACAGGCCGTGACCCTGTATTGACAGATTTGGGACACGGGGGTACCGTAGCCCCGCTTTCGGATTCCCAAACGTTGGCCGCAAGGCCTGCGGCGGGAAGTGTTTTCGCCCTCTGGCTGTACGCGGAAGCCGCCCTTCGGTGTCGGCTTCTCGGTTGAATAGTATCACGCGGTTTCCCTACCATACCCCACTTAAGGAGGGCGGGTATGAATTATCGCACGTTGTTCAGGTGGGCGTTTACGCTGGCGGCGATGGCCGCCTTTGTAAACGCAACGCCGGGACAGGCGCAGCAGCGAGGCACGATCAGCGGCACCGTGCGCGAAGCCTCGACGCAGCGACCGGTTCCCGGCGTTCAAGTGTTCATCCCGAACACGAACATGTCGACCGTAACCGACGCACAGGGTCGGTACGAGTTCACGGGCGTGCTCGCGGGTGGCACTCAGGTCCGCGTCCGGGCTGTGGGCTACAGCGCCGCCCTGGCAACCACGACGGTCGTCGGCGGCCAGACGGTGACCGTGGACTTCGCCCTCAACCAGTCGGTGATCGCGCTGGACGAAGTGGTGGTCACCGGTACGGGCGCAACCGTCGAGCGCAAGCAGCTCGGCAACACCATCGCCACGGTGCAGGCGGCGATGATTGAGGAAGCACCGGTGTCCAACTTCTCCGAGGCCCTCGCGGCCCGAGAAGCCGGCGTGTCCATCCTCCCGTCGTCCGGCCTGGCCGGCGAAGGGGCCCGCATCCGCATCCGCGGCAACGCGAGCTTGTCGCAGTCGAACGAGCCCGTGGTGTACGTGGACGGCGTGCGCGTGGACAACGGCGGCGGATTCATCAACGCCGGCTCCGGCGGCGGCGGCGCTCCGTCCCGACTGGACGACATCAACCCGGAGACCATTGACCGCGTGGAGATCCTGAAAGGCGCCGCGGCGGCCACGCTGTACGGCTCCGAAGCGTCCGCCGGCGTCATTCAGATCTTCACCAAGAAGGGCCAGCAGGGCCGGCCGCGCTTCAGCTTCCGCGCGGACCAGGGGGTTACCAAGTACCCCAGCGATCGGCTCGAGACCAACTACGGTTTCGCCCGCACGCAGGCCCAGGCCGACCGGTTGAACGCCATCCATCAGAACACACACATTGACGCCAACGGGACGGCTGGCATTCAGCCGTTCGAAGTCGTCGGCTTCCCGAACGTGTCGCCCGCTGCGTACTACTCGACCGGCGTACTCGGCACCTATTCCGCCTCCGTGAGCGGCGGCGGCGCGGATGCCGTGTACAACGTGTCCGCCCGGTACAGTCGAGAGAACGGTCCCTACGACGTGACGCAAATCGTGGGCCCGTACTTCCTGGGGCAGTATCCCGGCACGGTCAACGTGTTCCCTTATGAGCCTGGGAACATTGACCTGAGCCGCCGGACGCAGGGCTCGGCGAACGTGACGATGTTCCCCAAGGACCGTGTCACGCTCAGCGCGAGCATCATGTTCAGCGACCTGCACCACCAGACGCCGGAAAACAACAACAACATCTACGGCGTCCAGTCTTCGCTGCTCAACGCCAAGCCCGAGAATGGCAACTGCGCGGAGTCCCTGAACCGGGCGCTGGGTGGCAGCTTCGGGCAGGATCCGAACCGTCCCGGCTACTGCTACGGCCCGGGCAACCCATGGGGTAACCTGGCGTTTAGCACGCCGCGGGAGAACACGTTCTCCGAGATCCTGCAAGACTCCGACCACTACAACGGCACCCTGAAGGCGACGTACGAGCCGTTGCAGGGCCGCCTGCGGTCGGACGTCACGTTCGGTATTGACGTGACGAACACGCGGGACACCGAGTTCTATCCGTTCAAGTACGACGTGGACAACTTCAGCAACAACCTGGACCTGGGCCGGAAAAACCACGGCTCGCGGTTCCATCGAGAGATCTCGGCGGACATCCGCCTCACGTGGACCGAGAGCTTCGGGAACATCGAGTCGCAGTTCACCGGAGGCGGCCAGGGCTTCATCACGAAGAACTACGAGCGTGGCGGCACGGGGTTCGACTTCCCGGGCCCCGGCCTGGAGATTGCGAGCGCCGGTGCCCAACGCAGCACGTTCGAGTTCTTCAGCTCGATCGTGAACCTGGGGCTGATCGGCCAGGAGCAGATCGGCTTCAATGATTGGGCGTTCCTCACGGTGGGTGGGCGGTGGGACCGGAACAGCGCGTTCGGCGAGAGCACGAGCGGCAAGTTCTATCCCAAGGCCAGCGCCTCGCTGGTGGTGAGCGACATGGGCAGCTGGAACAGCACGCTGCTCTCGACCCTGCGCGTCCGGGGCGCGTTGGGCCGCTCGGGCTTGCAGCCTGGCGCGTTCGATAAGTTCCGTACGTACGGGCCGGGCACGTCCCAGTTCGGCGCGGGCCTGGTCCCGGCAAACCTGGGCAACCAGGATCTGAAGCCCGAGAACACGACGGAAATCGAGGCCGGTGCTGAGCTTGGCTTGATGTCGAACCGCGTGGGCGTGGACATCACCTACTGGAGCCGGAACACCAAGGACGCTCTGGTGGAGAAGCAGTTCGCCCCCACCGGCGGCTTCCGTAACCGGCAGCTCGTGAACATCGGCGAGCTGGAGGCCAAGGGTTGGGAGTTGAAGGTGAACGCGCTCGTGGTGGACCGGCCCGGCTTCTCCGTCAACGTGTTCGCGAACGGGGCATATCTCTTCCAGCGCATCGTGGACATGGGCGGCGCGGCGCCGATCAAGGTGGGCGGCAGCTATCCGCGCTACCGCAACTGGTTGATGGAAGGCCAGGCTCCCGGCGTGCTGCTTGGAGCTATCATCCTCCAGCCGTGCGGTCAAACGGCTTACTCGCTCTGTCTGGCATCCGGCCAATACCCGTACGACACGAATGGCGACGGGCGGCCCGACACCAAGGCGGAGCTCGAAGCGTACCTCTCGGTACCGCGCGGCATCGACGTTTTCAACACGATCCGGCCGCGCACGGGAACGGTGACTGGTCCGCTACTCGACGACAACGACGCCGACGGCGATTTCCTCGACAACTGCATGGCGGACGTCTACAGCTCGGTCACCAAGGGCAAGACGAAGACCATGACCGACAAGAACGGCAACCCGTACGAGTACTGCCTCACCAAGTCCACGCCGGATTGGTCGGGGGCGTTCGGGGCTGACATCTCCGTCGCGCGGAACTTCAAGATCAACACGCTGTTCGAGTACAAATTCGGCAACTTCTTCGTCAGCAACCTGACGGATGGGTTCCGCAACTCGCACCCGCTGATTGGACGCAACAACAAGCGGCCGGCCGAGATCGAGGCCATCCTGCTCGACCCGGCCTCCACAGCGTCGCAGCGGGCGGATGCGTTGATCGAGTGGGCGGATTACTACAAGGAACTCACGCCCTACGACGGCATGAACCTGGCTGAAAAGGGTGACTTCCTGCGCTGGCGCGAGCTTGGCGTGACGTATACGCCACCCAGCTCCTTCGCGCAGCGACTCGGACTCAGCAACCTGGCGGTCAACCTGTCCGTGCGGAACGCCATGCTGTTTACGGGCTACACGGGCATTGATCCGGAAGTCAATCAGGTTGGGCGTGGCGGTGGCAGCGCGCTGGACAACAACTATCTCGACTCCGTTGACGCGTGGGGCTTCCCGCTCCCGCGGCGGTGGACGGCCTCCGTGCGGTTCGGCTTCTGACCGCGCTACGACAGGAGACTATGACCATGCGTAATGGTTCCATCACATATCGGTCCGGGCGCCCCGTGTGGGGCGCCCCCCTCCTGGCGTTGCTCACGGCCGGTCTCATCGGCTGTAGCAACCTTCTGGAGGTCGAGAACCCCAACAACGTGAAAGCGGAGGACGTGGAAAATCCCGTCGCCGCCGGCCCACTGGCCAACGGCGCGCAGCGCATGGTGGCATTCGGCATCGATTATTCGATGCTGGTCTACGCCACTGCCGCCGACGAGCTGGACTGGGTGGGCTCGCGCGATGCCTGGCGCGAGCTGGAGTTCGGCAAGCTGTCCAACGGGTATAACGAGTTCACCGACGCGGCGATGCCGGACATGGCCCAGGGTCGCTGGCTGGCCGATGAGGCGGTCAGGGTCCTGAGCGCCCAGCAAGCCGCGGGAACGCTGATTCAGCCGCTGGACTTGGCGCGTGCGTATCTGTGGGCGGCAATCGCCTACACGACGATCGCAGATATGTACGATGACTGGGCCTTGTCCAATCTGGACACGGCCAAGGCGCCGGTGGGCGAAGCCGGCATGGGCGCGTTCTACGACACGGCGATTGGCTATTTGACCAACGGCCTTACCATCGCCACAGGCCGGGATGCGGCACTTGCCCTGGCCATTCGGGCAATGCGCGCCCGGTCCAGTTTCAGCCGGGCCATCTGGGACCGCGTGGGCGTGCGGCCCATCAGCTCGAGTCGGTACGTGAACCCCGCATCGTCGTACGTCACAAACGCGGTGACGGATGCG
>DATMAW010000180.1:0-19342 GCA_035559715.1 Gemmatimonadales bacterium | reverse complement strand
CGCCGAGGCGATTGCGCTGCTCCAGGACGCGCAGCGGCTGAGCGACCGGCGGGTGGCGGGTCCCTATCTCGCCCAGGCGTACTTCTACGCGGGCAACGTCAGCATGGCGGAGCGACTCGCCGGCGAGCTGGTCGCCCGCGGCTCCGGCTCCTCGGCATCCCGCGCCGGCGCGGCGCTTGCCAGCTTCCTCGCACATCGGGGCGAGCGCGGGCGCGCGCTGAAGCTGGTCCGCCTGGCGGAAGGCGGGCTCGTGGACCACCACGTTGCCTACAGTCTCGGCGCGGCGCACGCGCAGCTCCGGCAACCGGGGGAGGCCGTGCGCTGGCTCCGCACCGCCGCCCTCACGGGGTTCCGTTGCTATCCCTGGTTCGCGCGCGATCCGCTGCTCGATCCGATCCGCAGCGAGGCCGCCTTTCGAGCGCTCCTCACCGAGCTGAAGGCCGCCTGGCAACGGGATCGCGATCGCTTCGCTGCCGGGCTCCCCTGAAACGCGCGCATCCCGCTCATCCGCCCCGCCCCGGCGCGGGGGGCCCTCCGGACTGGTGACGTACTCGCCGCTCTTCCCGCTGGCGGTGCGGCCGTGGACGCAACCAGCTTCGCCGAATTTCGACGGGTTCTCCGCCGCCCTCCGCCACCGCGCCTTCCGGAGAGAGCTTAGCCATGCGCGGCGAGTTCATCGGCATGAAAGCGGGAACCGGTGCCCAGTCCGGCGGCGGGCGAAGGGTCAAGTATTCTTGCAATTACGGAGCGGCGCTCCACAACTGCGAGCATGATTCCCCGCCGCCTCCTGCCGACGGTCACGTCCGCCCTAGCCGAAGTCCCGGCCGTGGCCCTGCTCGGGCCGCGTCAGGTCGGCAAGACCACGCTCGCGCACGAAGTGGCCAAGGCCCGGCCTCGTGTCTATCTCGATCTCGAATCCGAGGCCGACCGGGCGAAGCTTGCCGACCCCGAGCTTTATCTCTCGCAACACGAGGATAAACTCGTCATCCTCGACGAGGTCCACCGCACCCCGCAGCTCTTCCGCAGTCTGCGCGGGCTTATCGACGCCAGCCGGCGGCGCGGGCGCGGCAAGGGCCGCTTTCTCGTGCTCGGCTCGGCATCCATGGATCTGCTCCGGCTATCGAGCGAATCGCTCGCCGGCCGCATCCGCCACCTCGAGGACCCGGTGCTGGGGGAGCCGTTCTCCTGCATCACCCGGCGATATGCTCGGCGCGCTCCTGGTTCATCAGGTCTGGTAGACCCGCCTCTCGCGCCTGCCTGCCGGGAGGCAGGGGCGGTTCTGGTAGACTGCGAAATAGTTGTCGATTAGAATCATGACCGGAGTGCGGGCGTCGGCCTCCTCCATGTCGGGGTCCCGAGCTGGGCGCCCGTGGTGGTGGAAGTCGAGTCTGGTAAGGGATCCTGATGCGGCCGGGCCGTCTGGCGGATAGGCGGTCTAACTAGACCTCCGGCGTGGATGCCTGTGTCGGCCTGGCGGCTCCCAATAGGTCCGTAGCTCAACTGGTAGAGCACCGGTCTCCAAAACCGGGGGTTGCAGGTTCGAGTCCTGCCGGGCCTGTTCGGGCCGCGCTCGCGCGGCCCTTTCAGTCCCGACAGGTCTCTTTCCGCCGCCGCTCGCCTCTGGCTCGTGGCATTACCGGTCGAGTCCTGCCGGGCCTGTTCGGGCCGCGCTCGCGCGGCCCTTTCAGTCCCGCCAGGTCTCTTTCCGCCGCCGCTCGCCTCTGGCTCGCGGCATTGCCGGTCGAGTCCTGCCGGGCCTGTTCCGGCCGCCCCCAAGACGCCTCGCGCGCACCTACGCCCTGAACCCAAGAGCCCTCGCAACATCTGCCTGGCGCTCGTCCAACGTCAGGAAGCTCATGGATGAGGAATCCTCGGCGAGATAGAGCGCGGTCGCCAGGTGCCAGCAGTCAACGCCACGCACGTACCCGGCCGCCAACACCCGAGCAATCTCGGAGTGAAGCGGCCGGTCCGGCACCACCCACGAGAGGCCCGCCAGCAGAGCGGGGTCGAACTCGGCTCCCTCCCGCAGGAACGCCGACCTCAGCTCGGCCTCGAGCAGGTCCGAGGCCGCCAGGATGTCGAACCGGTTCAGGCGGCGTGACAGAGCAGCGGCGCCCGCTTCACCGAACGCAACGGCGACCAGGCATGACGTGTCAACGTACGCGACCCGCATCAATCCCGGTCAGCCACGAACCTGGCCAGGGCGCCGGGCTTGCGAGCCACGCGGCGCGGTGCTCGCTCGCGGCGCTCGCCACGCACCAGGACTCCCCGCTCCTCGAGGCGGGCGATGCGGGCGGCCAGGTCGCCGCCCTCCGCGGCCACCGGTCGGATCGAGACTGGCTCAGAGGTGTCGCGCGGTCGTCCTGAGGGGGCCGGAATCGCGCTTGCCCGCACGGGACCGCCTGGCGAGTTTTACGCCCCGCGTAGCACGCTGGAAGCGGCGGCCCGGCCCACGCCTGCGGCCGCACCTGTCGGCGCGCGCAGTCCCGCGGGGGCGATTCCCAGGTATGTCACCTCGTCGTTGATTCGGTCCGGGGGCGCAGGCCCCCTCTGAGGAGGTCCAGTGATCGTTTCGCTGTTCCGTTTGAAGGTGTTGGCGCTCGCGGCTGCCACCCTCCTGCCACTCTCGCTCGCGCCCGCTCGCGCCGTGGCGCAGGAGGTGGCCCAGGTCGCCCAGGAACACCGCCCCGGCGGCGAGGTGAACATCCGCCTGCCCGACCTGCGCCAGGGCGAATTCCTCGGATTCGACGGCCACCAGATCCTCCTGTTCGGCTTGATCGCGTGCGCCCTCGGCCTGTTGTTCGGCTTCACGACCTACGTGCAGGTGAAGAAGCTCCCGGTGCACCGCTCCATGGCGGACATCTCGGCCCTGATCTACGAGACCTGCAAGGCGTACCTGATCCAGCAGGGGAAACTCCTGGCGATCCTGATGGCCTTCATTGGCACGGTGATCGTGGTGTACTTCCTGCTGACCCAGCTGCCCTTCCCCAAGATCCTCCTGATTCTGCTGTTCAGCGTGATCGGCATGGCCGGCAGCTACAGCGTGGCCTGGTACGGCATCCGCATCAACACGCTGGCCAACTCGCGCACCGCGTTCGCGAGCCTGCGCGGCAACGCGTACCCGGTGTACGAGATCCCGATACACTCGGGGATGAGCGTGGGGATGATGCTGATCTCGGTCGAGCTGCTGTTCATGCTCGCCATCCTGTTGTTCATGCCGGCGGACGTGGCGGGCGCCTGCTTCCTGGGCTTCGCCATCGGCGAGTCGCTGGGGGCCGCGGCGCTGCGTATCGCGGGCGGGATCTTCACCAAGATTGCCGACATCGGCTCGGACCTGATGAAGGTGGTCTTCAAGATCAAGGAAGACGACGCGCGCAACCCCGGCGTGATCGCCGATTGCACCGGCGACAACGCCGGCGACTCGGTGGGCCCCACCGCGGACGGCTTCGAGACCTACGGCGTCACCGGCGTGGCGTTGATCTCGTTCATCTCGCTCGCGGTGCCGGATTCCGCGGTGCAGGTGCAGCTCCTGGTGTGGATCTTCCTGATGCGGGTGATGATGGTGCTCGCGTCGGGCGGGTCGTACCTGTTGAACGGCGTGCTCACCCGGGCCCGTTATGGCCACGCCGAGAAAATGAACTTCGAGGCGCCGCTCACGCAGCTCGTGTGGCTCACGTCCATCCTGTCGGTGATTCTCACGTACGTCGTGTCGTACGTGATCATCCCCGAAGTTGGCGGCAACAGCAGCGCCTGGTGGCAGCTCTCGACCGTGATCACCTGCGGCACGCTCGCGGGCGCCGTCATCCCCGAGCTGGTGAAGATCTTCACCTCCACCAAGTCGCGGCACGTCCAGGAGGTCGTGACCTCCTCCCGCGAAGGCGGGGCGTCGCTGAACATCCTGTCGGGGTTCGTGGCGGGGAACTTCTCGGCCTACTGGCTGGGGATGGCCATTGTGGCGCTGATGGCCGTGGCGTACGCGGTGAGCACGATGGGGATCGATTCGCTGATGAAGGCGCCCGCGGTGTTCGCGTTCGGTCTGGTGGCGTTCGGCTTTCTGGGGATGGGTCCGGTGACGATCGCCGTGGACAGCTACGGCCCGGTGACGGACAACGCGCAGTCGGTGTACGAGCTGTCCACCATCGAGCAGATCCCCAATGTGGCCGCCGAGATCGAGAAGGAATTCGGGTTCAAGCCGAACTTCGCCCTGGGCAAGGAACTGCTGGAGGAGAACGACGGGGCGGGGAATACGTTCAAGGCGACCGCGAAGCCGGTTTTGATCGGTACCGCCGTGACCGGCGCCACCACGATGATCTTCGCCATCATCATGGCGCTCACGCATGGGCTTACCGAGGGGATGGACAAACTCTCGATCTTGAACCCGCCATTCCTGCTCGGACTCATCACCGGCGGCGCGATGATTTACTGGTTCACGGGCTCATCCACCCAGGCCGTGACGACCGGCGCCTATCGCGCGGTGGAGTTCATCAAGCGGAACATCAAGCTCGAGGGATCCACGCGGGCCTCGGTAGAGGACAGCCGCAAGGTGGTGGAGATTTGCACGCAGTACGCGCAGAAGGGCATGTTCAACATCTTCCTCGCGGTGTTCTTCTCGACGCTCGCGTTCGCGTTCGTGAATCCGTTTTTCTTCATCGGCTACCTGATCTCCATCGCGCTGTTCGGCCTGTTCCAGGCGATCTTCATGGCAAACGCCGGCGGCGCCTGGGACAACGCCAAGAAGATCGTGGAGACCGAGTTGAAGCTGAAAGGCACCGATCTCCACGCCGCGTCCGTGGTGGGCGACACGGTGGGCGATCCGTTCAAGGACACCTCATCCGTGGCGATGAACCCGGTCATCAAGTTCACCACGCTGTTCGGCTTGCTGGCGGTGGAGCTGGGCGTCTATCTGGCCGCCGAGCGCGGGCCCGGACTCGGCTTCGTGCTGGCGACGTTGTTCTTCGCGGTGGGCGTGACGTTCGTGTGGCGGTCGTTCTACGCGATGCGGATTCAGGCCACCTGAGGGACTAACCCTGCCCTAACAGGCCGCGGAGACGGGGGTTTTCAGTCTGGCACCGGCGGCTATCTGCCATGCTTTCCGGTTGCCATGCCTTATCAGCTGTTCGGCCACCCGGGGTACGTCTTCCTCGCCAATGTTGAGGTCGGGGGGATACGACCAGAAACAGGAAGTTCGGAGTCGCCGGAAAGCACGCCGCGCCTCCCGCGCTCTTACCATCGCGCGGGCCGTCTCCGAGTCCGGAGGACGAACGTACGGTCGCGATGCCCCGGGGTCTAATGTTCCTCGCCGAGGGCCGCCGCCACCGCCTTGAGGAGGTCTTCGCGCCGGATCGGCTTGGCGAGCGTCTTCCAAGCGCCGAGCGAGCCTGCCGCTTGCAGCGCGTCTTTCTTGTCGAGATAGCCGCCACCGGACATCGCGATGAAGCGGATCCCGGGGAGTTCCGTCTGGAGCCGGATCATCGCTTCGATGCCGTCCACGCCCGGCATGTAGAGGTCGGTGAGAACGAGGTCCGGCACGTGCCGGCGGCACGCCGCGATCGCTTCGGCCCCATTGGCCACGGCCTCGACCTGGTAGCCCGCCGCGCGCAGGATCCGGCTCAAGCTGTCCCGCACCGCCACGTCGTCATCCACCAGGACGATGCGGCCGGACACCTGCGGAGCGTTGAGATCGGCGCCGGCCGCCACGCGGCGCACGGTCGCCACCAGCTCGTCGAACTCCACGGGCTTGGGCAGTACCGGACGGCCCGTGGAATGGAGCAGCGCGCCCTTCGCCGGATCCGCCGCCCAGCCCGTAACGAAGACCACGCGGTCGGCCATGGCCGGGAAGGTTTGCCGCAGCTCCTCGAAAAAGCCCTGCCCCTTCAGGAACGGCAGCTCGAGGTCGCACACGATGGCGTCGAAGGACCTCGTTTCCAGCTCGCCCACGGCCGCCAGCGCGTTCTCGACGGCCGTGACCTGGAAGCCGGCGCGCTCGAGCAGGCGCTGGTAGGCGGTGCGCACCTGGGTGTCGTCCTCGACGATCAGAACGTCCATCATCTGCCTAATATCTGGGACGTTGGGGTGATTCGTCCAGTAAGACGAGCCCGTGCGCGGGCGATGACCGGCGAAGGCGGGCGATCGCACGCCATGCTGTGCAGGGCCACATCGCCTCTCATCGCCGGCGATCGCCTGTCGCTTCACCCTCCGTCAATTGACACGACGACCGCCCCGGCCAGCGCCTCGTCCAGCGCCACCGACGCATTGCCGAGTCGCACCACCATCGCGGGCCAGGACCGCTCGACTTCCAGCTCCACGCCCGGCAACAGGCCGAGCGCGAGGAGCTTGCGCAGCGCGCTGCCGGAGGCGGCGGCGAGACGCTGGATCGTGGCCCGCTGCCCGGAGCGCAGCGTATCGAGCGTGTGCGGGAGATAGAATCCTGCGCCGATGGGGCAGCCCTGACAGCCCGCACTCGAGCCGCACATGGAGCAGTTCATTGCCAGCCTCCCACGGCGCGGAGCGTCCAGCCTACTGCGCCGCCCACGGCGAACGCGACCGTCGTGGCCACCACGAGCACTGTGACCGCTACGGAGAGCCCGCGTTCCTTCCGCATCACCAGGAACTGCGCCACGCACGGAACGAACAGCGTGATGGTCACCGCGGCCGTGGTGAGCGCGGCCGGTCCCAGCGCGCCCTGCCCCGCCAGGTCGTACAGCCCCGCCGCACCGAAGTCGCGCCGGAAGAACCCGTACAGGAAAGCGGGCGCGGCCGCCGCTGGCAGGCTGATTGCCTCGACGGCGGGCTCCAGGAGTCTGGTGGCCGCCTGGAGCAGCCCCGTGAGGTCGCCAAACCACAGCAGCACGCTCGCGAGCAGGAACAGCGGGAAGATCTCGGCGAAGTACCAGCGCATTCGCGTGCCGGTCTTCACCAGCACGTTGCCCGGACGCGGGAGCCGGAGGCGCGGCAGTTCCATGTGGAGCACGGGCGGCTCACCCGGCAGCAGTCGCGCGGCGAACCAGCCCACGCCGAGGAACACCGCGAGCATCACGGCCATCCAGATCATCACCGCGCCCGGCGCGATGCTGAGGATGCCGAGCACCACGCCGAGTTGCGCGGAGCAGGGGATGGCGAGCGCCAGGAGCAGCGTGGTGATCACGCGCTCGCGGCGCGTCTCCAGCGTGCGCGTAACCAGCGTGGCCATGGTGTTGCAGCCGAAACCGAGCACCAGCGGGATGACGGCGCGACCGGAGAGGCCAATGGCCTTGAACGCGCGGTCCAGCAGCAGGGCGAGCCGCGGCAGATACCCGCTGTCTTCCAGCGCGGCGAACACGAGAAAGAACGCGCCCACGATCGGCAGCACGATCGCCACGGCGTAGCGCACGCCAAGCGGGAGGAGGCCATAGGGCCCCACCAGCAGGTCCTGCACGGCCTCCCAGGGCACGAGCGAACGGACGGCAGCCTCGCTCGCGGGCTCGATCCAGCGGCCGAACAGCACGCCCTCGATCCAGTCCACGGCCGTACCCGCGCCGAACCGGCCCACGAACTGGTAGAATGCCAGGTAGAGCACGAGGGCGATGAGCGGAATGCCGGTCCAGGGAGACAACAGGAGATTGTCCAGGCGCTTCTGGTCTCTTGCGTTGATCCCGGCGGAGGGAATGACGCCGTCCAGCAACGCCAGCGCCATGCGCCTGCGGCTCGTGGCGAGGCCCACCGCGTATCCTTCGGGTCCGCCGTGTTGTCGCTCCCGCTCGTTTGCGATCTCAGGCCACGCGCCGCATTCCGCGGCCAGCTGGGGTTCGAACTCGGGATCTCCCGCGAGCGCCAGCTCGGCCTCGATGAGCGCACGAGCGCCCTCGCCTTCGTGCGCCACCCGTCGGGCGAGCGCCGCGTAGGGCTCTGGCAGGCCCCAGCCGTCCACCGGGGTGTGAGCCAGCGCCGCGCGCCGGGCCAGATCATCCACGCCTCTGCCCGTGGTCGCCACGGTCCCGACCACCGGAATCCCCAGCCGCTCCTCCAGCGCGGCAAGGTCAGGTGCGGCCCCCCGCGCCTCGGCCTCATCCATCAGGTTGCACGCCAGGACGAGCGGCCGTTGCAATGCCAGCAGCTGGAGCGTGAGTGGCAACGCGCGCTCGAGATGCGACGCGTCAACGACGTGGATGATCGTGGCATCGGATGCATCGAGCACCGCTCGCCGCGCCACTCGCTCGTCTTCCGTCACGGCGAGCAGACTGTAGAGCCCGGGTGTGTCCACCACCTCGACGGGACGGTCACCGTCGGACCGAAGGGCCGACGTCAGCTCGACGGAAGTCCCGGGGTAGTTGGAGACAGTGACGTAGAGGTTGGTGAGCCGATTGAACAAGGCGCTCTTGCCGACGTTCGGCGCGCCCACGAGCAGCCAGCGCGCCGGGCGAGCGTGTTTCAGCTCACGCCCTAAGCGCTCGTCGTGAGACTCGGCGGCGGCCTCCACGGATGGGCTGCCGCGCGCGGGATAGAACACGGTCGCAGGCGCCAAGCGACGTTCCAGGGGTCACGAAATGGGACCTGTGGAACTTGAACGCGCGACGCGCTCCGTGAGTGAGATTTTGCCCCGAGACTACGTGAAGAAGTCTTGCGGCGATTGGGTCAACGCGGCTGGCGCCGCTCCTGACCGCTCCGGCGCTCGACCGGCCAGGCATCAGAGGCGCCCCGGCGGTCCTGGCCCCTGCGCCGCTCGCCGCCGGTGGCGCCGGGGGCGAGCGCCACGTCGCCGCTGCGGCGTCGTTCACCGGCCGCGCGGCGATCTACGCGGATGCCGCGATGGCTCGCGAAGCTGCGTCGCTCGGCGACGCGGCGATCAGGCGCATCGCCCGGGTTGAATCCGCTTTCGTTGCGCACGTCGTTCATGTGGTTCTCCGCTCCGTGTGATTCACGAGCCTTCGCCGAGGACTTCGACGCGCCGCAGGATGAGGGCGACGGCGCCAAGCAACTCGGACACGTCATACGGTTTGCCGATCACCGGCTGGCCACTCTGATCCAGGAACGCTCGCGACTGCGGGTCGGTGTAATCACCGGTCACGAACACGAATCGGCTGGCGAGGTGCGGCCTCAGGTTCTCGACCTGCTGAAACAGACTCTGGCCGCCGAGCACGGGCATGCGCAGGTCACAGATGATGCAGTCTGCGGGCGCGAGCTGCAGCGTGTCCAGCGCCTCGATGCCGTTGGCGCACGGGGTCACATAATGCCCCAGCTTCTGCAGCAACCGCACGATCACCGCCCGGTTGGCGTCGTCATCTTCCACCACGACGATCGTCCCCGGCCGCTTGGGCGGCTCGGCGAACGGCTGCAGCATGTGGGGCACCGTGTCCGGCGACATCGCGTCCACGCGGCGCAGCAATCCCGACGTGATCCGTACCGCGTGCTCCACCTCGTCTCGGATGCGCTGCACCTGATCCCGATCTTCGCGGCTCAGGTTGGCGGTGGTGATCTCCGCCACGGCGCTGAGAATGGCGTTCAGCCGATTGTTGAGCCCATTCACGGACCCCGCCACATCGTCCCGCATGAACTGGACCCAGGCCTGGGCCACTTCGTGCGGGACCTGCGTCCGCCGGTTCCCAGGCGACGACCCCTGCGCCGGAGCAGCGGGAGGCGGCGAAGCCGGCTTTGGTGGGCGGGGTTGGGACATGATGGAGTGTAGAATGGCCCTCCCGCGTCACGGGGCGCAAGCGGTACGGCGCGCCCCGGCAGGCTGGCGCAAGATGACGCGAGCACGCATGTTGGGCCCCTTCGACCCCAGGAGACTTCCACGGGCATCGCCCAAACCCTGGCGCTGCTGGCGGTTCTGGTCGCCGTGAGCTGGGCCGTGCGGCGGTACGTGATGGGCAGGGACCCCAAGGCAGCCGTGCCGGCGAGCGGCGGCGCGGGACTGTCCGATGCCGCCGCGCCGGTGCCGGGCACCCAGGACGCCTTGATCGGCCTCGAGAAGGCCGTCGCGACCATGCAGCTCGGTGTCACGATCACGGATCTCTCCGGCCAGATTGTCTACACCAATCCGGCCGACGCCCGGATGCACGGGTACGAGCCCGCCGAGCTGATCGGCAAGGACGTGAGCGTTTTCGCCGCCGGGCCGCGCCGGCCCATGACGACGCCGGATCTCGAGCGGATGCGGAGCTGGCGCCGCGAGACGACCAACACGCGGCGCGACGGGACCACGTTCCCCGTGTATCTGATGTCGGACGTGGTGCGAAATCGCGACGGCCAGCCGATCGGCGTGGTCACCACCTGCGAGGACATCAGCCAGCGCAAGGCCGCGGAAGCGGCACTGCGCGAGAGCGAGGAGCGGTACGCGCTCGCGGCTCAAGGCGCCAACGACGGGCTGTGGGACTGGAACGTGTTGACCGGGGCGGTGCACTACTCGGCCCGGTGGGCGTCCATCCTGGGATGTGACCCGGCCGGCATTGGGCCGACGCTCGATGCCTGGACGTCGCGAGTCCATCCGGAGGACCTGGTGCGCGTCCGGACGGAGCTGGCCCGACACGTCGAGGGGCGGTCGCCGCACTTCGAGAGCGAGCATCGGTTGCGGCACGCCGACGGGAGTTACCGTTGGGTGCTGGCCCGCGGACTGGCCGTTCGAACGCCGCACGGCGAGGCCACGCGGCTGGCCGGCTCGCTCACCGACATCACGGCCCGCAAGGCGGTCGAAGAGCAGTTGCTGCACGACGCCTTCCACGATCCGCTCACGGGCCTCCCCAACCGCGCGTTCTTCGTGTCGCTGCTCGATCGTTCGATGAAGCGCACGCGGCGGCGGCCCGACTATCTGTTCGCCGTGTTGTTCGTGGACTTCGATCGCTTCAAGCTGGTGAACGACAGTTTTGGCCACACGTTCGGCGACCGCCTGCTGGTGGCGATCGCGCAGCGCCTGAAGGGGTGTCTCAGACCGGGCGATGTGGTGGCGCGGATGGGCGGCGACGAGTTCACCATTCTTCTGGACGACATCCGGGACGTGGCCGATGCCACGCGCGTGGCCGAGCGTATTCAGGCGGAGCTGCGCACGCCGTTCGAGCTGGAGGGGCGGGAGGTCTTCACCACGGCGAGCATTGGGATCGCGCTCTCCACGGCGCAGCACGAGAAGCCGGAGTTCCATCTGCGGGATGCGGATCTTGCGATGTACCGCGCCAAGGCGCGCGGGCGGGCCTGCTACGAGATGTTCGATCAGGGGATGCATGAGCGGGCGGTGGCGCAGCTTCAGATGGAGACCCATCTGCGGCGAGCACTGGAGCGCGAGGAATTGCGCGTGTACTACCAGCCGATCGTGGACCTGCGGGACGGTGTGATCACGGGCTTCGAGGCGTTGGTGCGGTGGCAGCATCCGGAGCGTGGTATGGTCTCGCCGGGCGAGTTCATTCCACTGGCCGAGGAGACGGGGCTGATCGTGCCGATCGGGCGGTGGGTCATGGAAACCGCGTGCCGCCAGATGGCCACGTGGCAGCGGCGCTTCACCGACCGGCCGCTCTCGATCAGCGTGAACCTGTCCGCCCGTCATTTCGGGGATGCCAATCTCGTGGAGCAGATTCTCGAGGTGTTGCGCCTGACGGGGTTGCCGCCCACGAGTCTCAAGCTCGAGATCACCGAGAGCACGCTGATGGAAGATCCGGAATCGCACGTGGGCGTCATCGCGGACCTGCGCAAGGCCGGGGTTCAGGTCCAGATTGACGATTTCGGGACCGGATACTCGTCCCTGAGCTACCTCCAGCGATTCAGCATTGACGCGTTGAAGATTGATCGCTCGTTCATTAGCGCGGCTAGCGGCGGCGAGTCATGGGACATCGTGCAGACGATCGTGACGCTGGCGCGCGATCTGGGGGTCAGCGTGATCGCCGAGGGCGTGGAGACCGCGGAGCAGACCGATCGGCTCAAGGCCCTCGCGTGCGATCACGCGCAGGGCTATCTGTTCCGCGAGCCGGTGGACGCCGGGGCGGCCGAGGCGATGTTGCTGCAGCAGTGGCAGCGTAAGTCAGGGATGGTGCCGCGGTGGGTGGGGTGAAGGGCGACGGCCAACGTCACCCCTCACCGCCTCCCATGGCGGCCATCGCCGCCACTCGCACCGTGTTGCAGTGGATCTCGACCGTGTCGTCTTGGCGCCGCGCGTAGCCGCCCGCCAATGCCACGGCAACCGGTATCCCCCGAGCGCGTGACCATTCGATGACCATGGCGTCGCGCCGCTTAAGTCCCTCCATGGTGAGTCCGAGCCCGCCGAGCTGATCTTCCTCGTAGGGATCCGCCCCGGCGAGGTACCACACCAGCTCGGGTTTATGCCGTCCCACCGCGCCGTTCAGATGCGCGTCGAGCGCCGCCAGGTACTCGGCGTCGCCGGTGCCGTCCTCCAGCCCCACGTCCACGTCGCCCGGCGGCTTCCACGCCGGGTAGTTGTTCTCCTGGTGCATCGAGAACGTGAACACCCGGGAATCGCCGTTGAACACGGCAGCCGTGCCGTTGCCGTGGTGCACATCGAGGTCCACCACGGCGGCGCGCTGGATCTCGCCCGTGCGCTGAAGTACGCGAATGGCGACCGCCACGTCGTTGATCAGGCAAAATCCCTCGCCGTGATCGGGGAAGGCGTGATGAAACCCGCCGCCCAGGTGCACGGCGATGCCGGAGGCGAGCGCGAGGCGCGCCGTCAGGATCGATCCGCCGGCGCAGAGCCACGACGCCTCTCGCAGTGCCGGAGAAAACGGCACTTCGAGCGTCAGCCGCTCCGCCGCGCTCAGGCGATTGTGACGGATCTTCTCCAGGTACTCCTCGGTATGCACGAGGGCAATCTCCTCGTCCGACGCCGGCGTGGGTTTCCGGATGTCCTCCGCGGTGATCGTGCCCTCGTTCAACAGTCGATCGCGAACGAGGCGGTATTTGGCCGTGGGAAAGACGTGCGGTCCGATGTCCACTTCGTACGCCTCGTGCCAGACGACAGGGAGGCGGCGAGGCGTACCCGCTGCCGCTGTCATCGAGTCCGGGCGAGCGTCACTGATACGTCAGTTGCTGGCCCGGCTTCATGACGAGCACGTCCACGCCCCGGGGCTTGAACGCCGACGGATCCGAGAGCAGGAGCGGGAACGTCCCATAGTGAATAGGCACGGCGATGTGAGGCTTGATCATCTCCGCGGCGCGCGTGGCGAGCTCCGGCCCCATGGTGAACCGATCGCCCACGGGAATGAACGCGACCTCGGGCTTGTAGATCTCGCCAATCAACTGCATGTCGCCGAACAGGCCCGTGTCACCGCAGTGGTAGATGGTCTGACCTCCCATCCGGGCCACGACGCCCATCGCAACGCCCATGTAGCGGCCGTTGTACGACGACGAATGAAACGCTTGGGTGAAGGCGATCCAGCCGAACGGCGTCTGGATCTGGCCGCCGGGATTGCCCGCTTCGGTCTTGATCCCTTGCTCGCCGAGGTACTCGGTGAGTTCGAAGCCCGCGAACACGGTGGCCTTGTTGGCCTTCGCGATCGTCACGGTGTCGCCGAGGTGATCGCCGTGCCCGTGCGTGAGGGCGATGTGGGTGCACTTGAGGTCCGCCGCGCGCATGGTGGCGACGGGATTGCCGGTCAGGAACGGGTCGATGGCCAGAGTGTGCTTGCCGTCCGCCATCAGGACGCCCGCGTGCCCCAGGTAAGTGATCGTCAGGCTCATGGGTGTCTCCTCGCGTGTCCGTCAAGCGTAACACGGGGGCCGGGCGAGCGCACGCGGCCTTCCCAAGCCCGAGGGACGTCGTGAGATTGGGATTCCGCTCGGCGGGCGATGGCGGGCGATGGCGGGCGATGGCGGGCGATGACAGGCGAGGCGGCGGTGAGTGAGATGGGGCGATTGAAGCGCTGCGGTTGGGGTCAGCATTCACCGTTGATGATTGCCTACCATGATACCGAGTGGGGCGTTCCGGTGCGGGATTCCCGGCTCCTGTTCGAGCACCTGGTGCTCGACGGCTTTCAGGCCGGCCTGTCGTGGGCCCTGATCCTCAACAAGCGCGACAACTTCCGCCGGGCATTCGACGGATTCGATCCCGCGCGCATGGCGCGATACGACGGACGCCGGATTCGGCGGCTGTTGGCGGATCCCGGGATCGTGCGCAATCGCGCCAAGATCGAAGCGGCGATCGGCAACGCCCGCGCGTTTCTCGCGCTGGAAGACAAGGGCGAGTCGTTCAGCGAGTTCCTTTGGGGGTTCCTGAACGGCACGCCGCGGGTGAATCGCTGGCGCACGCTGCGACAAATCCCCGCGCGCACCCCGCAGTCGGACCGCATGAGCGCGGCGCTGAAGGAACGCGGTTTCCGGTTCGTGGGCTCCACCGTGTGCTACGCGTTCATGCAGGCAGCGGGCATGGTGAATGACCACCTCGTGACGTGCTTTCGGCATACCGAGGTGGGAAAGAACAGGAAGGAATAGCGACGAGTGATCGCGTCAGCGCGTGGGCCTGAGCCCGGCGACGTTGCGGCGTAGACTGCCGCTTACCGAGAGCCTTCACCCATTGCCGACGGTTCCGACGCAATGTCCCAACCCTACGACGTCGTCACCTTCGACTGCTACGGCACCCTGATCGACTGGGAGACCGGCATCAGCGAGGCATTCATCAGCGCCGCCGCTCGTGACGGAGTGTCGCTGGAGCGGAGCGCGGTGCTCCAGGCCTACGCCGAGATCGAGCCCGTTGTAGAAGCTGAGACGTTCCGCCCGTATCGCGAGGTCCTCGCTGAAACGGCCGTGCGCGTGGCCGGTCGGCTTGGCTGGGGGATGGGGCGGGCGCGCGCCGAGTTCCTTCCTCACAGTCTGCCGGCGTGGCGGCCGTTCGCGGACACGAATCCGGCGCTCGAGCGGCTGCACGCCGCTGGCCTCCGGCTCGGCATCCTGTCAAACGTGGACGACGACCTGTTGGCGGGCACGCGGCGGCACTTCACGGTCCCGTTCGATCTCATCGTCACCGCGGCGCAGGTGCGATCGTACAAGCCCGCGCCCGGGCATTTCGTGACCGCGCGCGAGCGGTTGGGCAACGTGGCCTGGCTCCATGCGGCGCAGAGCTGGTTTCACGACGTGAACCCCGCGGCGGCGCTGGGGATCCCGGTGGCGTGGGTGAACCGGAAGAGCGAGCCGGCCGGCGGCGGTGCGAAGCCCGTCGTGGAGGTCACGACGCTGACGGAGCTGGCCGATTGGCTGCTGAGGTGACCTGCCCCGTTCGTCGCTCCTCCAGTTTGGTCCGTCCGTTGGCATCACCACCGCCGCTGCGTGGGCTGCGCGCTGAGCGGCGGATCGCGCCGCGACCGCGCTCCAGGCGGCAGCGGATGCGCTCAAGCCCGGCGTACTGGGGGAGGGAGCGGTCGCGGAGGTCTGGATCCGGGGTTCACGCGCTAGCGCGACCCCGGCGGGATGGCGTCCCGTTCGCGCACCTGGGCGAGCATGCGCTCCATGAAGTCCACTCGTTCGGCGAGCTCGGTCATCTCCGAGCGCAACTGGTCCATCTCGTCACGCATGCGTTCGATCTGCGGGGTGGCGAGACGGGCGGGGCGCGCGGGCGAATCCGCTGACCATCGGACCACGCGCCGGCCGTCGGCGTCGCGGAACTCCCCGGTCAACAGAAGGATCACGTCGGCCATCCACCAGAGCCCGATGCCGCCCAGTGTGCAGGCCATGAGAATCGCACTGCTCGTCTTGCCCACGTAAAAGCGGTGCGCCCCGAAACAGCCGAGCAGGACGGCGAGCGGAACCGCCGCCGATCGCGTGCGGTCCGAGACGTTGTCCTGGTCCTCGATCGCGTCGTCTCGCATGATCCGACTCGATCTTACGACCGGAGCGAGGTTGCCGCCAGCACGGTTGCGCCGGGCCCTGCCTCGGAGTGATAATTCCCCGCGCGTCGCTCCCGGCGGTATCGTCTAGGGGACCAGGACGCGGCCCTCTCAAGGCCGAAACACGGGTTCGAATCCCGTTACCGCTATGCCACCTCGCCCGACCACCGCCCCCATCGTCTAACGGCTAGGACACCACTCTTTCAAGGTGGTAACAGGGGTTCGATTCCCCTTGGGGGCATCCAGTGCCGTCGCCTGTCGTCGCTCTGTCCGGCACGGGGGTTGCGGCGGAAACGGTACAAGTGTCCCAGAAATGCCGTTGACTGTCCCAATAACGCCCTGTTCATGCAGCCGAAAGTGTCGAACTTTGCTGTAGGAACGGCAGGATGGCCTGGATGAAGGACCGGGAGCCTCTCGGTAGCCCCTTCGATCCGCTCTTTGAGCGTCGGGACGACGATGGGCGCGGCGCCGATCGGCGAAGGGGCGATCGGCGATCGGGCGATCGCCGATCGGGGGCGGATCGGCGCGCTGGTGATCGCCGCCGCAGTGTGGACCGGCGGCTCGGCATCACGCGCGAACGGGCCCGCAGCCTGCCGGACGAGTTCGCCAAGATGATCGGCGACCCGCGGGCGCGGCTACAGTCGCTCGTGGAGCGCTACTGGGGTGTGTTCGATCGCTACGACAAGATCGAACTCGTGCAAGCGTTGCTTGCTGTGCTGGACGGACTGGGGAAGCCTCGGGCGGTGGTCACGGAGATCCACCGCGTCCGTTGTCAGGAGACGGTCGAGCGCTGGCTCGACGCGCGCGTGTAGAGCCCCGGCTCCCGTTGTTTGTGCCGCGGCTCGAGCCGCGCCAGTTCCTTGAGGTTCTTCCCAAACCGCGCAACGAGCAGCGCGGCCATTACTGCGCACAGCACGATCCCAAGACCGTTCGTGACCGCGTGGAGCGGTCCCGCGAGGTCGAAGCCCGCAAGGCCGGCGGTAACCACACCGGCGTTGCCCGCCACGAGCATCAAGCGCGACTCGGTCGGCCCCAGCCGCCCATAACCCAGCCGGAACACTCCGAACACCGCGGTCTCGAGATACACGTTGATCGAGAGCGCGAGGTACAGCGCCACCAGGCCCAGCGCGATCTCGAGCGCCATGAACGGTGATAGGCCGATCCCCACGCCGACGGCCGCGGTGGCGAACGCGTCCACGATGTGATCCAGGTAATAGCCGTACCTGGGCCGTTCCGTCTGGCGCACGCGCGCGAGCGTTCCGTCGAGGCTGTCGCCGAACCAGTTGATGGCGAGCCCGCCGCTCGCCAGGAGCAGCCAGAGGACGTGGTGACCCGAGAGCGCGTAGCCCACCCCGGTCACGATCGCTCCCGCCACGCCGAGCGCCGTGAGAAGATCGGACGTGACCCACGCGGGCAGGCGGCGGGCGATCGCCTCCAGGAGGCGTCGCTCCGGCACGGCAAGAAAGAACGTCAGTTCGCGTGTACCCGTTGCCATAGCCACGATCCCAGTGAAGGAAGCAGGAACACCCCGAATGCGGCGACGAGCGCCCATGTCGGGATGGTGAAGGCCGCGCCAAGCCACGCGAGCAGCAGGTAGCGAGGGAACCGGCCGGCCGCGACGGCGGCGAGGTAATCGTTGAGCGGGTAGCGCGCGGCGAACGCCGCGGCCTTGAACGGCGCGAAGGGCAGAGGCGTCACGCCCGAGAGCGCGATGATGGCGAACGGTGCGCGCCGGAACGCGCGGGTGACTCGGGTCGCGAGCCGCGTGTGCCAGCCCTCCCGCGCGAGCGCGCGCTGGATCACGGGCGCGAACACGCGGTGATCGGTCCAGGAGGCGGCAAGTGTTCCGGCCGTGGTGACGGCTGCGGTAAGCCAGATGCCGAGCCTGGGCCCGTACCACACCACGACCGGTTCGTGCGGCACCAGGGCCAGCGCCACGTTGGAAAGGAAAGCGTAGACAAACAGCGTGAGAGCCACGCGGGGAACGTGGCCCGGGGCGATCAAGCGCCAGTCAAGCGCGGCCGGCGCCGCTCCTAGAAATCAGCCGTCCAGGAGAGCCCCACCCACAGATGCCTCCCCGGGTTGTCCACACCACTCCCGTGGTCGCGGTACAGGACATTGCCGATGTTGTCCACGCCGCCGCTGAGAGTGAGGTCCGGCCCCAGATCCATGCCCGTGCGGACGGCATGCACGGTGTAGCCTGGCGTGCCGCCGGGTGGAATCCGCGTATCGCGCAGATCGCGCGCGCTGAGGCGTTTCTGAGCCGTGGCCCACCTCAGTCCATACTCCACCCACGGACCGCCGGGCGCCGTCCACTTGATGCGAGCGGAACCGTTGAGCGGCGGGATCTTGGACATGGGCTCGCGTACGCCCGAGGCCAGTTCCTGCTCGCCGTGCGTATAGAGCAGCGTGCCGCGCAGTTCGAGGCCCCGACCGCGCCACAGCGCCTCGGCCTCGACGCCGCGTTGCCACGCCGTGCCGACGTTGGTTCCCTGGAACACGCGCTGGCCACTGAACAGCGTGTCCCCGTTAAACACCCCGATGGTGCGGTCAATGAAGTCCTCGATGGTGGAGCGATAGACTTCGATATCGAGCCCCGCCGAGGGACCGGCGTATCGCACGCCGGCCTCGAGGCTACGCGATCGTTCGGGGCGCGCCGTGGGGTTGGGCAACTGAATCCCGCCGGGCACCGGTCCCACGTTGGTGAGGTCGTACAGGTTGGGCGCTCGGAATCCCTCAGCCACCCGCGCGGCGAAGCGCCAGTTCCGCGCCAGCTCGGTGACGACGCCCACTTGCCCGGTGACGTCGCTGCTCGTTCCCACCACGCGGCCCCCGAACGCGAGGCCCACGTCGGCCTCGTTGCGGAACCAGCTCCAGCGCCCACCGGCCGTGACCCGAACGCGCCGCACCACTTCGGTCTCCGTGCTGAGAAACACCCCGGTGCGTAGCGCCGTGCTTCCATCCGGGAAGCGACCGGAGGGCACGCTGCCCGAGGCGGTGGATCGAAGCAGGGGTGTGCGCGCTCCCGTGGCGATCACCTCGCGGTAGCCTGAGCTCGTGAGCTGGTCGCGATACACCTCGCCGCCCCAGGTGAGCTTGGCGAGACGATCGGCGACGTGCGCGAAGCTGGTTGCCACCACGGATAGGCCGGGCGTGTACACGTCGTCCCGCACGTGCTCACGCAGCGAGTCGGGCAGCCCGGAGCTGAGCCGCCGAACCTGATCCCGTCCCTCGCGCTGGATGGCAAGGCTCGCCGTGGTCTCCAGTGTCGTGAGCGCCTGCCTGCCGGGCTCAAACCGGTGGCGCACGTAGGCGAGTTGGCGCGCCTGAGGATCGAACACGTGTTCAACGTCCGGGCCGGGCGCCGGCGCTCGAAGGTCCACGTAGCGGTCGTAGCGCGGCACGTCGTACATGCGGAAGTGCTGGGCTGCCACCGTGAGCTTGTGCTGATGCCCTGCGTCCACCGCGAGCTTCATGTCCAGGCCGAGGGCGTCAAAGCCGGTGGGGGTTTGGCGTCCAACACTGCCACCGGCCGTTTGATCACCGGCGCTGGC
>DATMAW010000179.1:0-5885 GCA_035559715.1 Gemmatimonadales bacterium | reverse complement strand
CGCTCCCGCCGAGCGACGCCGGGTGGTCGAGCTGGCGACGCGCCTGAGCCGCGAGCGCCTCGCGCCGCGCGCCGCCGCGATCGACGACGAGGCCCGCAACCCCGTCGAGAGCTGGCGCGACCTGGCGGCGGAGGGGTTCCTCGGCGCCGCCGTCCCGGCGGCGCACGGCGGCCTCGGGCTCGACATGCCGACCTACGTCGACGTCATCCGCGTCCTGGCGCAGGGCTGCGCCAGCACGGCCATGACCGTGCACATGCACTCGACGGTCATGCGGTTCATCGACGCGCTGGGGACCGAGGCGCAGAAGCGCCGGTACTTCGCGGAGGTGGTCCGTCACGGCAAGCTCTTCGGCTCCTGGGGCAGCGAGCCCGCGGTGAGCCTCTCGCGCACGTTCCTGATGGAGACCGCGGTGCGCGCGGACGGGGACGGCTGGGTGGTCGACGGCGTGAAGCACTTCTGCACCATGGCCCTCGGCGCCTCCTATTACATGGTCTGGTGCGCGCTCGACGGCGAGGCCGACATGGGCAAGGCGCTGCTGCAGGTGCTGGTGCCGGCCGACGCCCCCGGCATCGCCACCGACGGCAAGTGGGACACGCTCGGCATGCGCGGCACCTACAGCCCGTCGGTCACGTTCACGGGCGTGCGCGCGCCGCACGACGCCGCGCTCGGACGGCCGGGGACGGCCGTGCAGGTCGGCGTCGTCGAGAGCTTCAGCCTCGGGTACGCCGCCGTGTACCTGGGGATCGCCGAGGCGGCGCTGGCCTTCGCCATGGACTACGTCAAGAAGCGCGTCGTGCGCCCGGAGAACATGCCGGTGGCCCAGGATCCGACCGTGCAGCGTCACGTCGGCGGGCTCGTCGTCCACCTGGACGCGGCTCGCCTGGTGCTCGACGACGCGGCCGCCCGCTGGGACGCCGCCGACCCCGGCGAGCGCGCCGATCTCGCCAACCGGGCCAAGTACCTCGCCGCCGAGGCGTCGCTGGAGGTGACGGGCAAGGCCATCCAGATCGTCGGCGGCCGCGGCGCCTACCGCGACTTCCCCGCCGAGCGCGCCTTCCGCGACGCCCGCACCGCCACGCTGATGCCGCCCACGCACGACCGCATGCTGGAGGCGATCGGCAAGACCGCCCTCGGCCTGGGCGGAACGATGTTCAACGTCCCGGGCGCGACGGGGTGAGCGGCGGCGGCGACGCCGGGTGACGAGCAGTCCGGCGGGACCCCGGCGTCTCGCGCTGATCCTCCCTACCGCTCCGGCCTCGCCTCGATGACGACGATCTCCTGTCTCTTCGCCTCGTGGATCTTCGATCCGGTCACCGTCAAGAACTCGAGGTCGAACTCACGCTTCTCCCCGGGCTTCAGGGATACGAGAGGCGGAGACTTCTTGGCCGGCCGGGCCGTCCCGAGAAGCATGCCGGCGCTGTCGTACGCCTTCCCCTCGATCGTCACGGACGCCAGCGTGACGTCCGTGAGGTTCTGGACGGTTCCCTTGACGTGAAGGTGGCCGCCGGCGCAGACGTACAACCCGGGATCGAGCCCGGGGTGGAGACCCGCGTACGACTGTTCCACCTTGACCTTGGATCTCAGATCGGCGGCGTCGACGGCCTCGAAAGACGCCGCCACGACCGCAAGCCCGATGGTCAGCCCGATCAGCATCGCCCTCATGACGCCCCCCTGGCGGCTCTTCGGCCGCTACTGAATGACGCGATCCGCCCGCAGCAACACTCCGGGCTGCACCCTCAGACCGAGGCGCTCCGCGGTCCTGACGTTGACGACGAATTCGATCTCGGTGGGGAGTTCCACGGGGATCTCGGCGGGAGACGTGCCCTCGAGGATCTTGTGCGCGAGCCGCGCCGCCTGTCGTCCCTGCTGGAACTCGTTGGCGCCGTAGGAAGCCAGCGCGCCGTGCTCAGCCCAGAAGGCACTGGTGTACATCGTCGGGATCCCGTAAGAGGTCGCAACCTCCAGGCTCCGGCCGGGGATGTTGAGGTTCGGATTCGCCTGGACGATCAGAATGCCGTCCCGACCCCTGTGCGTCAGCCTGTCGAGCCCTGCTTCGATCTCGTGGGGGTGCGTGATCGGATGATCGAGAATCGTGAGCCCGAGAGCTGCCGCCGCCTGCTTGGCGACGCTCACGGCCTCCGCCTCCTCGTCCTCGCGGGGATCGTAGGTCACCAGCACCCGTCGCAGTGCCGGGACGACTTCCTTGAACACCTCGAGACGCTTGCCGGCCAGCATGCCGCGCAAGCTTCCGATCCCCGTGATGTTGCCGCCGGGCCGGGCGAGGCTCTGCACCAGGCCCAGCTTCACGGGATCGCCGGTCTGGGTGAAGATGATCGGGATGGTCCGGGTCGCGTTCTGGCACGCTCGCGCCTCGGGGGTGGCCACACAGTAGAGCAAGTCCGGCTTGAGGCGGACGAGATCAGCGGCCAGCGCCGGCAGGCGTGCGGAGTCTCCCTGGCCCGTGAAGACGTGAAAGACGACGTCGCGCCCGTCGATGTGGCCCAGTTCCGCCAGACCGTCCCGGAACCCGCGTGTTTGATTGTGCCAGGTGATGTATGCGGACGTGAGGATGCCGATCCGGACGATGTTGCGTGGCGTGTGTGCGGAGCCGGCTGCGAGTCCCGCACCCACCAGCGCCGCGAGGAACGCCGACAACGACGCCACGACCACGAGCGGTTTCATGCCGGCGGCCTCGCCGCACCGCCTCCGTCTCCCGCGCTCATTCGAGCTTCGCAGGCTGGCTGAATGGCCTGGCGGCGTCCACCACGAACATGACGATCTGATCCAGATCAGTATCGCCGGCATTGAACACCTGCATCGGCGTATCGGCGCCATGCCCGTTCATGGGCTGGTTCGCTTCGGCATAGGCCACGCCGTGCGGAGTCCGCTGCCCCATGCGCCCGGCCAGCACGTAGAAGGCTTCCGGACCCGGATGTGTGTGCACCGGGGTCTTGGCCCCGGGAGGGCCGCCGCTGTTGGTGACCCGGAGCATGTACTCGGAGGCAGTGATCCGCGGCAGGGGCCCGATCTGCGCCACCGTGCTCCCGCCCGCGGTGGATGCGTTCTTCGGCCCGAGCGTGACGAGCCACGCCTTGCCCCCCGCTTCGAACGCCATGGACAGCGGCCCCTCGGCCGCCTTCGCCGCTGTGAGCGACGGGAAGTTCTCGACGAGCCAGAAGAGGTCGCCCGCCGGGAGCTGCGCGATCCTCTTCTCGGCCACCGGCCTGATGACGAACTTCGGTTCCGCGAGGGCCGCTCCGGGGGCAGGGAACAGCGCCAGTGCCGCCCCGAGGAGCGAGACGATGAGAACCACGGCGGGTCGGCGACAGGTGATCGCGTGCTTCATCGTGCTCCCTCCTGGTGCTGACTGGTGCGGAGACGCAGGAACGGTAGCAGGAGATGTACGGGCCCGCTTTGAGAACGCCTTGTTTTGCTCTTGAGGACGGCTCGATCTTTCCTGGGTGCCGGCTGTGCTAGACTCCCGCGCGACGTCGTCGACCGCGCGTTCGTGAGGTAGGCCCTTGCGGTATCTCTTCGGGGACTGCACGCTCGACACGGACCGCCGCGAGCTGCACCGCGGGAGCACGCTGGTGCCCGTGGAGCCCCAGGTCTTCGATCTCCTGGAGCACCTGCTCCGGCATCGTGACCGCGTGGTCAGCAAGGACGAGCTGCTGGCGTCCGTGTGGTCCGGGCGGATCGTTTCGGATTCCGCGATCTTCACGCGGATCAACGCGGCTCGAAGCGCGATCGGCGACACGGGCGACGAGCAGAGGCTGATCAAGACCCTGCCCCGCAAGGGCCTTCGTTTCGTCGGCGAGGTCCGCGAGGTCGAGACGCCAGCCACCGGTGCACCGGATGCCCCGTCGTGGATCGGCCGGACGGCGGACCATCGCGGGCGTGGCACGCTTCCGCTGCCCGACCGCCCCTCGATCGTGGTGTTGCCGTTCACGAACATGAGCGGCGATCCCGAGCACGAGTATTTCGCGGATGGCATCTCGGATGACCTGACGACCGGGCTCGCCCGTATCCGGTGGCTGTTCGTGATCGCCCGGAACTCCGCGTTCGTCTACAAGCACCGCGCGGTGGACGTGAGGCAGGTCGCGAGCGAGCTGGGCGTGCGCTACGTGCTCGAAGGCAGCGTGCGGCGGGCCGGCACGCGGGTGCGCATCAGCGCCCAGCTGATCGATGCGGTCACGAGCGGCTACCACTGGGCGGAGCGCTACGACCGGGAGCTGGGCGATATCTTCGCCGTGCAGGACGAGATCACCCGCCACGTCGCCGCCGCGATCGAGCCCCAGGTCCTGGCCGCCGAGGGTCTGCGGGCGTCCTCCGAGTCATCCGAGAACCTGGGAGCGTGGGACCTCGTGGCCCGGGCGCGCACGAACGTCTGGCGCCTGACGGGCAGCGATTACGAGATCGCGATCGACGGGCTCCAACGGGCCGCGGCGGCCTATCCAGACTACGCCCCTGCCCGCAGCCTGCTCGGGTACTGCCTGGTGGTCGCCGCCCACATGGGCTGGATCGACCGGGACAAGGGCTTGCCGCCCGGCCGAGAGCACGCCAGCCGCGCTCTCATGCTCGACGATCGCGATTCCTGGGCCCACATCGCGCTCGGTTACTGTGCCCTGATGGAAAAGCGGACCGAGGAGGCGATCGCCGCGTTCCGCCAGGCGGTCGGTCTCAATCCCAACTCCGCGGCCGCGCACGCCCATCTCAGCCGTGGACTGGCGTTCTCCGGGCAGGATCGCGAGGCGATCGAGCACGCAGAGGAAGCCATCAGGCTCAGTCCCCTCGACCCCGACATGGCGCTCTTCCTCGGGGGACTGGCGATTGCCAGTTTTGCCGCCGGGCGATACGCGGACGCTGCCCGGTATGCCACCGAGGCGGTGCGCCTGCGCGCTGGCTTTCAGGGCGTGAAGCGCATGCGGTGCGCGAGCCTGGCCCAGGCGGGGAACATCGACGAGGCGCGCTCGCTCCTCGCGATGCTCCTCCGCGAGCAGCCCCAGCTCTCGATCGACTGGGTGAAAGCGAACACTCCGTGGCAGACACCCGAGCTGATGGGGCGTTATCTGGAGGGCCTGCGGAAAGCAGGATTGCGGTAGACGCGCCTCTCGTCGCCAACGCCTCGGCGTTGAGCTGCCGGAGCTGGGCGGCGAAAGATGTCCACGGGCGGGTCGACGCCGGGCTGCTCAAGCAGCTTGTTAGCCAGGCTTACCGGCCGATCTCCGGAACAGAAAGACCTCGACATATCTTGCGAGCAAGGACGTCCGATTCTCGGCGTGACGGGGCACCGCCTCGATCGCGCCGGTGCCAGGATTGGTCCAGAGCGAGTGCGACCGGCCTTCGCGTTTGAGATGGCAACCGTGCTTCCTGAGGTGACGAAGCAGGTCGCCACGCTTCACCCGACGACGACCTTCTCCCGACGTACCGTCGCCGGTACTCCTCGCAGCCCGTCCTTGCGCCGATCCTCCAAGATGAGGGCGATGGCGTTGGCCAAGCTTTTCAGCGCCGCCGCCTTCGTCTTGCCCTGACCATTCGCGCCCGGGATCTCAGGGCTGTAGGCGATATACCAAGGTCCGTCCCGTTCAACGAACGCCGTGAACTCGTTTCGCATGGCCACCTGCCTTCAGCCTCCATCTTACTGCTGAGTGGCTGGGCCTTCGCTGCTCTGGCTCAATGGGTCTCGCGGATAAGTTAGGGGATTTCACGGGTACGATCTCATGCTGAGCCATGCCGACCTCCAGCCGCGGATCCCGACGGGATTTTGCTGTGTTGGAAGCACGCCGGTTTCAGGCTGCCGAGATGTTCGCGCGTGGCGAAACGCAGGCGGCGGTCGCGCGGGCGCTGAGCGTGACAACGGCCGCGGCGAATCACTGGTATCAGGC
>DATMAW010000178.1:0-5531 GCA_035559715.1 Gemmatimonadales bacterium | reverse complement strand
CAGGTCGTTGTTGTCGCGATGATCGCTGTGGGCTGCTCGTCCGGCGGCCCCCCGCCGACCGCCGAGTCGCCGGCGCCAGCGGCTCGCGTGGGCGAGACCCAGACCGGTCTCGAGATCCGTACGGGCGAGGCAAGTCCAGCCACGTCCAGCGTGTTGGCGCACCCTGCCGACAGTGTATGGGCTCATCTCCCAGGCGTGTACAGCGCGATGGGAATCGAGGCGGAGGTGAATGAGCCCGCCACGCGGCGCTACGGCACCGCGCGATTCACGAGGCGCGGCCTGATGGGGAGACAGACGAGCGAATGGGTGCGCTGCGGACATCAGGGCGCTGGTCCATCGGCCGTGTCCGGGCGGCGCATCCGGCTCACGATTCTGACCACCGTGCGGCCCGAGGGCGCCGATCGCTCGCGGCTCGAGACGGAGGTGACGGGAGAAGCCACGACGATCGAGGGCACGAGCACCGCGCCGGTGCGGTGCGTGTCCACGGGCGAGATCGAGAGGCGGTTGCGGGACGAGATGGTGCGGCGGCTCACGGGGGGGAGGGCGATCATACGCTAGCGTGGTGTGGGCGGGCTCTCGGGGTCGCAGCGGCCCTCGCATTGTGCCCCGTTCCGGCGGCGGCTCAAGGCATTGTCATCCGCCAGGACGTGGGACCGTGGGTACAGCACTTCACCGTGCTCAGCGCCAACGCGGCCGTGGGCGCGCTCACGGGTGGGATTCTTCAAGCGCTGCGCGGCGGATCGTTCGCCGACGGTTTCACGCGCGGCGCTGTGGGAGGGGCGCTGGTCTACGCGGGCAAGCGCGTGGCCGCCGAGCCGCCCTGGGGAGCCGGCATGCTCGGCCGCGAGATCGCCGCGGTGGGAACGTCCGTCGTGCGCAACGCGGCCGCGGGCCGGCCGAGCTTCGAGCGCCTGTCGCTGCCGCTGGGCCCGCTTCCCGTTTGGCTTGTAATTGAGCAGACGCCGCGCGTCTCGATCCGGCCCACGCTCGACCTCAGCGCGGCCATCTGGGTCGGCTCCAACCTGAGTGATCAGCGGCTGTCGCTCGACGTGGCACAGTCATTCTCCGCCGGCGCGCCGGTGTTCAACGCGGAGCTGCGCGCGATCCGCTCGGGAGACGACATCGCGCAGGGCGTCATGGTCAGCCGTACGATCACCCTGAGCGATCCGCTGACCGGATATCCGTCCGATCCCGCGCGCACGCTGGCGCACGAGCGCGTTCATGTGATCCAGAGCGATTTCGCGCTGAGCGCGTGGGGCGCATCGGTGACCGACGCCGTCATGGGGCGCCTGCCGCTCGGCGGATTCGTGTCGCGCTGGCTGCTGCTGGATTGGTTTCAGCTGTTCCCGTGGGACCCTGGTGGGGCGAACGACCCCTGGGAAGAGGAGGCGACGTTCTTCAGCCGGCCGTGATGCGTCGCCTGTCACTCCTCGCGGCGATCGTGCTCGGGGGTTGTCGGCTCGATCTGACGGATCCGATAGACCGATCGCGGCCGGATGCCTCGGTGTGGGTCTCCTTCCAGGATTCGCTTCCTGTGACGGTGGGTCGGATTGCCGGCCTGCTCTGGCCCGGGATCGGCGCAGACGGGCTGGTCCGCGCGGTGAGTGATTCGATGCTTCGCGTGGCCGGCGTGACGATCGCTCCCAAGGCGGTAGACGACCGGGGGCAGCTGGCCTACGACACGGCCTGGTCATTCGACGGCGACACTTTCGGCGGCGCCGTTGTGGACTTCCGCGCGCCCGATGTGCCCGGCGCGCCGCCACCAACACCCCTTCAATTGGCCGTTCCCTGGCGGGCGGGCCCGGCTGAAATCACGCTCGAGCGTGGACGGGACCTCTTGCTGCCGCTCGCGACGCCCGGCGACTCGGTACCGGTGGCGTCCAGCGGCTGGTCGCTGGCGGTGCGCAATGAGCGATACGTCGTGCTGTCGGTCTACAGCCTGGGATCGCTCTCGCCGCCTTTGGTGATCCCCGGCGGCTGGCTGGCTGATGCTCCCGGGGACACGCTCCGACTGGAGCTGTCGGGCTCCGCGTTCGCCGGCGCCGACAACGGGTATCGGGTGGGGCTCTCAGCCGTCGTACGCATGCGGTGGCGAGTGGTGCTGCTGGAGCCGTAGCGGCCCTGCGAATCACTGCGTGCTGAGCGAGGTCAGCGGACCGACCCGGTTCAGCCTGCCGGCCGGGGCGACGACGTGACATTCCGTCGGGGCCGAGTAGGTTATGTGGCGTCGCTTGCTGGGAGCCCGAAATGACGAACCCAGACGACGCCACGGGAACACGCCACCCTCATCTGACCGGCCGCGTCGAGCGCGTGCTGCGGCGCGGGCGCGAGGAGCAGCAGCGGCTAGGTCACCCCGAGCTGACCGCTGAGCACATCCTTCACGGCCTTCTCGCGGACAAGCTGTGCGTGGCGCAATTCGTCTTGCGAGATCTGAACGTGGATGCGCGCAAGCTGGCCGGGCGCTTGCGCGAGGAACTGGAGCGGGGTGCCCCGAGCCCGACGGTGACAGAAGCCGACGTGCTGCACGAGGCGTTGCGCTGGGTGGATCGCCTCGATCAGGTGTCCCTTGGCACCGAGCACGTGCTGCTCGCGCTCGTGGGGAGCGAGTCGGTGGCCGCCAGGTTGCTCGCTGAGGTCGGTGTGGAGCCCGCGGCCGCAAAGCAGGCCACCGAGCGCCTGATTGACATCGTGCCACGTCGCAGCGGTCCCGGTTTCCGGGAGTCCGGGGAGTCCGAAGCGCAGGGCTAATCCACGCGCATCACTTTGTCGTGGATGCGCACGCGTCCCAGAACCTTGACGGCGACCTCGTCGCCGGTCTTCGCGCGGTCCACCTTCTGGTGCTCCACTTCCATGGAGGTCACGGTTTCCGTGAAGTCGGTGGTGTGGCCCACGAATCTCACCTTGTCTCCCACGGCCAGCTCACCCGCTTCGATCTTCACGACGGCGACGCCCGGGCCGCCGAAGTAATGCGTAACCGTACCGATCTGTTGCTCGGGCACATGCTCCCCCGGGAAGCTCACTGCTGAATACTGCCGCCTGAGCGGCGGAAGCACCACGGGGAAGGGGCGAGGGGGGACGAGGGGGGCGAGGCGGTGTGGACCGCGCTCCGAGCCTACCTGGTGGGTTTGACGGGCTGGTTCTCCGTGTGGCGGGTGCCGGGCGCAAGGGTGAGCCTTCCTCGCATTGCGCAACCGGTATTCGTCCCGCATCATTGCCCCCGCCACACTCATTCTCGGAGCCGCCCCGTGGCTGAGCCCACCTCGAAGGCGTTTTCCCCGTTCGTGCCCGCCGATCAACGCGTTGCGGAGTTCACGCCGCGCGCGGTGGTGGTGGGCGCGATCTTCGGCATCATCTTCGGCGCGTCCACGGTGTACCTCGCGTTGCGCGCGGGGCTCACCGTGTCGGCGTCCATCCCCATCGCCGTACTCGCCATCGCACTGTTCAAGCGCGGCGGGTCCACGATTCTGGAGAACAACATCGTTCAGACCATCGGGTCGGCGGGCGAGTCCATCGCGGCGGGCGTCGTGTTCACGATTCCCGCGCTTTTGTTCCTCGCGCAGGGCGAGTTGTTCTTCAACTACTTCAATATCCTCACGCTCGCAATCGTGGGCGGCATCCTCGGCGTCCTCATGATGGTGCCGCTGCGGCGCGCGCTGATCGTGAAGGAGCACGGGCTGCTGCCCTACCCGGAGGGCACGGCGTGCGCCGAGGTGCTGGTGGCGGGCGAGCGGGGCGGTTCCATGGCCGGACTGGTGTTCCGCGGGCTCGGCATTGCGTTCCTGTACAAGTCCGTGATGAGCATCCTGGGTCTGTGGAAGGACGTCCCCGCGTTCGTGACGTCGCGCACGGCGGCCTATCCCAACGCCACGGTCCACGGCGAGATCACGCCCGAGTACCTCGGCGTGGGCTATATCATCGGCCCGCGAATCGCCGGTAATCTCGTGGCGGGCGGCGTGCTCTCGGCGTTGGTGCTGGTGCCGCTGGTGTCGATCTTCGGCGACGGCCTTCAAGCGGTGCTGCCGCCCGGAGGCCGTTTGATCTCCGAGATGTCGGCCGGCGAGATCCGCGCGAGCTACGTGCGCTACATCGGCGCGGGCGCGGTGGCCGCGGCCGGGCTCATCACGCTGATCCGCACGCTGCCCACGATCGTCTCCGCGTTTCGCGAGAGCTTTGGCGCGCTGCAAGAGATCCGGGCGGGGAAGGAGCCCATCCGGACGGAGCGCGATCTCCCCATCACGTGGGTGATCGGGGGCTCGCTCGTGCTGGTGTTGATCGTGGCGATCCTGCCGCAACTCCCGGGCACGTTCCCCGGGACGCTGTTGATGGGGCTGCTCGTGGTGGTGTTCGGGTTCTTCTTCGTCACCGTGAGCTCGCGCATCGTGGGCATCATCGGCAGCTCATCGAACCCCATCTCCGGCATGACCATCGCCACGCTGATGGCGACGTGCCTGATCTTCGTGTCCATCGGGTGGACCGGCGAGGTGTATCAGGCCCTGGCGCTTTCGGTGGGCGGCATCGTGTGCATTGCCGCGGCCAATGCCGGCGCCACGAGCCAGGACCTGAAGACGGGTTACATCGTGGGCGCCACGCCGATCGCTCAGCAGATCGGACTTGTCATCGGCGTGCTGGCGTCGGCATTTGTCATTGGTTGGACGCTGAAGACGCTGGACGCGTCCATGCGCATTCAGGGCATCGAGCACGCGATCGGCACGGACCGGTACGCGGCGCCGCAGGCCACGCTGATGGCGACCATTATCAAGGGCCTCCTGGCGCAGGACCTTCCCTGGGGGCTCGTGTTCGCCGGGATGTTCATCTCCGTGGTGGTGGAGCTGTGCGGCGTGCGATCGCTGTCGTTCGCGGTGGGAGCGTATCTCCCGCTTTCCACCACCGCGCCGATCTTCGTGGGCGGGGCGCTCAAAGGGATCATGGACAAGATGAGCGGCCGGCACACCGAAGAGAGCGAGGTGACGTCCGGCATGCTGTATAGCACGGGTCTCGTGGCCGGCGGCTCGCTCACCGGCATCGCGATCGCTCTGCTGGCGGGGATCGCGGTCACGGTGGAGGGGCGGGAAATCTCGGTGCTCCAGTGGGTGCTGGACAACGTGGGCGTCCACGGTTGGGAGCGCCTCGGCGGGATGGCCGATCTCATCGGGCTCGTGATGTTCGGCGTGCTGTGCGTCTTCTTGATTCGAGCGGCGCGGAAGAAGCTCGAAGCCTAGACCGGTCCGGGGGCCGCCCCGGCACGGGAGCCGCTAGACTCGATCGCGTGCCGGCGCGAGTCGGGGGAGCGCTCGTTTCAACAGGAGGGGCGTGGCGAACGTGGTGACGACGCCCACGAGCACGATCATCGAGAACAGGCGCTCGCCGATGAACCCGCTGGAGTAGGCGATGTTCGCGATCACGAGCTCCATGATGCCGCGGCCGTTCAAGCCGTAGCCGAGCGCCAGCGATTCCCGCCGGTCAATGCCGGCGAGCCGGCCGCCCAGGTAGCCGCCCGCGATCTTCCCCGCGAACGCCACGGCGAGGACCGT
>DATMAW010000177.1:0-4716 GCA_035559715.1 Gemmatimonadales bacterium | reverse complement strand
CCGCCGCTGCCACGGCAGCCCGCTCCGCGCAGTAGGTGAGTCCATAGGAAGCATTCTCCACGTTTGCACCCACGAACACCCGTCCGTCCTCCGCCTCGAGCGCCGCGCCCACCGCGAACCGGCTGTACGGCGCGTAGGCATTGTGTCGAGCGCCCCTCGCCGCGGCAACCAGCGACGCCTCGCCACTGCCGCCACCGGCCGCCTTACGCGCCACCGACGTACTCCCGCGGCAGCCGCCGGCCGAGCCGCGTCAGGACCTCGTAGGAAATCGTCCCCGAGCGGACCGCAAACTCGTCCAACGAAATCTCCACTCCGTTCTCGGCGCCGATCAGGGTGGCCACGTCCCCGACCTCGACGCCGACTCCAGGCCCTGCCTCGATCATCGTCATGTCCATCGTCACGCGTCCCACGATGGGGCAGTGGCGGCCTCGGAGGATCACGGACCCCTTTCCTTGCAGCGCGCGGGAGACGCCGTCTGCGTATCCGATACCCAGCGTGGCCACCGTCGTCTCGCGCCGGGCCGTCCACTCGGCGCCGTAGCTCACCGTGTCGCCCGCGCGGAGGGATCGAACGCTGACCACGCGGGCCCTGAGCGACACGACCGGAGCCGGCTCGCGTAGGTCCCCGCCGATCTTGCCGCCATAGAGAAAAATGCCCGGCCGCGCGAGGTCGAGCCGCTGCCGCAGTCGCCAGATCCCGGCGCTGTTGGCCGCATGGAGCAATGCCGGGCGATCACCCAGGTGCACGAGCGCCTTCTCGAACCGCTCCCACTGCTGTTCCACGCTCGCGGCGGAAGTGTCCGCGGAGTGGAAGTGCGTGAATGCGCCTTCGAGGTGCCTGGACCGCGCCCGTGCGAGCCGTGCGGCGTCATCCCATCTGATACCCGCGCGACCCATGCCGGTGTCCACTTCGAGGTGGAACGGGAGCGGCCAGTCCTGCGCCACGGCCGGATCATCGAGCACCGCGCGCAGGTCGTGCGCGCGATAGCGGTCCAGCTGCTCGAGTCGCGCAGGGGTAAAAACGAGAACGGGCCGCTGGACGCCGCCCGCCCGCAATTCCGCGCCCTCTGCGATCGTGGCAACGCCGTAGCCCCATGGGTCCAGCGCTTCCAGCGCGCGAACCACCGGGAGGACGCCGACACCGTACGCGTCGGCTTTGACCATCGGCAGGAGTCTGGCGCCTCCCGCAGCGGCCCTGGCGGTCCGCGCGTTCGCGACGAGGTTGCCCAGGTCAACATCCACCCAGGACCTGGACTTGTTCGTTTGCGTTGACACGTCCACGGCCGGCGGGGTATTGTACCGGCCCGGTTAGCCAAATGCAAGACACATCAGCGCTTGCGCGCATCGTTGATCTGGTTCGCGACCTCCGCAGGCGCTGTCCCTGGGATGGCGCCCAGACACCGCAGACCCTCAGGCCCTATCTCGTAGAAGAAGCCCTTGAGCTGGATCATGCGCTCGGCAGCGGATCAGATCCGGCAATCCGGGACGAGTTGGGCGATCTCATGCTGCACATCGCGTTTCAGATCGTGCTCGGCGAGGAGCGAGGGGCGTATGGGACGGAGGACGTGGTGGCGGCGCTGGAGCGGAAGATGTGGCGGCGCCACCCCCGCCTTTTCCCCGCACAGGCGGCAGGCGAGGCGGCCCAAAGTGAAGATTCGCATGCGAATTGGGAGCGCAACAAGATCGCGGAGCGACCGCCCGGAGGTCCGGGCGTGCTCGACGGACTGCCGCCCAATCTTCCGGCCTTGATCATGGCGTTGCGGCTGCAAGAACGGGCGGCGGGCGTGGGGTTCGATTGGCCGGATTCCGAAGGGCCGCTGGAGAAGATCCGGGAGGAGTTAAACGAGCTGCGGGATGCAGTGGGGCAAGGAACGGCAAGGACAGGCGAGGAGGGGCGAGGAGCGAGAGAGCAGGCCAAGATCGAGCATGAGATCGGCGATCTCTTGTTCTCGGTCGTGAATCTGGCGCGGAAGTTGGGCTGCGACCCCCGCGCGGCCCTGGAGCGGGCCAACGCGCGGTTCCGCGAGCGGTTCCGCCAGGTGGAACGGCTGGCGGCGGAGCGCGGCGTTCAGATCGGGCACGCCACGCTGGAGGAACTGGACCGGTTGTGGGAGGAGGCGAAGAAGGGCAGTCGACCGTGAATTCGCGTTTGTAGCGTCGCGCTACGAGTTGCGGGCCCTATGGGCGGAGCCGGTGCATCTGCCGCGGGAACGCGATCGCCTCTCGGATATGCGGAATGCCACAAATCCACGCCACCGTCCGCTCCACGCCCAGCCCAAACCCCGCGTGCACAAACGTGCCGTACTTCCGCAGATCGAGGTACCAGCCGTAGGCCTCCTCCGGTAGACCTTCCTCACGAATCCGGGCCAGCAGGCGATCGTGATCGTCCTCGCGCTGGCTCCCGCCGATGATCTCGCCGTACCCCTCCGGCGCCAGGCAATCGTTGTTCAAGACGGTCCGGGGATCGGCGGGATTCTGCTTCATGTAAAAGGCTTTGGCTTCCCTGGGATAGTTGAACACGAACACGGGACGATCGAACGAATTGGCCAGCATCGTCTCCTCGTCGCCGCCGAGGTCTTTACCCCAGGGGATGCTAGCCCCCAGACCTTCGAGTTTCTTCAAGGCGTCGGTGTACGAGATCCGCGGGAACGGCGGGGCCACGCGCTCAAGCGGCGCGGTGTCGCGCTCCAGCTCCTTCAGGTCTTCGCGGCGCCGTTCAAGGCATCGCGCCACGATGTAGCACACGAAGTCTTCCTGGAGCCGCATGTTGTCGTCCGAGTCGTACCAGGCGACCTCCGGCTCCACCATCCAGAACTCCGCCAGGTGGCGTCGGGTCTTAGACTTCTCGGCACGGAACGTGGGCCCGAAGCAATACACCTTGCCGAGCGCCGCGGCCGCGGCTTCGAGATACAGTTGGCCCGTCTGCGCGAGATACGCTTTCCCGAGATCGAAGTACTCCGTCTCGAACAGACTGCCCGCAGTCTCGCCGATCGCGCCCGTGAGGATGGGCGTATCCACGAGGCAGAACCCACGCTCGTAGAAGAAGTCGCGGATGGCCTGCACCACCTCGTGCCGCACCCGCATGATGGCGACCTGGCGGCGGCTCCTGAGCCACAGGTGCCGGTGCTCGAACAGAAACGTGGTGCCGTGTTCCTTGGGCGTGATGGGGAAGTCCACCGAGGGACCGAGCACGGTGATCTCCGTCGCCCCCAGCTCCACGCCGCCGGGCGAGCGCGCGTCCGCCCGCACCACACCCGTCACCGACACCGACGTCTCCTGCGTCAGCACGCGGAATCGCTCCCACGTGTCGTCCTTCACCTCGGCCCTGGACAGCACCACCTGGAGATATCCCGTCCCGTCCCGCAACACGGCGAAGGCGATCTTTCCGCTCGATCGCGTGGTCATCACCCATCCACGGATGGTGACGGTCTGCCCCACGCGCGAGGGGAGATCGTGAATGCGCAGATGGTCTTGCATGGCGGCGGAATCGTAGCCGGCGAGACGGAGGGGGTCAACGAGAGCAGCGGTGATTGCTCACTGCCCCCTGCCCCGTTACCCTGCTATCGGTCGGACCGGAGGCCACCATGCCCAGCGAACTCGCCACCAAGCAGTGCGTCCCCTGCCGCGGCGGTCACCCGCCCCTCCGCGGGGCCGAGATCACCACGTTGCTCGACAAGCTCGGCGGCGGTTGGCAGGTCGTGGACGAACATCACCTCACCAAGGAATACCGCTTCAAGAACTTCAAGGAGGCGCTCGCCTTCACCAACCGCGTGGGCGCCATCGCCGAGGAGCAGGGGCACCACCCTGACATCTCGCTGGCGTGGGGGAAGGTCCGGCTTGACGTCTGGACCCACAAGATCAACGGGCTCACGGAAAGCGATTTCATCCTGGCAGCGAAGGCGGACGCGGTCGAGGCGGCGTGATGCTCGGTGCGCCGCCGCGCGTCCGTTTGGGCAAGTCGCTAGCGGCGAACCGTGAAATCCACGGTCCAGATCCGCCCGGCGAAGCTTCGATATCGATCGTCGTTCAACCACACTCCTTCTTCGGCGAACCGGTACACGGCTTCCGCGGGCGGACCACCGTCAATCGAAGCTCTGAGCCTGACGAGGCCAAGCGGCGCGCGGCAGATCACGTAGCGTCCCGCGCTATCGGCAACCGAACGAACGAGGGACTCCACCGACTGCAACGCCCCGCGCGCTCCACCAACGGTCTGCCAGTGCGACTCCACCCGCGCCCCTGGCACCGGCCGCCCGCTGCCGTGCTCGCGCACCACTCCCACGATGACGCGTTCGCCCGTCCGGAGCGGCTCATCGGGACACAGTGACTGAATCAGACGCGCCTCCGGGGGGACGGCGAGCGACACCGTGGAACGGCTCCCGACCCGCAGCACGACGTCCGTCGTGGGCGCCACCACTCCCAGAGAATCCAGCCGCGGATGGCGGAAGGAAACGCCATAGGTGCCGTCGCGGGGCACGGCGAACGAGAACGCGCCCTGCTCGTCGGCGCGAACCGAGTCCGTGGTGCCCACCAGGAACACCGTCGCCCGGCCGAGTGCGCTGCCTCGCGTGGAGTCGTACACCGCGCCTTCGAGGATCGCCTGGCGCGCCGAGTACACCACCGTGCCGCGCGTGGTGCTGATGCTCAGGACCTGCCCGCCCCGCTGCCGGAATCCCAACACGCGCGGCTCCGGCATGCGGCCCGTGTCGCGATAGACGAC
>DATMAW010000176.1:0-7761 GCA_035559715.1 Gemmatimonadales bacterium | reverse complement strand
CCCTGCGCGGTGTTGGACGCGTTGACTTCGGTCCAGCTCTCGCCCAGGTCGTCCGAGCGAAATAGTGCCGTGCGCCTCGCTTCCACGATGGCGTACAGCACGCTCGTGCGCGACGGCGCCACCGCCACCGCGATTCGCCCCTTCTCGCCTTCGGGCAGCCCGCGCGTTAGCGGCCTCCAGGTCTCGCCACCGTCGGTGGACTTGAACAGCCCGCTCCCGGGTCCCCCCGACGTGAAGAAATCGGGACGACGGCGGAACTGCCACATCCCGGCGTACAGCAGCCGGGGATCCTGGGGGTCAAGCGCGAGATCGGAGCACCCGGTGTCGCGGTTCACGAACAGCACGCGCTTCCAGGTCTTGCCACCGTCGGTGGTCTTGAAGATGCCGCGCTCGTCGTTGCCATCCCACAGGTGTCCGGCGGCGCACACGAACACCGTGTCGCCGTGCCTGGGATGCACGACGATCCGTGCGATGCGCTCGGTGTCCGTGAGCCCGACCCGCGTCCACCGGTCGCCGCCGTCGGTGGTCTTGTACACGCCGTCGCCCACCGAGACGCTGTTCCGGACCCACGACTCCCCGGTGCCGACCCACACCGTCTGCGGGTTCGAGGGATCTATCGCGATCGCGCCGATGGACTGCACGTGATCGTCGAAGACGGATTGGAACGTGACGCCGCCGTCAGACGACTTCCACACGCCGCCACCTGCCGCGCCCACGTAGATCGTGGCCGGAGGCCCCGGAATGGCATCGAGAGCCGCGATGCGCCCGCTCATGGTGGCCGGGCCGATCGCCCGCGCCTCAAGTCCCGCGAGGATCTCGGGATCGACCTTGACTTGAGCGGCGAGGCCGGCCGGCAGCGCGGCCAGGAACAGCAAGATGGTGACGGCGCTCCGCCCGTCACACCCGTTGCCGCACATACTCACTCCTTCGGCGGCGCGGCCGGCATCTTGAACTGAGCGGGATCCAGCTGGACGTTGACCTCGACCTTCTCGATGATCAGTTGCTGGGGCGCCGGGCCCTGGCCTGTGATGGTGATGGAATGGGGGATCACCAGCCCGTCCACCTCCTTGAAATCACCGAACGTGGTCGCCAGGGCCATCTCGCGCCCTTGAATCACCCGTTTCGTCTCGGACTTGAGCGGCAGATAGTGCTCGGTGTCGATGTAGAAGAACTGCACCTCGCCGGTCTTGCGGGTGAGCTTGAGTCTGAATGCTTCGGTTCCTTCCACCGCCTCCTTCCCCAACAATTCGACCGTGTTACCCTTGGCCGCGTAGTCCATCAGCGGGCCGTCAAATTCCGCATCCTCCGCGGCGATCTTCGCGAGATCAACGGGCATGGGCTCGGCCGCGGTCTGGCCCATGAACGGCATGTACATCCATGCCGTGGTTCCATCGTACGCCTGTGTGCCCGTGATCCCCTGAATCGTGAAATCCATGCGGGACAGGTTGGGCCGCTGCTGGAGCCGCGTGACCGCCGCTTCCATTCCCTGCCCCAGGATCATGCGACCCGTCATTCGGTACGAGTGGGCCGCCTTGAGCTTCTGGACGCCGCCCATTGCCTCGAAATGCTTGGCGAGGATCTCGTCCAGGGATTGCGCGGGCGCGAGCGCCGGACGAACGGCCACAACCAACGCGAGAAAGAGAAAGGTTCTGGTGAACATGAGCACTCCTTGTGGGGTAACGCGTGCCGTCACCGGCGGGACGGTCAAGGATACAGGCGCGGGCTCGGCGGCGGGAGCGGCAGCGAGCCCGGCCTGCAATCCGCCGCGCTCTCAGTATCTTTGAGGCGTGGCCGTGCCCCCCCGCGCCCGGCTGCGTCACAACCCTTAGGCCCAATTCCAACCCCTCTCAGAATATGTCCAGATTCGTTGGCACACTCGCGTTGCTCGTGTCCCTCGTGACGACGTCAGCCCTCACCCAAACCTGGGCCGACAGGAGTTGGTCCGGTCCCATCATCGGCTTTGGCACCGCCATTGCCGTGGAAGGCAATGAACTGTTCATCACGCGAACGGGCGTGGTGCCGAACTTCCCGATGCCGCCCGCGGAGCGCGGCGCCGTGATCGTGTTCCGCCAGTCGGGAGACGGAGGCTGGACCGAAGCGGGGACCCTCACGGTGGATGAGGCGACGCTCGGGGATCGGTTCGGGACGTCGTTGGCCGTTCAGGCGAACTTCCTGGTCGTGGGGGCACCCGGGCACGGCGCGGCCGGCGCGGCGTGGGTGTTCGAAAAACGGGGTGGTGAGTGGACGCGGGTCGCCATGCTCGCGCCTCCGCCGGACGCCGTGGCGGAGGAGTTCGGCCTTCAGGTAGCCATATCCGGCCAGACCGTGATCGTGAGCGCGCCGAGCCGGGATTCGTCTCGCGGCACCGTGTACGCGTTCCGGCGAGACGCCAGCGGCACATGGTCTGGCCCCGTGACCGTGGGCGCCGGCGCCGAGCCGAACGATCGTTTTGGTCGCGCCATCGCCCTGAGCGGGGATCGGCTGCTCGTGGGTGTGCCGGGCCCGGTTATCGCGGCACCGCCACCGCAGGCACCGCCGACGGCGCTGCGGCCCAGGCCGGGGGCGGCCGTCGTGTTTCGCGCGGCACCAGATGGACGCTGGGTAGAGGAAGCGCGTCTCTCCTTTGGGGCGGACTCCGCAATCGGCTTCGGGTTCGGCGTGCACCTGACGGACACCGAGGCTCTGATTGGCGCACCCGGCCGCCAGGGCGCCGTCTATGTCTTCCGCCGATCCGGCACCACGTGGACGCCCGCGGGCAAGATCCTGGCCGCGCAGCCCGAGGCGGGAACGTATTTCGGATTCACGCTCGCGCGGGCCGGCCGCACCGTGCTCGTGGGCGCGCGCGAGGCAAATCAGGGTGCGGGCCGGGTGCACGTGTTCGACCCGAATGGCGACGGGTGGCGGGAGGTGCAACAGCTCACCACGCCCAAGGCCGGCCTCGGCGCCCAGTTCGGGGGCTCGATGGCCGCCTCAGGAGATCTCGCGGTGATCGGGAGCCCGCTGAACGATTTCTATGAAGGCAAAGCGATCGCGTACACGCGCGAGCGAGTGAGCGGAACGTGGCGCGAGCGCGGCGTGATCACGGATCGGCCCAGCTCGCTCCCGCCACTCACGGGCGCCGAGCGCAAGTGCGAGACCGGGAGAATCGAGGCGTTCGCGTGCGAGCGAGTGGATCTCCAGTCGTTTCTTCCGGTGTCCGCCATCGGCGGAAAGCGCGGCATCATGCTGAACGACATCTGGGGCTGGACCGATCCGGAAACCGGGCGTGAGTACGCGCTGGTAGGCCGCATGGATGGGACGGCGTTCGTTGACGTGACAGACCCCGCGAACCCGGTCTATGTGGGCGAGCTCCCGCTCCACGCCGGCGCGCAGCCCAACCTCTGGCGGGACATCAAGACCTACAAGGACCACGCGTTCATCGTGGCGGACGGCGCGGGACCCCATGGAATGCAGGTGTTCGACCTGACGCAGCTGCGATCCGTCCGCACTCCTCCCGTCACGTTCAGCGAGACGGCGCATTACGATCGTATCGCCAGCGCCCACAACATCGTCATCAACGAGGACGCCGGGTTCGCCTTTCCCGTGGGCAACAGCATGGGCGGCGAGACCTGCGGGGGCGCGCTGCACATGATCGACATCCGCGATCCGAGGCGTCCCACCTTCGCCGGCTGCTACGCGGATCCCTCGACCGGGATGCAGCGCACCGGCTACACGCACGATGCACAGTGCGTGACCTACAAGGGACCGGACGCCCGTTATCACGGTCGTGAGATCTGTTTCAACAGCTCGGAAACGGCCGTGGGAATCGCAGACGTCACGGACAAGAAGAACCCGCGCCCGATTGCCGTGGCGTCCTACCCCAACACGGCCTACGCCCACCAGGGGTGGCTGAGCGAGGACCACCGGTACTTCTTCCTGGACGATGAGGGAGACGAGCTTGCGGGAACCGTGCCACGCACGCGCACGATCATCTGGGACATGTCGAACCTCGAGGAACCAACGCTGTTGAAGGAATTCCTGGGAACGACGGCCGCGACGGATCACAACCTCTACGTGCGCGGCAAGTACATGTACCAATCGAACTACGTGAGCGGCCTGCGCGTGATCGACATCTCCGATCCGGCCAACCCGCGGGAGACGGCGTATTTCGACACCGTCCCCACGGGAGACAACGTGCCCGGGTTCGCCGGCTCCTGGAGCAACTATCCGTACTTCAAGAGCGGCACCATCGTGCTGACGAGCATGCGGGAAGGGCTGTTCGTGGTGAAGCACCGGCCGCAGGAGCAACTGGTTCCGTGAGCCGCTGGCATGGCGTCTGGCTCGCGGTGGCGCTGCCCGTCGCCGCCGCGGCGCAACAAGGTCCACGCCTGTACGTGACCAACCAGGACGATGCGACCGTCACCATCGTGGACCTCGGCGGGCCAAGCGTGCAGCAGACCCTCGACCTCCGCGCGTTCGGGTTCGCACCCTCCGCCAGGCCGCACCATGCGCAGGTCGAGCCCGACGGGAGTCACTGGTACGTCACGCTCATCGGCGCGGGCAAGGTGCTGAAACTCGATCGCTCGAACCGTGTGGTGGGCAGCGTGGACCTCGACGTCCCCGGGCTCATCGCCCTGCACCCCACGCGCGACCTGCTGGTGGTGGCGCGTTCGATGAGCGCCGTGAATCCGCCCCGGCGCGTGGCGATCATTCGGCGGTCGGACATGAAGCTGCTCGACGAGATCGACGTGTTCTTTCCGCGGCCGCACGCCATCGTCGCGGCCGGCGACTACGCCTACGTGGCAAGCCTCGGGGTCAACCAACTCGCCAGCGTCCACCTGGACGATGGCACCGTGAAGCTGGTGGACGTCGAGGGCCCGCCGCACACGCTCACGCAGTTCGCCCTCTCGCCGGACGGGCGCTGGCTCGCCGCCACGGCATCCACGAGCGCGCAACTGCTCGTGTTCGATCTCACCGACCCGGCGACGCCCACGCTCGCGCGCACCATTGCGGTGGAGCCGGGACCGTTCGAGTCCGCATTCACGTGGGACGGCCGGTGGGTCGTCGTGACGAATCTGGATGCGAACGCGGTGACGTTCATTTCAACGGGGACGTGGCGCGCCGAGCAGGTTGTGCGGCACGAGTCCTTCCGCCAGCCCCACGGCGTAGCGATGAGCCCGGACGGCCGGTTTGTCTACGTCAGCAATCGCTATCAGGCGGGGGGAGCGCACGACCACGAGGGGCACCAGGCGACGGGCGCGGGGAACGTGGTGGCCATCTGTCTCGCCACTCGTGCGGTGGACGCCGTGCTCCCCGCCGGGCACTATGCCGCCGGCATCGGTATTTCTCATCCCGCGGAGCCGCCAAGCACACCGACACGATGCCGTTGAGCCCGCCGGCCGGTCGCCTCACCCCCGTTTTCTTGCTCGCGGCGTGTGCGGGCGCCCCGACGCCGGTCGCGACGCCTCCCGCGGACCATCCGCGGCTGACGCTCGAGGACCGCGTGCGGCCGTTTCCGGTCACGGATTCCGCGGGACGTTCACTCGATCTTCCGTTCCTGGGCGGTTTCAACTCGCCACGGCCGCAACTGGTGGACTTCGACGCCGATGGCCTGCGGGACCTCGTCGTGCAAGAGTACGGCGATCAACTGATGCTCCTCGGGAACGAGGGCGCAGGCCGCGATGGCGTGCCGCGATTCGCGCTGCGGTCTCGGGCGCTGGCCGGTCTTCGCCCCGGAGAGTGGTCTCGCCTCGTGGACGTGGATGGCGATGGCGCTCTCGATCTGTTCGGCGAGCTTCCGTTCGGATACATGAGGGTGTGGCGGCGGCTGGGCCGCGGCGAGGCCGCGCCGTTCGCCCAGCCAAGCGACTCGCTGCGCGACATGACCGGCGCGGCCGTTTACTCCGACCGGCAGAATATCCCTCAGTTCGTGGACTTCGATTGCGACGGCCGGCTCGACCTGTTCATCGGGACGATGCGTGGCACCATCCTCCGCTACGTCATGGAGCAAGACGCGGGATGGCCCCCGATGTTTCGCCTCCTCACCGACCGGTTTGCCGACCTCGAGATCATCACCGGCCAGGGGAGCATGCACGGCGCGAACACCATGGCGTTCGCGGACGTTGACCAGGACGGTGACCTCGATCTTCTGTGGGGAGATTTCTTCGAAGCCGGGCTTCTGTGGTTCGAGAACGTGGGCACGTGTGCGGCCCCCTCGCTCCGTCGCACGCCGGTGCGATTCCCGCCAACCGATCCACTCATCACCAGCGGATACAACGCGCCGGCGTTCGGGGACGTGAACGGAGACGGTCATCCGGACCTCGTGGTCGGCGTGCTGGGCGGCGCCTACGATCCCAATCGCACCACGATCGAGAACCTGTGGCAGTTCTCGCGAGACGCCAGCGGCGGATGGACCCGCAAGACGGGAACGCTGATTTCACAGATTGACGTGGGGAGCGAGAGCGTTCCGGCGTTGCTCGATGTGGACGGTGACGCCGACTTGGATCTGCTGCTGGCCAACAAGATCGAGCCGACCGACCGGACCACGGCGCGCATCTACCGGTTCGAGAACGTCGGCACGCCGACGGCTCCATCGTTCGTGCAGCGTGGCGCGCTGGGGCTCCGGGGCGGCTACAGCTATGCTCCGGCGGCCGGAGACCTGGACGGCGATGGCAGGGGCGACCTGTTGGTGGGATCGTTTGGCCAGCGAGTCGAGTTCTGGCGCAACCTCGGCCCGGATTCGGGTGGCGCGCCGCGGTTCGAATTGGCCGACACGGCCATCGTGTCCATCCCGCGCGGAAGCCACGCGTCACCCGCACTCGGCGATCTGGATGGCGACGGCGACCTGGATCTCCTGCTGGGACGGGCATCAGGCTACGTCAGCCTCTTCCGAAACGACGGAACCCCGCGGACGCCGCGCTTCAATCCCGTGAGCGACGAGTGGGCCGCCATCCGGCCGGGGAGGCGCAGCGCGCCGCACCTGGCCGATCTCGACGGCGACGGCGACCTGGATCTCCTGGTGGGCTCGGATGAATCACGCCTCGCGCTCTACTGGAACGAGGGAACGAGAACCGACGCGCGCCTCGTGCTCGACGAGTCGTTTCAGCCACCCCTACCGCCGCTGAGCGCGCCGCGAACCGCCGATCTCGACGGCGATGGACGGCCGGAAGTGATCGTGGGAAATAGCGGCGGCGGCGTACTGTACTTCCACATCACCAGGCGCTGACAGACGATGACGGCGACGGTGTCATCGGCCTCGCTCAGTCACACCGCCCGCGGCGCCGATCCACCGGCGCACAGGCAAACCCGCCCGTCCCCCACAATCCCCGGCCCTGCTCGCGCGCGAGCCGCTGGGCCTGCTCGAAATGCTCCACATATTGCACGTTGGGGGGATACGTGAGCAGCATGGCCCATCCGCCGCGCAGCATCTGCCAGTTGACGAACACGCCATCTCGCCACACGTACGCCAGGCGACGACCATACTGATCGTTCAAGTCCACGTCGCGCTCCAGCAGGACCTCTGAGCCCGCGGGAACGAGAGCGGCGAGAGCCCCACGCGCTTGCTCGCCGAACGGCTCCTGGCTCATTTCCGGAGTATCAATCCCGATCAATCGCACGCGCAGCCCGCCCCTGCACACCAGGGTGTCTCCGTCCACGATCCTCTCCACGGCGCACGGCTCGGTCTCGCGAATGGGACGGCTGAGAGCGGCCGCCGGCGACTCTTCGTTTCCACCCGCCCCCACGCGATCGGCGGGACGCGTGCTCGTGTGATCGTGCACCACC
>DATMAW010000175.1:0-12250 GCA_035559715.1 Gemmatimonadales bacterium | reverse complement strand
TACCACGTGAGCATGGTGCCGTACTTCCTGGAGAAGCTGAAGAACACCATGGAAGGCGACGCCAACCTGCTGGAGAAGACGCTGGTGATTTACGGGTCACCCATGGGCGACTCGAACCTGCACAACCACAAGCGCTGCCCGTTGTTCCTGGTGGGCCGCGCGAATGGAAAACTGAAGGGTGGACAGCACATCAAGACGCCGGATGGCACGTCCATGGCCGACGTGATGCTCGACCTGTTGCACAAGCTCGGCCTGGAGGACTTGCAGAGCTTTGGGGACAGTACCGGACCGTTTGCGGTGTGAGACACCGGCGATGGCAGGCGATCGCGGGAGACGGGGGTCTCCGGCCGTCCACAGAAACGAGCATCGCCCGTGATCACCGTCATCGCCTGGGATGCCCGTTGACATGAGGCACGACACATGATCCGTCAACCTGTGAACCTGGCAGGCGGACTGTTTGTGGCGGTGGTGTTGTGGGCCGCACCCACAGACGGCCCGGTTGCCGCGGCGGCGCAGCGAGGCGACCTGGAGGCCGTGCGTACGCTGCTCAAGCAGGGCGCCGACGTGAACGCCGCCCAGGCAGATGGCATGACGGCGCTCCACTGGGCGGCGCAGAGCGGCAACGTCCCCATGTTGCGCGTGTTGCTCAGCGCGGGCGCCAGCACCGCCGCGATCACGCGGCTGGGCTGGTACACGCCGCTGCATCTGGCGAGCAGGGAAGGACACGCCGAGGCGATTCGCATGCTCCTCCAGGGCGGGGCCAGGGTTGACGCCGTCACGAGCACCGGTGCGGCCCCCATCCACCTTGCCGCCGACGGTGGTCGTCCGGAGGCCGTGCAGGCGCTGCTCGATCACGGCGCCGACGTGAACGCGAAGGATGCGTTCGCCGACCGCACGCCGCTCATGTTTGCCGTGGCCAAGGGTCGCCTCGAGGCGGCGAAAGTTCTGATCAACGCCGGGGCGGATCTGCGGGCGGCGACGAGGGTCGTGGATTACGCCGAGCGGTCCAAAGCAGACGACGCGGAGCTGCGGAAGCGCGCTCGCGTACTGGCTGCCGCGAGAGGGCCGCTGCCGGACACAACTCAGGCCACCGGGGGTGGGCGCCGCGGCGCGGCTCCCGTCGCGCGGGATACCGCGAGCGCGTCGCGCGACACGGCTGCCGCGCGGCCGGGTGAATCTCCGGGTCGAGGCTACGCCTCCCCCCCGTCGAGCGAGCGGCGCGCGGCGGTGCGTCCCCAGGACGAGCCAGATTCTCCCGATTCCACTCGGCGCGCGGCTACCCGAGCCCTGACCTACGAGGATTGGGTTGGCAGGCAAGGTGGAATGACGGCGCTGCATTACGCGGCCCGTGACGGACGACTCGACGCTGCGCGCCTGCTGCTCGAGGCGGGGGCGGAGATCAACCAGCAAACGCTGGGAGATCACAGCACACCCCTCCTCGTGGCCGTGATCAACGGGCACTATGACCTCGCCATAGAGTTGTTACGGCGCGGGGCGGACCCGCGCCTTGCCAGCGAAGACGGAGCCACACCGCTCTTCGCCGCGATCAACTGCGAGTGGGCGCTGCGCACCTGGCATCCCCAGCCCACGGCCTGGCAGCAGCAGAAGACCACGTACCTGGACTTGATGGAGGCGTTGCTTACAGCCGGTGCCGATCCCAATGCGCGTCTCAACACCCATCTCTGGTACGCGGCGTACAACGCCGGCCGGATGGGCGTGGATTATTCGGGCGCCACGGCCTTCTGGCGCGCCGCGTACGCGCTCGACGTCGCGGCAATGAAGTTGCTCGTGAAGTACGGGGCCGATCCGAACATCCCGACGATCAAGCCGCCGGAAGGACGGTTCCCCGGCGCGGCCAACCGCTCGCGCGACAGCACCGAACGGGAAGAGAAAGACCCCAGCGGGCTGCCTCCCGTTCCCGTGGGCGGCCCCGCGGTGCACCCGCTCATCGCCGCGTCGGGCGTGGGGTACGGCACGTCACGCGTCGGCCAGCAACACCGGCACGTGCCCGACGGGTGGCTGCCGGCGGTGAAGTACTTGGTGGACGAGTTGAAGGTGGACGTGAACGTGCGCGATCACGACGGCTACAATGCCGTGCACAACGCGGCGGCACGCGGGGACAATGAGATGATCCTGTACCTCGTGTCCAAGGGCGCGGACGTCATGGCGGTCAGCCGGCGCGGGCAGACGACGGTGGACATGGCCAACGGACCCCAACAGCGGGTGCAGCCGTTCCCGGAGACGATTGCGCTGCTCGAGAGCATGGGCGCCAGGAACAATCATCGCTGCCAATCGTGTGACTGAGACGTCGCCCTGTTCACGCTGACGCTCGAGGACTTCAAGGCGGCGCGAGAGCGAATCGCGCGGCACATCAAGCACACGCCCCTTCTCACGTCCCGCCAGCTCTCCGAGGCCACGGGCTACGACGTTCGCCTGAAGGCCGAACTGTTCCAGCGCGTGGGTTCGTACAAGATTCGCGGGCCGCTGAACAAGTTTGCGCTCATGCCGGAAGACCAGAAACGCCGGGGCGTCGTGTGCTCGTCCGCCGGCAATCACGCGCAGGGCGTGGCCTTGGCCGCGAAGATCCACGGCATCCGCGCGGTGGTGTGCATGGCGCGCAATGCCACGCCGTCGAAGATTGCCGCTACAAAAGCATACGGCGCCGAGGTCGTGTTGCACGGCGAGATCTGGGACGAGGCGAACGAAAAGGCCAGGGAGCTGGTGCGCACCGAGGGGTTGACGTACGTGCACCCGTTCGACGACGAGCAGTTGATTGCGGGGCAGGGCACGCTCGGTCTGGAGATCGTGCAGGACTGGCCTGAGGTGGACGCGGTGATCGTGCCGATTGGCGGTGGGGGATTGATCTCCGGCGTCTCGATGGCGGTGAAGGGGCACCACCCCGGGATCCGCGTCATCGGCGTGGAATCATCGGACGGTCCGGCCATGCAGGCGAGCGTCAGGGCGGGGAAGCTCGAGACGATTGACTGCCGCACGGTGATTGACGGGCTGCGCGTGCGGCGCGTTGGAGCGATCAACTTCTCGGTGGTTCAGCGGTTCGTGGACGACATCGTGGCGCTGCCCGACCGCGACATCTTCGACGCCATGATCTGGATCATGGAACGGTGCAAGCTTGTGGTGGAGGGGGCGGCGGCCGCACCGGTCGCGGCGCTGTTGCACGGCCTGATCAAACTCCCGTCGTCATCGCGCGTGTGCGCGGTGTTGTCCGGCGGAAACGTGGACCTGGAGCAGCTCAGAGGCTTGCGATGGAACTGAGGGCGCGGCGGGTGGCGCATGTTGCCACGGTGGTCGCGGCGCTCGGGTTCCATGCCTCGGTCGCCCCGGGTCAGGCGCCCGCGCAGGCGCAACCGACGATCACTCGACTGCTGGCCGCAGGGCAACCGGTCTTTGGCATCTTCTCTGGTCCGCATACGCCGGAGCAAGGCGCGGTGATGGCCCGAAGCGGCGACCTCGACTTCGTGTTCTACTCGCTCGAGTCCGGTCCGTTCGACATTCCGGGAATGCAGGCGTACATGGACGGGATGCGCCGCTCCATGGGGGACCGGCCCGCGCACCCCGTTGCGCTGCGCATCCCGCCCATTCGAGACGGATCGGACGTGGCCCGTGAGCGCGTCCGACAGGCACTCGCGGCCGGCGTGGCGTCCATCGTATTCCCGCACGTCGAGGCCGCGCGAGACGCCGCTGTCGCCGTGGAAGCCATGGGGCCAGAGCTGTGGCCCGTCAATCCCAACGGGCGCCTGGTGGCCATGCTGATCATCGAGGACACGGCGGGCGTTGCACGAACGCGAGAGATCGTCTCCACGCCGGGCGTGAGCGTGGTGTTTGCGGGTCCCGGCGATCTCCGGCGGGCCTACAACGGGGACATGGCAGCCGTGGAGCGCGCGATCCAGACGGTGCTTGCGGCCTGCAACGAGTTCAACGTGCCGTGCGGCATCACGGCAGGGGTGGACGACATCGCCGCTCGACTCGCGCAGGGGTTCCGGGTTATCATCGTCACCCAGGCGGAAGCGCTGGCCGTAGGAAAACGAGCGGCCGGGCGTTAGAGTTGCCGCCTATGCCTGATGCGATCCATGCCTGGTTCCTCCAGTCACCTGCGATCGGTCTCGTCAGGCGGCGGGGTCACGACGCTCGCGCTGAGGCCGTCGGCTGAGGCGCCGGTGCCGACGCCACAGCCAGAACAGCGCGCCGGCGAGGACGAGGACGCCGCCATTGATGATGATGAGCGTCGCCACGGGACTGAACGAGTTGCCGATCCACTCGCTCAGCCACCCGAGCAGGAATGCCACCGTCAGAAACACACCCGCGCCAAGAGCGATTCCCAACAGGATGCGTGGAAGCTGCCAGGACACTGTGCCTCCGAGTGTCAGTCGATACTTGCACCGCAGGCGCGGTGGGCAATGAACTAGCCCTGGGGTGGGTTCAGCCGGGGTCCCTCGCGGTGCTGGGCCAGGAGCCGTTCGGCAAAATCGGCACGCTCCTCGAGTTCTCCGATTCGCTCCTTCAGTTCATCGAGCTCGCCGAACCGCGTTTGCAGGTCCTCCAGCAGCTGGCGGTCCTCGCTCTTCAAGTCATGGCGCCGGGGAGGCAAGAGCCGCAGCACCGCGATGCCGGCAACGACGAACGAGATGATGGCGCCGATGCCGATCACCGGCCCGACGATTTCCATTGGGAGCCCTACCATCCTCCGCGCACCTCGCCTTCGACGGCTCGTGGTAATGCCGAATCTGCGACCGTTACCGGCCCTACGAGTGGTTCGACGTAAAGTGTCCAGTTGGCTCGGAGGCAATCGCCGGACGCGACACTGCGGCCTGCAGCGGCATGGCCCACGCAAGCCCGCTCGGTCCGCGAGAGCGTCTACGCCGAGGTGTTACCAACGTCCTCGTCCGAATCTGTTACCCGCTTCCTCGAACGTTCAGCGGGGGCAACGTCTGCAGGGCGCGCGCGGTGCCCAGAGTCATCGCGCTGTAACGGGCACCATCAAGTGTGCGTACGGCGTCCCCTTGTACATGACGTAGGGTCCGCCGGTCCTGTGATCGTCAGGGAACGCGTCCAGCATGGCGGGATCAGGCACGATGACCATGACGTGCGGTCCATCGACAATCCAATCGGCTCCCTGCGGAGGGATCTCGGCGAACGGATCCGTGTTGCTGGCCGTGAGAGAACCCCGGAGCATGTAGGCCATGCCGACGTCTGAGATGCTCGGCACCTGTCTCTGCTCGTAAGCCTCGAACCACTGCTGCCAACGCTCATCCACACAGTCGGGTGAGTCGCCGGGCGCGGCGGGACTGTCATCGGCAAGGCACAGCCACCCGTTGGTCCCGGGCCGCAGCTCCACCAGCTTGCCAGCGCTATCGAAATCCATGATCCTCGCAGCGGATGCGATTGCTGGCGGAGCCGCGCTCATGGCGATTGCGATGCGATCCGTCGGCGCCGGTCGCGTGCAGGCGCCGGCGATGAAGGACAGAACGAGGAAACCTAGCGGGATGCGCATACGGCCAGTCCTGTAGCAAGAGGGTGATGTCGCTCGCTCCTGTCTGCCAGCCTGCGTGCTAAACTCCCCGCGGTTGCTCACATTCTTCTCACACCGGCTTGATGTTCTGGTTCATCCGGAAGAAGTTTGTCGGGTCGTACTTCTTCTTGAGCTCCACCAGCCGCTTGTACGTCGCACCGTAGGCGAACGCGATGCGGTCGGCCTCATCCTGGGTGAGGAAGTTGATGTACGCGCCCCGACTCGCGAACGGCTGTGACTTGGCGAAGAATTCACGCGCCCAGGCAATGCAGTGCTGGTCCTGGGCGGCAGAGTCCCATCGGCCGTGCACGTTCAACACGTATTTAGCGTCGCGGCTCGAGTAGGCCATCGCCTCGGGCGCTACGCGGGCCGTCTGGCCGCCGATCGTGCCAACGAAGATTTCGCACTGCGGCGACGGTAGCTTGCTGGCGTACTCAACGATCGTATTGATCGCGCCGTCGTTCAGTCGGGTGAAGTTGTGCGACTTCCAGTAGTTGCGCGCACCTTTCGTCAAGAGTGGATCGAAGGCCTGCTGCCAGGCGGTGTACGGCTGCACGCCGATATGCTCTCCGTGCGGCTTGCCGAAGCCCCTCAGCGGCGCGATCAGCTTCTCCCCCTCTTTGGGCTCGCCCGCGTAGCACAGCGCCAGGGCGACGATCTCCTTCCCGTGTACGTCCGCGGGAAGGAACGGGAGCGGTGGCGCCTTCCGGGTGACCATCCAGACGTTGAGGTCGTCCGGCATCGTCTCGGTGAACCGGGCGAATTGCGCGAGCACGGATTTCGCCTGATCGAACGGGAAGACGATGAGCCCGCTCAGCACGTTCGGCCCGACCGGATGCAGTTGGAACTCGAAGCTCGTGACAATACCGAAGTTTCCACCGCCGCCCCGCAGGCCCCAGAAGAGGTCGTCGTTTTCCGTGTCGCTGGTGTGTATCTGACTGCCATCCGCCGTGACGACGTCCGCGGAGAGGAGGTTGTCCACGGTCATGCCGTACTTGCGGCTCAGCCAGCCGAAGCCGCCTCCGAGCGTGAGACCGGCCACGCCCGTGGTGGAGTTGATCCCGAGCGGCGTCGCCAGGCCGTGCGTCTGCGTGGCCGCGTCGAAGTCGCCGAGGGTGCAACCGGGCTCGACCGTGGCCCGCCGATCCTTCGGGTTCACCTTGACGCCTTTCATCAGCGAGAGGTCGATCATGAGGCCGTCGTCGCAGACGGCATTGCCCGCGATGTTGTGCCCGCCCCCACGGATTGAGACGAGCAGCTTTTGCTTGCGCGCGAACTTGACTGCCTGGACGACATCTTCAGGCGACGTGCAGCGGGCGATCAGCGCGGGCTTGCGGTCGATCATGGCGTTCCAGATTTGGCGCACCTCGTCGTACCCCGCGTCGGCAGGAAGAAGCACATCCCCACGAAAATGCGCTTTGAACTCGCCGATCGTTGCTTTTTGTAGCTGCGTCATGTTTGCCTCCTTTGTCCTGATGCGCTGACCAACCCCACAAGGCGCTCGATTGCGCCTGCGAAGTCGCTTCCGAGGCCCTGGCTAGGCCTGCCCGTCATCGGGCGATCCGGCGACTCGCCTCCGGGAAAGTATCCGCCGCGGGTCCCGGCTGAACCGTTCCCGACCGCAGCTCCGCCGCTCGGCGCCGTGCTTCCAAGCGGGCAGGATCAAGCTCCGGTTGATCATCCAGGCTCTCGATCAAACACGCGGGCGGGATGTGGCCGCGCCTCGGGCGGGAGTCGCGACGAAGCTGCGCTTCAAGGGCTTCACGGGTCATAGGACGCCGTTTTTGGCTGACTCGTCAAGTCTACCCGTCGCAAGGCAGTTCGCCAGTTCGTTTACGGTGGATGTCGGGGCAAGGTTCTGACGGGATCCGCCATCGGCTGGCCCGATGCCTTCTGCCGGTCACATCGAGCGCTATCCTACTGCCGCTCGCTATCGCCACCGCGCCCGGTCACCCAAGCCCAGATGCTCTCGGCCCTGGCCAGTTCACCCGGCGCGTCCTCCGCGAGCAGGAAGCGCTCGTCAACGAGCTGCTGCACGACGCGCCGAACACGCGCGAGGTAGTCCTGGCGATTCCGGTAGAGCCGTTCAACCGATGGTCTGGGGTCTCCGGCCGCCTGGCGCGCCGCCTCGGTGGCTGCCAGGGGCACGATCGAGCCCTCGTTGCTGACCAGCGGCGTGGTGACGGCCGCGGAGTCAGTGCGCAGCTGCCACGGGAAATACGTCGCCAGCGGCACTGCCACTTCCAACGTTCGGAGTCCGCCCAGCTCGTTGCCCACGCTGTCTACCTGGCCAACCCGTACGGGGAACGGCGCGCCAAGCCGGGGCGGCTCGCGCTCGACGATCCCTTGCGACCACCGCGGTCCCAGGTCGAGCCGGTACACGGGAACGGCGGCGCGTGGAAACGCGACACCCGGGATGCGGGGAAAGCGTACCGAGTCAGCCGGCACGAGTGTGCCGCTCGCGATCGTCGGGTGGCTTGACGGTGGCGGCAGCCGATTGTCTCGCACCCACTCCACCAGCGCGCGGAAGAGCGCGCGCTGGACTGGCCGGGCTTCCAGGGGATTGCCGCGGTAGGCCGGCGATCCCGGCAGCCGCGCGTCGGTGGGCGGTACCAACTCGCGGGCGTTGGGCGTGTGGTCCGCCGAGGCCAGCACGTAACGGCGCTCGTTGGGCATCAACGGGACGTCGCGCGCGCCGTCCGGAGCCGTGTGCGTGAGTGACGCCGCGTTGCCCCAGTACTCATGCCCGCCGTCGACGTAGAAGATCTTCGGGAGCTGCACGGCACTGCCCGCGCGCGCCAGAAGCCCGTCCCGGACCCCCGTGACCGGATCGGATAATTCGACGCCAGCGAAGGGAAAGATCCGCGTCGGGTACTGGCCCGATGCCGTCGTAGGCTGTGCGAACCGGTGATTGAAGCTGCCGCGCGACCCGCCTGCCATGACGATGTACATCCCGTCGAACACGCGCCGGCCCGCAGCGCCGACGTTGAACCCCTCGTACAGGAAGTGGCGGAGAAACCGTCCGGACTGTGAGAAACCTCTCGCGATGACGTGCCGAGAAGGCGCGATGCTCTGTGGATCGTACTTCAGGTATTCAGCCAGGTCTCGCACGGCTGCGAGCCCTGCCCCGACCAGCACCGGATTGGCAGCGCGATAGACCAGCTCGTAGATCTTGCCTGGTGTGAACCCGGTCGAGAGGTGGGTGTGGGTCGCGTCCTCCACCAACTGCCCGTCGTCCACCCGCGCGAAGCTCCACGCCCCTCGTGGCACGAGGCGTGGCTCCGCCGCCCAAGTGTCTCGGACCAGGAGGGCGTGACCGGCGGCACCGGGATCCAGGACCGGGTAGCTCACGGCTGCAGACACGGGCAGCGTCGTGGTGCGTGCCTCTACTACCCAGTATGCGCGTACCAGCCCGGTGATCATCCTGCCGTCTTCGGTCACCGTTGGCGCGTGGAGGCGCAGCCCGGGTGGAGTGGCGGGGGCATCGAATTGCCAACCCAGGTACACCACGGTGGCCCCCATGCGCAGGATGTAGGCGTTTTCTCCCTGCATTACCACGGTGGCCGGTACGTCGATCCCCGAACCGCCGCCGCGGTTGGGGATCTCGAAGAGCGTCACGCCGCTCCCGCGCGCTGGGTCCAACGGCTTGTAGATAACGAACTGGGCCCACACCTCCACCTTTCCACGTGCGTTTCGCGGCGCGAGAGCGAGGTCCGTGATGCGGAGGTCGTGCGGGTCCGTCGGATCGAACTCGAAGAACACGCGGCCGACTAGTCGCTCGTACGGTCCCGCGTCCCCCCACGGCGTTCCGCCGCCGATGACTTCGCGCCGATCCACCTCGACGCGCACCACGTCGCCCGCAGCACGTGCGGGTGCGAACACGATAAGGCTGGCGGTGAGCAGAAGGGCCGGGAGGCCTGCGCGGGACCGCGTCAGAGACCCGGATCCGTTTCTCATCGAGGGTTCTCCGTGCAATTGAGTCTGCCGGCTCACGGCGGGACAACAATATTCAGCGCGCTTCCAGGACGCGTCAAACGAGGCCTTCTCCGGGCATACGGCCGGCAGGCGGCACACAGGGCGCGCGGCGCCAACCGGTCAGCTGCCGTGGACGGCCGCAAGCGCCACACCGTTCACACGCTTGCGAATTCGCGCGCGCCACACCCAGTGGGCAAGGAACACGAGCGGCGCGAAGGCCAGCACCAGGAGCAGCGACGGTTCTGTCTAACGGTGATCTTCCCGAAACTACGCCAACTCTGCACGGAGCGCCCGGATCAGCCGGTGAATCTCCTGCTCTGAATTGAATATGTGCGTGGAAATCCGGATGCCGTTTAACCAGTTCTTCGGCACCATCTTCACAACAAGGCCGTGCTTCTCGCGAAGGGTAGCGACGAGAACTGCGCTGTCGATTGCTTCCGGGAGCCTGAACGTGATCAACGGAGTTGCCAGCGGCCCTGGAGGCGGGCTCACGACCTCTAGCTGAGGCAACTCCTGTAGTTCTTGGTAAAGGCCGTTTCGTAGCCCGACGGCGTGTGCCTCGACACTTGCCATCCCGATCCCGGTCATGAGGTCGAGGGCAGCGCCAAGACCCAAGACTCCGGGAATGTAGCGGACGCCAGTGGATTCGACGTAGACGCCCCGGCCGTCCTCAAGAAGCAGAGGATCGATGACGCCGGTCGTTTCTGCAGCAAGGTACAGAAGGCCGGTCCCTTTGGGACCCATCAGCCACTTGTGACCACTCGTGGCGTATGCATGACAGCCCAGCGCCTTCACGTTGACGTCGATTGCCCCCACCGCTTGCGCGCCATCCACCAGGCAGAGGCAGTCGTGGTTGCGTGCCAGGGCGGCCAATTCCCCAACCGGCATCCGCAAGCCAGTTGAAGAGAGCACGTGGCTAACGCTGAGGACCCGGGTTGATGGCGTGAGGGCCGCCTCAAAGCGCTCCAGAATCAGCTGAGGATCGTGCTCCATCGGATGCAAGGCTACAGTGTCAATGACCACGCCATGGCGGCGCGCGAAATGCTTCCAACACATCTGACCGCCTAGGTGCTCCTGATCTGATGTAAGGACGCGCTCGCCAGGCTTGAGAACCACTCCCTGAGCGACGGTATTCATTCCTTCCGTCGTGCTCCGTGTCACCACCATCTCGTCGAGCGAGCAACCCAGGAACTGAGCTGCTTTTGCGCGGACGCTTTCCATCGCGTCCTTGAGCCGCCCATAGCCGTGGAAGGACGGGTTGGCTTCGAGGTCGTACCACGCAGCCACGGTCTTGTCGAATACCGCACGTGGGGTGGGCCCCAAGGCGGCAGTGTTCAGGTAGGTGACACCTTTGCCGAAGAGATACTCGCTGCCGGCAAGGGGCCCGGCGCCCGAGTCTGGACCTTCCGGTGTCTGTGGTGAGTGGCCCGTCGTATGAACGAACCGATCGCCCAAAGGAAGTCCGGCAATCGCCGCGACGCCAGAGTTCATGAGGAAATCTCGGCGGTTCAGCAAAGGGGAATTCTTCATAGGTCTGGCATCCTTGGTGAGCCGTCACGCGGGCGATGAGCCTCCCCAGCGCCCGACAGCTCCAATTCCGGGGTCAGGCGGATTGCTTTGCCCGGTAACTAATCGGACGTTACGGGCGCAGGGGCGGGTGCATCGCTCGTGAAACTGAGAGCTGCGATGTACCACTCGCCATTGATCTTCTTCCACACGAGCAGGTACTTGCCTCGGTCCAGGAGGTCGCCCTTAGGTCCTGCGAGGACCATCCGATTCACGCCGTACTCCCACGCCAGATCCCCGGCCTCCGAGACCTCGATGTGCTTCGTCGTGCCCTCAAACTCCTTGAGCTGACCGGTACCGAAGAAGCTGTTGTAGAGTGCCCGTATCGCCTCCCGGCCCTGAATCTGGGGAGCCCCCGCCGGCTGCACCACCGCGTTGTCCGCCCAGAACGCGAGCGCTCCCTCGGTGTTCTGAGCCGCCTCCGCGGCGGCTACAGCTTTGCTGCGAGCCTGCACAGCCGCGGTCTCGGCCGCTACGTCTACTCGTGGTCCCGAGCAAGCGCCGAGAACGGCGACTGATAGCAGCGACGGGAGATGCGGGCGCATCGTTTCCTCCAGTTGAGGTGAGCGTGACGCGGACTGCAATCCGCGTAACGCGTGAGCTAAGCCGCAAGGAAGGCTAATAAGAGCGCGCGGCCAAGCCGCACGCAATTCCACAGATTCCTGGTCAGCTTCAGCGTTCGTCAGACCGTGACGGCGGATGACACCTACCTCCGCCCAGTAAATCTCGACTCCGTGTTTCAGTACAGCGTTCCTCGCGTCTCTGGCGTGAACCTAACGCTTGGCGATGGCGAGCGCGACATATGCCCACGTCAGCAGCATCGCGATGAGTACGTCGAAGGCCATGGGCACGACAAACATGAGATGTCGGGCGAGGAGTAGGACATGCACGACGGTCGCGGTAACCAGGAGCCCGAGGATGGGCCGCACGAGAGCAGAATTTCCCGGCCGCTATGCGACGAGTTGCTAAAGCAGCACGGCTTCGACGAGGCAGACGCCGGCCGTGATCAACCCGTAGCCGAAGTACATGTCCCAGTAGCTATGGGATTGACCCGATTTGGTGGGCACCTCATTAGCCCCGTTATGTTCGGGGTGGAGGTGTTCAATGACCAAGTCGAAGAAGGAAGAATCGCCACGGACGCGGCGGGCGTTTGGCCCCGAGTTCAAGGTGGAGGCCGTGCGG